>NZ_MUNF01000353.1 GCF_002154555.1 Streptomyces murinus
GGGCCGCAACGGCGCCGGCAAATCCACCCTCCTCAACACCTTCGTCGGCCTCCTCGAACCCACCACCGGCACGGTGACCGTCGGCGGCCGGACCCCCCACCGCACCCCGCCCCGCGATCTGATCCGCCATGTCGGCCTGGTCCCCCAGGAACCGAGGGACCTCCTCTACGCCGACACCGTGGCCACGGAGTGCGCCGCCGCCGACCAGGACGCCGAGGCGGACCCCGGCACCTGCCGCGCCCTGCTGGACCGACTCCTCCCCGGGATCGCCGACGGCACCCACCCCCGCGACCTCTCCGAGGGCCAGTGCCTCGCCCTCGCGCTGGCCGTCGTACTGACCGCCCGCCCGCCCCTGCTCCTCCTGGACGAGCCGACCCGCGGCCTGGACTACGCCGCGAAGGCCCGCCTGGTCACCGCGCTGCGCGAACTCGCCGCCGAGGGGCATGCGATCGTCCTGGCCACGCACGACGTGGAGCTGGCGGCGGAGATCGCCCACCGGGTGGTGCTGCTGGCCGAGGGCGAGATGATCGCGGACGGCCCGATGGCGGAGATCGTGGTGTCCTCCCCCTCCTTCGCCCCTCAGGTGACCAAGATCCTCGCCCCCCAGCGGTGGCTGACCGTGTCCCAGGTCCAGGAGGCCCTGGGATGACGACCCCGCCCGCACCCACCACCGTGGCCGCCGCCACACCCACCGCCGCGCCCAAACGCGTCCGCGCCGTCCGGCTCGGCCCCCGCTCCGTCGCCGCCCTCGTCCTCGCCACCGCCGTCGGTGTGATCGCCTTCGGCTGGCCCTTCCTCGCGCCGCCCACCTCCCGGCTCAGCGCGCACGCCCAGGACGCCCCCTGGCTGTTCGCCGGTCTGCTGATCCTGCTCGTGGCGGTGGTCGCGGCGACGATCTCGGAGTCGGACCTCGGCCCGAAGGCGGTCGCGATGCTGGGCGTGCTCGCCGCCACCGGTGCCGCGCTGCGCCCGATCGGCGCGGGCACCGCCGGGATCGAGCCGATGTTCTTCCTGCTGGTGCTCAGCGGCCGCGTCCTGGGCCCCGGCTTCGGCTTCGCGCTGGGCTCGGTCACGATGTTCGCGTCCGCGCTGCTGACCGGTGGCGTCGGCCCCTGGCTGCCGTTCCAGATGCTGTCGATGGGCTGGTTCGCGATGGGCGCGGGACTGCTGCCGGGCCCGGTGCGGCTGCGCGGCCGGGCCGAGCTGCTGCTCCTGGCCGGGTACGGCTTCCTCGCCTCCCTCGCCTACGGCACGGTCATGAACCTGGCCGGCTGGCCCTTCATGGGCGCCGGCGCCTCGGGCATCTCCTTCCACCCGGGCGCCTCGGTCGCCGCCAATCTGGCCCGCTTCGTCGCCTACTGCCTGGCCACCTCCCTCGGCTGGGACCTGGGCCGGGCCCTGTGCACGGTGGTGCTGACCTGCGCCCTCGGCCCCGCGGTGCTGCGCGCGCTGCGCCGGGCCACCCGGCGGGCCGCGTTCGAGACGCCGGTCACCTTCGACGGCCCCGGGGCGTGAGGGGCCGTACCCACGCGGTGAGCGGGCCGGTGAAGCGGCCCACATGACGCAGCTCACCTACGAGGCGGGATCGTAGAGAGTTATGTCCGATACGTTCCGTCGCACACCCCCGCCGACCTGCGGTTTGAGAGCTGCGCCACAGAACGCCCATTCCCGCCCCATCCGGCCACAACTAGTAAAAGGGGTGATTGCGGACGGATTTCCGGGCTGCTTATCTGGTCGGCGTCGCCAGGCACCACGGGCCCCCAGGGGTTCGGGCCGGTGATCCCCCGTCCCCGACGCAAGAGGTGCTCCGTGTCCGTCATCCGCCGCATCGCTTCCCCGAAGAAGGCCCTCACCGCCGCCGCCGTGGCCGCCGCCACCGCCGGTATGGCGCTGTCCGCCGCCCCCGCCCAGGCCGCCGCCCCGGCCTCGGCCTCCTCGGCTCAGGCGATCGCGCACAAGATGATCCCGGACGCCGCGCAGTTCAACGCGTTCAGCCAGATCGTCCAGCGCGAGAGCGGCTGGAACCCGAGCGCCACCAACGCCTCCTCCGGCGCCTACGGCCTGGTCCAGGCGCTGCCGGGCTCGAAGATGGCGTCCGCGGGCGCCGACTGGAAGACCAACCCGGCCACCCAGATCAAGTGGGGCCTGGACTACATGAACTCCCGCTACGGCAGCCCCGCCAAGGCCTGGGCCTTCTGGCAGGCCAACCACTGGTACTAGGGCCTGTCTGACAATTCCCGTCGTCGCCCGGAGGGCGGCCGCGCGGCGTCAGGTGCGTGCTCTCGGGGTGCCGGGCGTAGGCCCTCGTACTGGACGTACTTGGGTCTGCGCCCGGTGCCGCGAGAGTGCGTGCATGGCGTCGCGCGGCAGACGGGAATTGTCAGACAGGCCCTAGGCCGACCCCCTGTAGCCGGTACACCGGAAAGCACCCTCGCCCCGCTCGGCGAGGGTGCTTTCCGGTGT
>NZ_MUNF01000354.1 GCF_002154555.1 Streptomyces murinus
CCGCTCGCCCCGCTGCCGCCGCCCGGCGCGGCGCCCGGTCCGCCGACGCGCCACCGGCCCCGTCGGCGCTCACGCTCGACCGGATCGTCGCCGCCGCGATCGAGGTCGCCGACGCGGAGGGGCTGGCGGCGGTCTCGATGCGCCGGGTGGCCGCCGAACTCGGCGTGGCGACCATGTCGTTGTACCGGCACGTCGCCGACAAGGACGACCTGCTGACGAGGATGCTGGACACGGTCATCGCACGGGACCCGCTGCCCGCCGACCCGCCGCAGGACTGGCGCGCGGCGACCGAGCTGGCCGCCCGGCGGCTGTGGGGCCAGTTCCGCCGCCACCCGTGGCTCGCGCCGGCCCTGTCGGTGACCCGCCCCCAGATGGTGGCCTCGGCCCTGCCGTACAGCGAGTGGATGCTCTCCGTCCTGCACTCCCGCGGCCTCGACCTGCAAACCGCCTTCACCGCGCATCTGATGCTGCTCAACTACGCCCGCGGCATCGCCGTGAACCTGGAGTCGGAACGGGAGGCCGAGGCGTACAGCGGCCTCGACAGCGAGCAGTGGATGGACACCCAGGAACCCGAACTCCTCGACATCCTGGCCACCGGCCGCTTCCCCGCCCTCTCCCGCCTCGCCGCAGCGGGCTACGACCTCGACCTGGACGCCCTCTTCGAGTTCGGACTCCAGCGGCTGCTGGACGGGGTGGCGGCGCTGGTCGAGCAGGGCTGATCGCGCTCGCGCCGCGCTGTGCCGGGGCGGTACAGCGCGGTGCGGCCGTTGCGGCCCTCCGTCACAGCAGCCGCTCGTCCAGCAGGAGCGTCGCCAGTCCCGCCGGGCCGAGGATGTGCAGGGCGGGGCCCGACGCGACGGTGCCGACGGCCAGTGCGTGGACCGGGGCGCCGGTGAGGAGGGTGTGGCGGAGTTCGCCGGTCAGCGGGTCCCGGAGGCGGACACCGCTCGGGCTCGCGGAGGCGATCAGCGCCCGGCCGTCCGAGAGGGGCACCGCGGCCAGGGCCAGGGTGTCGGAAGCTCTCCAGTGGGCGAGAAGGGAGCCGTCGGCCGTGTCCCAGACGAAGATCTCGGTCGATGTGGTCGCGACCAGCAATACCCCGTGGTGGCTGCGGAAAGCGCACACGTGCCGGACCAGCGACCGGCGGCGGGCAGGCTGTCTCAGCGTGGTGACGACGCGACCGGAGAACAGGTCGACGAGATCGATGCCGGCCATGCCCACCACGGCGATCAGGGTGGTGCCCGACTCCCGCACGGGAAGGGGTGCCAGGAAGCGCGGCTGCTCGGTGGCCGGTCTGGGCAGGGCGGCGGTCTCGGCGCCGTCGACCGGATCCCACACCACAGCCCTGAGGTCTGCTCGGCCCTCCAGCCGGACCAGCATCGGCACGCCGGCCGTCGTCGTGACGACGCAGGACCGTCCGGCGGCAGGGCCGGTCTCGTGCGCGGGATGCACCTCCGTGCCGGACACCAGGTCCCAGACCGACCAGGAGCCGTGATCCTCGACCACGACGTACGCGCTGCCGGGAGGCGACGGGACCGGCTCGACCTTCCTGACACGCCCGGTGTCCAACCGCTTCACCAGCCGCCCCGTCAGGGCGTCGTGGACTTCCAGTCCGACGAGCGTGCCGACCACGAGGACATCACCGGCTCCGCCGAGGCCCGGGCATTGCGTCCTGCACAGCGGCCACGCCTCCCCGCGCCCGAGCGGCGCTCTGTACAACGTCTCCATCAGGTCGCCCCCGTTCAGCGCTGCCCCGTGGCCGGGTTGCCACAGCCTGATCCCCTGGGGACCGGCGGAGACGACACGTTGGCCATTCGGGTCGTCCAGGACGGCGAGGGCATCGATGGACGGGAGGTCGGCATCGAAGGAGTTCTCCCGGCCGCTGTCGATGTCCCGCACGACGATGCGGTTGAGCCGGGTGTAGGCCATCGCCGTGCCACCGGGCAGCGTCACCCGGGGGCGCCCCGGGAGCGCGGGATACGGAGCGGGTTCACCCCGGAAGGGGTCCCAGAGCCGCCATCGGACAGGTGATCCCGTCTGTGCTATGAGCAGGTCGTCCTTCCCGGGTCTGGACACGGCGAGGGCCACGTGCGCTCGGTCGCCCCCGAACGGCGGATGCGGGGTCAAGCCCGAGAACGGGTCCCAGAGGCGGATGCCCTCCGGCGTGGGGAAGGCCACGAGCGCGTGTCCGCTCGCCCGCCGCACCACGGCCGACGTGCTGCGGCGGAAGACAAGGCCCGACCCCGGAAAACCCTCGGCCTCGACGACGCGGCCCTCGTCGACGCCATGAGCGTTCGGCCGCCACACGAAGGCGCTCTGTGCCGTGATGACGAACAGCTTCCAGCGCGCGGCGCCGTCCTCCAGGACGTGCACATCGTTGACGGCCGGCAGGGAGAGGGCGGTGATGGGCTGGCCCGAGCCGGGGTCGTACAGGGTCACGCCCCTCCTGTGCCAGGTGACGAGGAACGTCCGGCCCCCGGTCGCCCGGATGGTGCACAGGCCACGGACGGGGGAGCGGGTGTCGCCGAGCTCGGACACCAGGCGGCCGGTCGCCGCGTCCCAGATCCGCACGGACCCGGTCTCCGACAGCACCGCGATCAGTGCCCGCCCGTCCAGCGTGGGCAGGACGTGCAGGCTTCTCGTCTCCCCCTTCGTCGGGGCGAGAACGTTCACGCGCGCCGACCACCGGCCCCAGGCAAGAGCGGCCGGCAGGCCCGCCGGCGCCTCCCACGGCTCGCCCCGCACGCCCCGCTGGAAGGTGATGCTGCCCAGGCGCGAGGCCGGGTCCACGCTCTCGTCGAGGTAGGGCTCGACCACCGCCGCCGCCGTGAGCATCCGGCGCCGCGGGTCCGCCGCCGGAAGCGGCAGCCCGAGGCGGGACCGCAGCGTGCCGGAGGTCTCCTGGGCCAGCAGTTCCAGCGGTACGTCGGCATCGTTCAGCATCTCCCCGAGGGCCGCGTGGTGGAGGAAATGCCTGCGGACGTACGGGTGCGGGTGCCGGGCCCGGGACCGCCGGACCAGAGCGGCCAGCTCGGCGGCGATCGAGGCATGGGCCGCGGTGAACCGCTCCGCCCGGGTCGGTCCCTGCCGTGGAGGACCGGGCGGGACCGGCGACCGGGGCAGCAGCAGCTCATGGTTGGTGAGCAGGAGGTCGGTCAGCCGCTGGTGGACCGGACGGTAGACCGTGCGGGCATCCTCCTCGGCGATGGCCAGGTAACCGGTGAGGCGGCTGTGGCGGAGGGTCCGCAGGGCGTGGTCGACGGCCTTGGTGCCGTGACCGTATCCATTGCCCGGCCCGGCCAGGGCGGCGGTGACGGCCGGCCAGACATCCGCCCAGGGAAGACCGGCGCCCGGCGCGAACGCGGTCGCGCGCAGCGCGGCGACCAGCAGGGTGTCCGGGACGCCGGTGCTCAGCGAGACGGCCGTGACGTCCTCACGGAGCAGCCCGGTGGTCCCGTCGGCGAGACGTTCCAGCCACCCGTCCTCGGCCATCTCCTGGCGGGTCTCGGCCCGTCGCAGCTGGTCGGCGGCGATCCGCGCGTCCAGGAAGGACGGTGCGACCGCGTCCGCGATGATCGTGGCGGCTTCGGCGGCCGCCTCCGACGCGCCGCGGTAGGGGCTGTCGGCCGGTGCGAGCAGCAGGGTGGCGGCGTAGGCCGCGATGTCGTCGGCGCAGTCGGGACCGTCGCTGCGCAGCACCCCGGGCAGCAGGCCCTCGTCCTTCAGCGCCTCGGTCAACCGCAGCAGCAAATGGTCCGCGCGCTCGTCGAGCAGGGACCCACCCGACGGGTGTGCCACGTCCGGGGAGCTGCGGACACCGAGGAGGAGACGGACGAGACGGGCCCCGCCCGGACCGCGGAGGCGGGCGAGGGGCAGGACGACGTCGTTGAAGACGGCGAGGGGGTCACTGGCTTCGTCCAGCGCGTCGATGACCACGGTGACCGGCCCCTCGGCGGCGTCGGTCCGTCTTTGCACCTGCCGCAGCAGCGCCCGCAGCGGCAGATCCGCTGCCTGTCCGGGCAACGGCTCCTGGCGCCCGGGGCCGAGGCTGATGACGAGATCCTGGACGACCGCCCCCGCGGACTTGTTGCGGGCCAGCACCGCGACGTCCACCGCCCCGACATCCGGCCGCAGCCGTTCGGGAATCCCCGCCACCATGGCCGTGTACGAGGGATCCGCGGCGAACCCGGGGTCGGAGAGGGTCACCAGACGGGCCAGCAGCGCGGACTTGCCGGAGCCGGCCGCGCCCGTGACGACGAGGACCCCCTCGCCCGCGCGCAGGAACCCGACCAGGCGGCTCATCAGCTCGGCCCGGCCGCTGAAGTACCAGCCCGGGTCGTCGGCGGCCGCCCGCCCCGAAGCACGCTCCAGCCAGAACTCGTCCAGGGCATCGGGGTTCGTGCCGATGTCCGCGGACCGCGTCAGGGCCAGTTGGCGCAGTGCCGGGCGGGCTGTGCCGACGGGCGGCCGGTAGCGGGGGTTGGGCAGACAGGCACTGGGGAACCGCCTGCGCGAATGCGGGACGATCCACTCGGCACGGACCAGGTCCTTCTCGACGCCCCGGTCGTCCCATCCGACCTCGTCCAGGAGCTGCTCCCACTCCTGGAAGGAGAGATACGGGGCGGTGTACCCGGCCGTCTCGTCGCGCATGCGCTCGCACGCCAGCGCCACGCGCTCGGTGAACGAACCGACCAGGGGCTGCTCCTCGTGATTGCCGGCGGTGACCACGGCCGCTCCGTCGAACCCGTGGCGCTCCGTGGACAGCGCTTCGAGCAGGCTGGTCAGCTCCGTGCGCAGGGTGCCGGAGAAGCAGGAGTCGACGAGGACCAGCACATGCTCGGACCAGCTGTCGAGCACTGCGGTGATGAGTTCGCTCGTCGGGAACGCCGTGGCGAACAGGCGATCCGGATCGGTCTCGGCGAGCGTCAGGAAGTGGCGGGGCGCGACCCGGCGCACGCCGTGGCCGGTGATGTAGACCACGACGGCTTCCCGGTACTTGGCCGCGGCCAGATTCTCCTCGCGCAGAAAGTCGCGCAGTTCGCCGACCGTACGCACCGACGGTGCCCGGGTCACCTCGAAGCGGCGGGCGTCCTCGATCTCCGGGTCCGCCAGCCATCCCGTGATCCGCGCTACCTGGGCGTCGATGGCCTCGTCGAACCCCGGGGGGCTGTCCTTGTAACCGTCCGGCGCGACCACGATCAGTCGCCGCCGGACGATTCCCGCCGGCTCATGCGCGTCCACAGCTCTCCCCCTGCTCCGTACGCGAGGTGCGGCGCACGGCTCGGTCAGCCTATCCGGAGCGGACGGCCCGCCGCCCGCGGCTACGATCGGCCCGGGGCCGAGGCCCTGGCGGCGGACGAGGAGGGGGAACGATGGGGGCACTGCAGATCGTCGGGGTGCACGGCATCCGGCAGGGGGCTTCGGCCACGACGGAGGCACTGAGCAGGAGCTGGCAGGAGTCGGTGGACGACGGGCTGGCCTGCTCGGGGCTCGCCGAGGTGGCCGGTCCGGTCGGCCTCACCGTCCCGTCGTATCAAGGTGTGTATCCGAAGACGGCCACTCGGTACATGCGGCTGGGCCCGGACGCCGCTCGTGCGGCCGACGACGTGCCCGTGGACGCAGCGGAAGAGGCCTTCATCCTGGAGGCCCTGGCCGCTTACGCGCCCTCCGCGGTGGCCAAGGAGCAGGACTCCCCGACGGCCGGCCGGACTCTGGGTGCGGGCCGGCTCACCCCGCGGATCCTCCGGCGGGCGCAGGCCGTGGACCGGGTGGCGGGCAAGGGGGTGACCGACCGTCTGCTGTGGCTGGTCCGGGAAGCCCACGGCTACCTGCGCCATGAGGAAACGGCGGCCGCGGTCCGCGCCCTGATCCGGGAGGCACTGGTCACCACGGGTGCCCGGATGGTCATCGCACACTCGCTGGGCACCGTCGTGTTCTACGACATGCTCACCCGCGGCGAGGTTCCGCCCGCGGCGGACGGCGGCCCCGGGGTGGCGTCGCTGATCACCTGCGGATCGCCGCTGGGCTGGCTCGCGGTGCGCAAGGGCATCCACACGGCCGGTAGCCCGCTGTCCGTCCCCGCCGGGGTGGAGTGGACCAACCTGTACGCGGCCAACGATCCGGTGAGCAAGGGCAGGGGCCTGTCGCACCTGGCGGTCGGCGTCACGGACGTCAGGGTCGACAACGGCAAGCTCAACGCCCACGACGTCCACCGCTATCTCGACAAGCCGGCGATCGCCGAAGGCATCAGCAAGGCCCGACGTCACTGAGCCGGCCGTCCCGGCCCCGGCGACCCGAGTCCGCCCCCGCCCCCAGAACCGCAGCCGACTCTGCTCACACCGCTGCGTCTTCTTCCCTGGGGAGTGTCCGCCGGTGGCGGCAGGCTGCTGGGAAAAGACGGCTGGGAGGCGACAGTGACAACAGGCCCGGCCCCTGCGGGGGCGCCGAACGACGTGGACGCCCGGGCGGCGTCCTTCGCGCAGCGCCGGCTGTGGTTCATGGACCAGCTGGCGGGGTCCTCCAGCGGGTCGATGCTGCCGTTGGTGCTGCGGCTGCGGGGGCGCCTCGATGCCGACCGGCTGGAGCGGTCGTTGGACGGGATCGTGGCCCGGCACGAGGTGCTGCGGACGCGGTTCACCGCCGTGGACGGGGAGCCGGTGCCGGTCGTGGACGCGCCCGCCGGATGCCCGCTGCGCCGGGTCACGGCGGACGGCCCCGAAGAGCTGTACGCCCGCTGCCTGGGCCGCCCCGTCGACCTCGCCGAAGAGCACCCGATCCGCGCCACCCTCGCCCGCGTCGCTGAGGACGAGCATCTGCTGCTGGTCGAGGTCCACCACATCGCCGTGGACGGGTGGTCCTGGGGCGTACTGCTGGAGGAACTGGCCGCCGGATACCGGGGCGAGGAGGTCCAGCCGCCCGCCGTGCAGTACGCCGAACTCGCCCGCACCCAGGCCGAACGGCTCTCCGGCGCCCGGCTGGAACGGCTGCTCGGGCACTGGCGGGAGCGGCTGACCGGGCTGACCCCGCTGGAACTGCCCACCGACCGGCCCCGGCCCCGGGTCTGGGACGGCTCCGGTGACGTCGTCCGCTTCGACCTGCCCGCCGAACTGGTCGCCGCCGTGGACGGCCTGGCGCGCTCCCGCCGCGTCACCCGGTACATGGTGCTGCTCACCGCCTACCAGGCGCTGCTCGGCCACTGGTCGGGCCGTACCGACGTCGCCGTGTGCAGCACGCTCGCCGACCGGGCCCAGCGCGGTGCCGCCGAGCTGATCGGCCCGCTGGTGAACACCGTCGTGCTGCGTACGGACCTGTCCGGACGGCCCGGCTTCGACACCCTGCTGGAGCGGGTACGGCGCCGGGTGCCGGCCGATCTGTCGCATGCCGAGGCGCCCTTCGACCTCGTGGTCGGCGCGCTCGGCGGATCCCGGGACCTGTCCCGGCACCCGCTCGCCCAGGCGTCGTTCACCCTGCTCAACTCCCCGATCCGGCCGGTGCGGATGGCGGACCTGGACGTGGCGCTCGTCGAACCGCCGCTGACCGAGACCCCGTTGGACGTCTTCCTGGACCTGACCCTGCGCACGGACGGCAGCATCGCCGCCATCCTCCAGTACGCCACCGCCCTGTTCGACGCCACCACGATGCGTGCGTTCGGGACGGCGTACGTCGCCCTGCTGCGGGCCGTCATCGCCCAACCCGCCGCCCCCGTAAATGATTTGGCGCGCGCCCTGGCCGCCGGGCCCGGTGCGCCCGCGCGGCCCAGGAGCGACTGGCACCACGCCCCCGACCGGCCCGCGGCACCCGCGCAGCCGGTCGCCTTCTCCGGGCGGCCCGACGCGCTCGCGCTGCGCTGCGGCGACGACAGCGCCACGTACGCGGAACTCGACGCCATGTCCGGCGGACTCGCCGTCGCGTTGCGTGCCGCCGGAGTCACCGCCGGCAGCCCGGTGGGTGTCGTACTGCGCCGCGGTCTGTGGTCGGTGGCCGCCATCGAGGGGATCTGGCGGGCCGGTGGGGTGTACGTACCGCTCGACCCCGAACTGCCCGCGCAGCGGCTCGCGTTCATGGCCGAGGAGGCTCAGCTGTCCTGCGTCCTCACCGCACCGGCGACCGCCGTGACCGCCGCCCCGCTCGCGCCCGTCGCCGTCGACGTCACCGCCGTCACCCCGGACCCGGACGGGCCCCGCCACCGGCCCGACCCCCGCCAACTCGCCCATGTCATCTTCACGTCCGGGTCCACGGGACGCCCCAAGGCGGTCGGTGTCGAACACGCCGCGCTCGCCTCGCACGTGGCCGCCGCACGGCAGCGCCTCGGCATCACCGCCGCCGACCGGGTGCTGGCCTTCGCCTCCTTCTCCTTCGACGCCTCCCTCGACCAGGTGCTGCCCGCCCTCACCTCCGGCGCCACCGTCGTCATGCGCCCCGAGGAGCCCTGGCTGCCCACCCAGGTGCCGGAGATCGTCCAGCGGCACGAACTGACCGTGGTCAATGTGCCGCCCACCTACTGGTCCGAGCTGGCCCTCTCCCTCGACCGGCGGCTGGCCGCCGCCCTCGCGCCGCTGCGGCTGCTGGTCCTCGGCGGCGAGGCGGTACCGGCCGACACCCTGGCCGTCTGGCGGGCCGCCGTGCCCTGGGTGCGGGTCTGCAACGCCTACGGGCCCACCGAGACCACCGTCACCGCCACCACCTACGACGCCGAGGAGCCGCCCATCGACAGCGTGCCCATCGGCCGGCCGCTCGGCGACCGGCGGGTGTACGTGGTGGACGCGGACGACGAGCAGGTGCCCGTCGGGGTGTCGGGTGAACTCCTCATCGGTGGCATCGAGTTGGCGCGCGGCTACCTCAACCGGCCCGCGCTGACCGCCGACCGATTCGTCCCCGACCCGTACGGCCCGCCCGGCGGCCGCCTCTACCGCACCGGCGACCTCGTGCGCTGGACGCCCGGGGGAGAGCTGGAGTTCGTCGGCCGCCGCGACGACCAGGTCAAGATCCGGGGCTTCCGTGTCGAACTCGGCGAGGTGGAAGCGGTGTTGCGGGCCTGCCCGCTGGTCGCCGCGGCCGCCGTCCGTCCGGACCGCGCCACCGGACAGGCCCTCACCGGCTATGTCGTACCCGCCCCGGACGCGCCCGCCGCACCCGACCGGGCGGAGCTGCGGGCCTGGTGCGCCCGCTATCTGCCGCACTACGCCGTCCCCTCCGACTACGTCACCCTGGACGCCCTCCCGGTCGGCGTCTCCGGCAAGCTCGACCGGGGCGCCCTGCCCGACCCCGACCGGGGCCGCCCGGCCGACGACGACGCCTTCGCCGCGCCCCGCGACGAGACCGAGCGGATCGTCGCCGAGGTGTGGGCCGATGTACTGGGCCTGGAGCGGATCGGCATCGACGACAGCTTCTTCGACCTGGGCGGGCACTCCCTGCTCGCCACCATGGCGGTCTCCAGGATCGCCGGGCGGCTCGGCCGGGACATCGAGCTGCGCACCGTCTTCGAGCACCCGACCGTACGCGGCTTCGCCCCGTGCGTGGCCGGCGCCCGCACCTCCGGCACGACCGAGGTGGTGCCCGTGGACCGCGCCCGCCCGCTGCCGCTGTCCTTCGCGCAGGAGCGCCTGTGGTTCCTCGACCGCACCTCCGACCGGGGCGACTCCTATCTGCTGTGGTACTGCTGGCGGGTCCGCGGCGGACTCGAACGCGACGCCTGGCAGCGGGCGTTGGACGATCTGGTGGCCCGGCACGAGGTGCTGCGCACGGCGCTGATCGAGTCCGACGGCCGTCCGGTGCAGCAGGTGTGCGACCCGGTGGGTGTGCCCCTGCACTGGGAGGCGGCACCGATGGGGCCGGACGAGGAGTCCCGCCTGGACGTCGTACGGCAGCGGGCCGTGGCCCTCGCCACCCGCCGCTTCGACCTCGCCCGGCCGCCCCTGCTGCGGGCCGGGGTGTGGGAGCTGGCCGACGACGACCATGTGGTCCTGCTCGCCCTGCACCACGCCGTCACCGATGGCTGGTCCAAGGGCGTCCTGCTGGACGAGCTGGCCCACCACTACGCGGCCCGCCGAGCGGGACGGGAGGTCCACCTTCCGCCGCTGCCCGTCCAGTACGGCGACTTCGCCGTGTGGCAGCGTGAACGTGCCGAGAGCGGGGCGCTGGAGCCGCAACTCGCTTATTGGGAGCGGGTGCTGGCACAGACGCCCGCCCTGGAGCTGCCCACCGACCGGCCCCGTCCTGCCGCGTTCACCGGGCGCGGCGGCGCCGTCGAGATCGATCTGCCCGCCGCGTTGGTGCACCGGGTGGACGCCTTCGCCCGGGAGCGTGGAGCGACCCGGTTCATGGTGCTGCTGGCCGCCGCCCAGGCGGTGCTGGCCCGCTGGTCGGGACAGACCGACGTCCCCGTGGGCACGCCCGTCGCCGGGCGCGGCCGCCTCGAACTGGAGCCGCTGGTCGGCTTCTTCGTCAACACCGTGGTGCTGCGCACGGACCTGTCCGGGCGGCCCACCTTCACCGGGCTCGTGGACCGGGTGCGGGAGGTGGTGCTGGGCGCCTTCGACCACCAGGAGGTGCCGTTCGAGCGGGTCGTGGAGCGGCTGCGCCCCGCCCGCGATCTGTCCCGCAACCCCCTGTTCCAGGTGATGGTGGACGTCCAGGACGCCTCCACCGGCGGCGCCGGGCTGCCGGGGCTCGACACCGGTGACTTCCAATTGCCTTGGGGATCCGCGAAGTTCGACCTCACGGCCACCTTCGTGGTGCGGCCCGACGGGTTCGCCCTCAACATCGAGTACGCCGCCGACCTGTTCGAGCCGGCCACCGCCACCCGGTTCGCCCGCCATGTCGGACGCCTGCTGGAAGCCTTCCTCGCCGACCCCGGCACCCGCGTGGACGCGGCACCGCTGCTGTCCGCGGGGGAGCGCGACCTGCTGGTGGCGACGGCGGGGCGCGAGGTGCTGCCCGCACCGGCGTTCCGGGTGGCCGGCCGCCCCGCGGATCCCGCCGTGGTGTGCGAGGGCACGAGCCTCGACTATGCCCGGCTGGACGCCCTGACCGGTGGGTTGGCCGCCACCCTCACCGCCCGGGGGGTCGCCCCCGGTGACCCCGTCGGGGTGTGCGTCGGGCGAGGTGTCTGGTCCGTGGCCGCGATGCTCGCCGTGTGGCGGGCGGGCGGTGTCTACGTGCCGCTCGACGCCCTGCTGCCCGAGGACCGGCTGCTGTACATGCTCCAGGAGGCCGGGGTACGGCACGTCGTGGCCGACGCGCACACCGGCGGGAAGGTCACCGCGCTCGGGGTGAGCGCCGTAGCCGTCGAGGACGTACGACCGCTGCCGGACGGACCGGCGCACGCCCCCGACCGCCCTCGGACCACGGCTGACCGCTCTCGGGCCACGGCCGACGACTCCCGAGCCACGGCCTGCAACCCCCGAACCGCGGCCGACGCCCCCCGGCACACCCCCGACCCGAGCGACCTCGCCTACGTCATCTTCACCTCCGGCTCCACCGGCCGCCCCAAGGCCGTCGGGGTCGAGCACCACGCCCTGGACGCCCATGTGGCCGCCGCCCGCGAGCGGTTCGCGCTCAGTGCCGAGGACCGGGTGCTCACCTTCGCGTCCACGTCGTTCGACGCCTCGCTGGAACAGATCCTGCCCGCGCTGAGCACCGGCGCCACGGTGATCGTGCGCCCGGACGAGATCTGGGCGCCGCAGGAGCTGGCCGCCCGGGTCGCGGCCGAGCGGGTCACCGTCATGGAACTCACCCCGTCCTACTGGGCGGAGCTGGTCTCCCACCTGGACCGGCTCGCCCCGCGGCTCGCTTCGCTGCGGCTGCTGGTGACCGGCGGGGAGGCGCTGCCCGCCGATCCGCTGGAGCGGTGGTTCACGCATCTGCCGCACGTGCCCGTGCTCAACACCTACGGGCCCACCGAGTCGGTGATCTCGGCCACCGCGCACACCGTGGACGGCGCCCGCGGCGGCCGGGTCCCCATCGGCCGGCCCCTGGGCGGGCGTCGTACCTATGTGGTCGACGCGCTGGGCGAACTCGTCCCCGAGGGCGTACCCGGCGAACTCCTCGTCGGCGGGCATGAGTTGGCTCGTGGATATCTGGGGCGGCCGGCGCTGACCGCCGAGCGGTTCGAGCCCGACCCGTTCGGGGCGCTCGGCGGACGGCTCTACCGCACCGGGGACGTCGTACGCCGACTGCCCTCCGGCGAGCTGGAGTTCCTCGGCCGCAACGACGACCAGGTGAAGATCCGCGGGTTCCGCGTCGAGCCCAAGGAGGCCGAGGCGGCACTGCGCCGGCACCCGGGGGTACGGGCCGCGGCGGTCGTCGTCCGCACCCTGCGCGGCGAGGCCGCCCTGGTGGGCTACGTCGTCGGCGACGGGCTGTCGCAGGAGATCCTCCAGACGCACTGCCGGGCCCAACTGCCGCACTATCTGGTGCCGTCGGCGTTCGTCCTGCTCGACGCGCTGCCGCTGACGGTCCAGGGCAAGCTGGACACCGCCGCCCTGCCCGAGCCCGCGGCACCCGAGGCGGGGACCTTCGTGGCGCCCCGCAGCCCGGCCGAGACGGTCGTCGCACAGATCTGGTGCGAGGTGCTCGACCTGCCCCGGGTCGGCGTCCACGACGACTTCTTCGCCCTGGGCGGCCACTCCCTGCGCGCCGTCGCCGTCGCCTCCAGACTGCGCACCGCGTTCGACTGCCCGCTCCAGGTCAGGGACCTGTTCGAGCATCCCACGGTGGGGCGGCTCGCCGCCGAGGTGGAGAGCCGACTGCTGGAGTTGATCTCGCAGATGAGCGACGACGAGATCGACCTCTCCCTCACCGCCGACTTCTGAGGGCCTTTCGCCCCGACACCCGCTTCCTTCCCATGAGTTCAGATCGGAGTGCCCTCATGACCACATCCGACGTGCGCCCAGGACC
>NZ_MUNF01000355.1 GCF_002154555.1 Streptomyces murinus
CCGGGGCGGCGGGGGCTCACACCAGTGCCTCACCCGGGTGGCGGCGCGGGGGAGCGGCTCCTAGTAATGGACTGCGTACTGCGCGTGCCGCGGTCGGGGGCGTCAGCTGCGGCCGCACTCCTGCACTGGAGCCGAGATGACCACCCGCTCTTCGTCCACCTGTTCCGACGACTCCCTCATACGGCCCGCGCCGGTCACGGCCGGTGCCCGCGCGCTGCCGGTCCGGGTCCTGACGCGCTCCGCCCCGCCGTCCGGGTCCAGGACGGAGCGGCCGCCCGGTGCCGGGTCCGGAGCTCCGCGCGAGGCCGCTGTCGCGTTCGCGCACGATGCCGTGCCCGAGGCCGCGCCCGGGTCCGGGTCGGGGTCCGTGCCCGGGGCGGACGCCCGGTACGACGATCCGCTGCTCGGCCTGGTCCGTACGGCCGTCACCACCCGCCCGCTGGAGGACGTCGTCCGCCTCATCGCCCTGCTGGAGGGCGCCCCCGAGCACACGCGGACCCTGGCCGAGGCGGTCCGCTCGGCGGGCCTCGACCGCTCGGTCGCGGACGTCACCCGACTGGCGGCCCTGCTCACCCGGCCCCCGCGGACCCCCGCGGGCGCCGACGCCGTGCTCCGGGCCGCCGCCGGGCAGCGCCCCGTGGACGAGGTCGGCATGCTGCTGCGGCTGCTGCACCGCACCCCCCTGGAGCCGCGCTGCCGGCAGACCGCCGTACAGGCCGCGGCCACCGGGCGGACGGTCGGCGAACTGACCGAGCTGATCGGCAGCCTGGCCGCGGACACGGACCAGCCGGTGCCGGAACTCCCGCCCGCGGCACCGGACAGGGGAGTGCCGGTCGCCGGGGGCCCCTCGCCCGCGCACCCTGGGCCGCCCGGGACCCTGCCGCGCCGGGCCCCACGGCTCAGGCTCCTCCGGCTGGAACCCGCCGCTCAGGAGCCCCCGCAGAAGGAGGCCGCCCGGCATGCCCCGGCCGGGACCGGTGTCCGTGTCGCCGCCCTGCTGGTGTTCCTCTGCGGAGCCGCCCACGCGCCCCGCTACTGGGCCGGGCTCTCCCACGGGCTGCTCGGCGCCACGCTCGTCGCCTCCGCGCTGTGCATGCTCCTGGGCCTCGCCCTGCCCGCGCGCGCGGCGCACGCCCGGCTCGGCGCGGCGGCGGCAGCCCTCGCGGTCACGGCGGGGCTCGGCGCGGGACAGGTGCTCGGCGGTCGCTTCGGGCTGCCGGACCCGGCACGGCTGTGGGCGGCGACCCTGGCCCCGCCCTGGCTCGCCGGTACGGCCGCTGCGGTGGCCGCGCTCGGCGCGCTCGCGGTGGTGCTGGCCGTCCTGCTCGGGATCAACACCCCAGGTCGTCGCGGTAGTTGAGCCGGAGCGGCGACCGATCGACCGCCCGCAGTTCCAGGCGGCCGTCCACCCGGGCGGCCGCCATCGCGAACGGCACGCTGTCCGCCTCCAGGCACAGCTCCACGTCCTGCGGATGCACCCCCGCCCAGCCCCGCCGTACCGCCTCCGCGAGCTCGGCCGCCGCGGCGGAGCGGCGGGCCCGCTCCAGAAAGGGCCCAGGATCGGTGGCGGGGGCGCGCACCCGGGCGGCGATGTACTCGGCGCAGGCCAGATCCTCCTCGGCCCGCCCGTCGCCCCCGGTGACGACGAAGGTCACCGCCGGTGCCCCGGCCCGGCGCAGCACCTCGGCGGTCGCCCCGGCCACCAGGAAGCTCGCGCACAGCACCAGACCGGCGTCCGCCACGGCCAGCGCCCCGGCCGTACCGGCGGTGGTCTTCTGCACGATCGTGCGGCCGCGTACATCGAGCGAGCGCAGCCGCGCGGGCGAGTTGGCGAGGTCGAAGCCTGGCTCCGGCGCCCCGTCCTGGAAGGCGAGCCGGCCCGGATTGCGGGCCTTGAGCGCCAGCGCCTCCCGCCGCGTCTCGGCGAACACGATCCGCTCGGCACCGCGCCGCAGCGCGGACGCGGCCACGGTGAAGGCCCGCATCACATCGACGACGACGGCGACGTCCGGGGCGACGGGGGCGTCCGGGATCCCGGTGAACACGGCTCGCATCGCACCATGATCGGGTACCCGCGGTGGTTCAGGGCAGCCGGGGCGTCTCCGGCGCCTGTGGCCGGGCGGCGCGCAGGCTGCGCAGGGCGAGGAGCAGCACGCCGATGTCGTCCAGGTAGATGGGATCGGGCAGCAGATCGGTCGGGAGCAGCAGATACGCCACCGCGCCCCAGAACACCCAGCGCGGCCCCGCGGGCAGCCCGGCCCGCAGCAGCGTACGAGCAGCACGACGGCACCGGCGGCCAGGCCCGCGGCGACGACGGCGGCGACGATCAGCAGCAGGGTGGTGGTGTCCATCGGGGCTCCTTGTACGGCACGGGGGCCTTACGACGGCAGGTCGGGGGAGGGCAGCTCCGCGCCGTCGGCGGTGTCCTGCGGGGCCGTCTTCGCCCGGCCGGGAAGACCGGGGAACCGCAGCCGCTCGAGGGTCCGGGTGAGCTGCTGGAGCGGGGCGGGCGCCTTGGCGGCGGGCCGCTGCTGCGGCAGGGCGGGCGCCGGTACGTCACGGTAGGCGGCCAGCGCCTCCAGGGCCTGCTCGGCGGCCTGCTTGTACAGGTCCCGGGACTTCGTCATGGCCTCCAGCGCCTCGGCGTACATGGTGACCAGACGCCGTTCCCGGTCCAGCTCCTCCTGGTGGGTCATCAGGGTCCAGTTGTCCCTGAGGTCCGCCAGCGCCGCGGCCGCGTCCTGCGGCGCCGGGCGCGGCAGGGCGACGAAGTGCCGCAGCGCGGCGAGGAGTTCCGGGGGCTCGGAGCCGTCCAGGAAGACGCTGCGCACCCGGTGCGGTTCGCCGTCGTAGTCCTCCGGGGCCGGGTCCGGAGGCAGGATCACGGCGCCGCCGCGCGGCACCTCGACACCGAGGGCCTTCAGCGCCCAGTTGACGCCGCGCAGCTGGTGCGGGGCGGCACGGTGCTCCACGACGCGGTGCCGCAGGGCGGGCGGCAGCAGCCGGGCGAGCGGCAGCTTGCCCTGCTCGTCGGGGGTCATCGCCTCGTGCACCACCAGGTTGACGCACCAGGCCTCACGGGCCGCTTCCCGCAGCCGGCGGCGCATCTCCTTGTCGTCCGCGGGCAGCGCGTTGACCTGCCGGAAGCGCACCCCGGCGACCGTGGGGTGGTGGTCCCAGGAACCATCGTCGCCGGAGCCGCCCTCGGGCCAGAACAGCGTCGCGGGGGAGGGCCAGCCCTCGTCCCACGGCCGCTCGGCCTCCGCGACGAGCCGCCACTCGTGCCCCTGGAGCTTGCTCTGCCGGGGTACGAGGGTGAGGCGGGCCCGCACGGTCACGGTGCCGCCGACCCGCCAGCGCGCCTCGAAGATCGTGGGGAGCGCGTCGCTCTCGGCGGTGTCCTCGGAGGCGGGGGGCTCGGCGAAGTCGTCGATGTCCCCGCTCTCCTTGTGCCGGCGCAGGGTGCGGCGGACGACGTCCTCGGGAGCGGGGCCGGTGTGACGGCCGCGGGCCGCCCAGACGGACTGCGGGACGGGGGCGCGGTCGGTGGCGGAGTTCGACATAAGCCAATCTGCTGATGGAGGCGGGTGCGCCTCCCAGTATCACCGCTCGCCCCGGCGAAACGTAGACGACCCCGTACCCGCGCGCGGCGCGTGTCTCTCCTGGGGGTGCGCGGGGCGCCCATGACCCGGCTGTGGCTGGGGCGCGTGGGTCGCTTCCCGCCCGGCGCGCGGGCCGCTTCCGCCAGGGCGTGCGGGTCGCTTTTCGCCGGAGCGCGTGGGTTGTTCACGGCGTGCCGGGCTTCGCGCGCCGGTGTGTGCGCTGGGGCGTCTTTCGGGCACGTCGACTTCTCGGCCGACGGCAGGGCAGCTCCCCCCGGGGGCGCGGGGAACTGCGCGACCAGCCACGACGAGCCCGCACCCGCACTCCGCCACCGGCCACCCACTCACGGCGGCCGAGGCCCGAGCTACGGCCGAGGCTCAGCCCCGTTCGAGCTCAGCCCCGGCCAGATGCGCGGAGCGCTTACGCGCCGCTCTCGCGCAGCATGTCCTCGCGCTCGACGATCTTCACGCGCTCGCGGCCCTGCGGCTCGCCCAGGGCGCGCTCGGCGGCGTCCAGCCGGTGCCAGCCCTCCCACGTGGTGTAGCGGACGCCGCGCTCGGCGAGGAAGGCGTCCACGGCCTCCGGCGCGGGCGAGGCGGGGGTGTGCAGCCGGCCCTCCGCGTGGTCCGCGAGCAGGTGGGACACCGTCTCGTTGGCGTCGCCCTTGGTGTGCCCGATGAGGCCGACGGGGCCGCGCCGGATCCAGCCGGTGACGTAGGTGGACTGGAGGTGCGTGCCGCCCTCCTCGATGACCCGGCCGCCCTCGTCCGGGACGGTGCCCGAGCCGAGGTCCCAGGGCAGCTTGGGCAGCTTCTCGGAGAGGTAGCCGACCGCGCGGTAGACGGCGGTGACGTCCCAGTCCTTGAACTCGCCGGTGCCCTTGACGTTTCCGGTGCCGTCCAGGGCGGTGCGCTCGGTGCGCAGGCCGACGACCTTGCCGTCCTCGCCGAGGATCTCCGCGGGGGACTCGAAGAAGTGCAGGAACAATTTGTGCGGGCGGTCGCCGACGTCCCGGATCGCCCAGTTCTCCAGGGTCTTGGCGACCATGTCGGCCTGCTTGTTGCCGCGCCGGGTCTCGATCGAGCCGGCGTCGTAGTCGATGTCCTCGGGGTCGACGATGACCTCGATGTTGGGGGAGTGGTCCAGCTCGCGCAGCTCCATCGGGCTGAACTTCGCCTGGGCCGGGCCCCGGCGGCCGAAGACGTGGATCTCCACGGCCTTGTTGGCCTTCAGACCGTCGTAGACGTTCTGCGGGATCTCGGTCGGCAGCAGCTCGTCCGCGGTCTTGGCGAGGACGCGGGCCACGTCCAGGGCCACGTTGCCGACGCCGAGCACCGCGACCTTCTCGGCCTCCAGGGGCCAGGTGCGCGGCACGTCCGGGTGGCCGTCGTACCAGGAGACGAAGTCGGCGGCGCCGTAGGAGCCGTCCAGCTCGATGCCGGGTATGGACAGCGCGCGGTCGGCCATGGCGCCGGTGGAGAAGATCACCGCGTCGTAGAAGTCGCGCAGGTCGTCCAGGCTGACGTCCGTCGGGTAGTCGACGTTGCCGAACAGCCGGATCTGCGGCTTGTCCAGGACCTGGTGCAGTGCGGTGACGATGCCCTTGATGCGCGGGTGGTCCGGCGCGACGCCGTAGCGGATCAGACCGAAGGGGGCGGGCATGCGCTCGAAGAGGTCGATGGACACGCCGGGGTCGGCGGCCACCTCGGACTTGAGCAGGGCGTCGGCGGCGTAGATCCCGGCGGGGCCGGCTCCGACGATGGCTACCCGCAGGGGGCGCGGCATGATCAGTTCCCTTCGAGTGAAAAAGTCGACTCGATCGGGAAGCCTAAGCTAAGGCAGACCTAAGTAGGTACACGGGTCCCGCCTATGACCTCATAAGGGCATCTTATGACTTCCCCAGGGGTGCCTTATGGCACCCCTCTCCCGGCCTTTCCCACCGTCATTCCGGTTGGGTCAGCGCCTCCTTCTGGAGCTGCACCGCCGCCAGCAGGCTCAGCTTCGGCTCCGCCTGGCGCAGGGCCTTCGTCGCCGCGACCGAGGAGAGGTCGCCCGTGAAGCCGACGGCGGCCAGCCGGGCGCGGGTCCAGTCGGCGCGCAGCTTGGCCTCGGTGGCCGTCGCGGTCGACTCGACCAGCGCGACGGCGCGTTCCAGACCCGGACGCTCCTCGGGCGACGCCTCCGCGAGCGCCTCGCGCAGCGCCGCCGCCACCACATCCGCGTCCCGGATGACCAGTACGTGGTTGTGCTTCCTGTTCAGACCCGCGATTCCCGTCATGTTGATCATCCTCGCCGCCGAGGGCCCCGAGGTCCAAGCGGTTTGAGGAAGACCAGAGGCTACCGCGCGGGCCGTCGGCAGTGCAGGAACAGATGCGGCTCCGGTACCGCCTCGGGATGCGCGGGCGCGAACTCCGCGTGCTCCTGCGCCAGTACGGCGAGCCCGGACCGGACCGCCACGTCCTTGAACGCGTCCGCGCCGAAGCTCGTCACCCGCACCGGCTGCCCCATGAAGAGCCCCTCGGCGCCCTCGATGTCGACGGGCACGGTCGCCAGCACCACGAACCCACCGGGCCGTACCGCCCGCGCGAGCCGGCCCACCACGGCCTCCTGCTCGGCCCGGTCCATCTGGAGCAGCGAGAAGTAGGCACAGGCCGCGTCGAACGCCCCGTCCTCCAGCGGGAGTTCACGGATGTCCGCCCGGCGGAACTCGGCCCCCGGCACCTGCCGGGCCGCCAACTCCACCATCACCGGGGACACATCGACACCGAGCACCCGGTGCCCCGCGTCCGCGAGGGCTGCCGCGGTCGGCCGCCCCGTCCCGCAGCCCACGTCCAGCACCCGGCTGCCCGGCGCCAGCCGCTCCAGCAGCCACCGCAGGGACGCCCGGTGCGCCCCGGAGGAGGCGAACGCCTTCTCGTAGTCCAGGCCCAGCGCGTCGAACACCACGGCCGCCGGCACCCGGCGCTCGTCCTCGGCCACCACGGCTCCTCCCGTCGCACGGCACCGACCGGTACCGCACCGACCCGCACGGCACCCCTACGGCACCGACCCGCACGGCACCCCTACGGCACCGACCCGTACGGCACCCCGACGGCACCGACGCCGGGCATCCTCGCACCCCGCGCGCCACGCCCACAACGACAAGGGGTGACGGCCCGTTTGCGCACCGCGCGCCGGACCCGGCAGGGTGCCGGTGTGCCCACCTTGCTGATCGTCCACCACACCCCGTCACCCAACTGCCAGGCCCTGTTCGAGGCCGTCGTCTCCGGCGCCACGGCACCCGAGATCGAGGGCGTCCGGGTGGTGCGCCGCGCGGCCCTCGCCGCCACCGCCGCCGATGTCCTCGAAGCCGACGGCTACCTCCTCGGCACCCCCGCGAACCTCGGCTACATCTCCGGCGCCCTCAAACACTTCTTCGACCAGATCTACTACCCCTGCCTGGACGAGACCCGGGGCCGCCCCTTCGGCTACTACGTCCACGGGGGCAACGACGTCACCGGCGCGGTGCGCGCCCTGGACACCATCACCACCGGCCTCGGCTGGCGCCGCGCGGCCGAACCGGTCACCGTCACGGGTGAACCCGGCCGGGCCGACACGGAGGCCTGCTGGGAACTCGGCGCCACCCTCGCCGCGGGCCTGTCCGACTGACCCGCCCGCTCACCCGCCTGGCGGGTGCTCGCACAACGGCCCCACCGCCAGGCCGCGTTCGGCACCGCTGCCCAGGGCGTACGGCAGGGCCACAGACGTGCTCGATGCCGTCGGCCCGCAGCCGCGCGGCCGGCGCCCGAGACCGCCGCCGCGCACGTGGGCAGCCGTACGGTGGTCGCCCGCGCCGTCGCCCGCGCCGCCCTGGCCACCGCCGCGGCGCAGGACCGGCCCGCGCCGGCCGCGACCGGCGGGCCCGTGCCGCAGCGGGTACGGGCCCTGCCGGCCCCGCCCCCGCCACCGCGTGCCCTGCCCGTCGTGTCCGGTGCCGCGTGCTCGCGCTGTGCTGCGCCGGCCTCGCCGAGGCCGCCTTTGACAGCGAGCGCACGGTGGTGACCGCCCGCTCGGCCGAGCGCGCCACGGCCACCGCCCCCGCGGACACGGCCGGTTCGGGCCACCCCGCCCCGGTCGCCACCGCCCCGCTCGCCGCCGCCCCGGAGGCCGCCGCGGACGGGGCACGGCACCGGCACCACCACAGCGGCCCGCGGGGGCCTCCAGGGCGGCG
>NZ_MUNF01000356.1 GCF_002154555.1 Streptomyces murinus
AGCCATGTGGTGACGGCGACGAGGCGGCCCGTCGCCGTCACCACATGGCTGTACTGCGCGGCGGGGGCGACGCCCGCGGGGGCGGTGATCCTGATCGGTTCGCTCATGAACCCCATCATGGACCACACCACCGACAACGCCCGTGCGGAGCGGGTCACTTGGCGATGCCCCCGGCCGCCTCCGCACGGCACCCTCAGCTCCGGAATCCCAGCAGGCCGTGCAGGATCGATCCGCGCGAGGCCGTCGACGCCGCCTTGGACGCCAGCGGCGTCGGGTCCGGGGACTTGGCGCAGACCGCGTCGGCCGGGCCGGAGGAGCGGGGGACCTTGCCGTCGGCCAGATAGGCGGCGAGGTAGCCGTCCAGGCACGCGTTGCCGCTCAGGGTGATGCCGTGGTTCCCGCCGCCCTGTTCGACCACCAGGCTGGAGCCGGTCAGCAGCCGGTGGGCCGCGACGCCGCCGGCGTACGGGGTGGCCGCGTCGTCCGTGGCCTGGAAGAGCAGCGTCGGCGGCAGCTCGGTGTTGGCCACGCTCGGCTGCCCGGCGCGGCCGGTCGGCCAGTACATGCACGGCGCGTTGTACCAGGTGTTGTTCCAGGCCATGAACGGCGACTTCTCGTACACCGCCCTGGCGTCCTGCCGCCAGCGCGCCCAGTCGCGCGGCCAGGCGGTGTCCCCGCACTGCACGGCCGTGTACACGCTGTAGCCGTTGTTGCCGGAGGAGTCCACCCCGGCGAAGTCGTCGTACACCTCCACCAGCGGCTCGGTCTTCTTGTCATGGACGTAGGCGGCGAACGCCTCGGCGAGATACGGCCAGTAGCCGTTGTAGTAGCCGCCCGGGATGAACGTGTCCTCCAACTCGGCCGCGCCCACCTTCCCCCCGGCCGGCTTCTTCGCCAGGGCCGCCCGCATCGCGTACCACTCGGCCTCGACCTTCGCGGGGTCCTTGCCGAGCCCGTACGTCGCGTCGTACCTGGCGATCCAGGCCATCAGCGCGCGGTGCCGGTCGTCGAAGGCCCGCTCCTGGCCGATGTTGTCCGCGTACCAGACCCCGGTCGGATCGACGATCGAGTCCAGCACCAGCCTGCGGACCCGCTCGGGGTGCAGCTTGGCGTACACCGTGCCGAGGTAGGTGCCGTACGAGTAGCCGAAGTAGCTGATCCGGGACGCGCCGAGGGCCTCGCGGATGCTGTCCATGTCCTGCGCGCTGCTGACGGTGTCCATGTACGGCAGTACGTCGCCGTACCGTTTGCCGCACTCCGCGGCGAAGGACCGCGCGCGCTCCAGGTTCGCCTGTTCGAGCGCGGGCGTGTCCGGCACGCTGTCCGGGCGCACCGGCTTGAAATGGCCGGGCACGCAGTCGAGGGCCGGGCTGCTGCGGCCGACCCCGCGCGGGTCGAAGCCGATGACGTCGTACCGCGCCGCCACGTCCTTCGGCAGCGCCGAGGCCACGAATCCGGCGAGCGTGAGCCCGCTGCCGCCGGGGCCGCCGGGGTTGACCAGCAGCGGGCCCTGGGAGGCCGCCGCGGTGTGCGGGACGCGGGACAGGGCCAGCGTGATCTGGCGGCCCGCCGGGTTCGCGTGGTCCAGCGGCACCTTCAGCGACGCGCACTCCAGCGTCGGGTAGTCGTCGGTGGCGCATTTCTTCCAGGTGAGCGGCGCGGTCGCGGCGGCCCGCGCCGGGGCTCCGGTGACCGAGCCCGCCAGGACGGCGGCGGCCGCGCACAGCACGGCTGCGCGTCTTCTCATGGGTCCTCCCGGGACGGAGAGGTCGAGCGGACCGCGCGATCGCGGTCCTCGCCGCATCGTCCCGATGCGGGGCCCCCGGAGAACGTGTTGCGCCGATAGTTGACCCTATTGCCCGCGCGAAGCCCTCGAACGCTCCCGCGGGGGCCTCACATCAGCGTGAGCTGCGTCGGCTCGGCCGCCTCGGGCACCGGCGCGGGCTGTGCCGGGCTGATCCTGCGGGCCGCGCCCGCGCGCGTGGGCCCGATGCCGTACTCCCGCGCCAGCTCGTGCACCTGACGGGTGATCCGGCGCTGGTACCAGGTCGGCGCGTAGGACCCGCCGGCGTACATCCGCTCGTAGCGGCGCACCAGATACGGGTGGTGTTCGGCCAGCCAGGCCATGAACCACTCCCGCGCGCCGGGCCGCAGATGCAGCACCAGCGGGGTCACCGAGGTCGCCCCGGCCGCCGCGATGGCCGCGACGGTCGCCCGCAGCTGCTCCGGATGGTCGCTCAGGAACGGGATCACCGGCGCCATCAGGACGCCGCAGCCGATGCCGTGCTCGCCGAGGGCGCGTACGACGTCCAGGCGCCGCTCGGGCGCGGGGGTGCCCGGCTCCACGGTGCGCCACAGCTCGCTGTCCAGGAAGCCGACCGAGACCGAGATCCCGACGTCCGTCACCTCGGCCGCGCGCACCAACAGGTCCAGGTCGCGCAGGATGAGCGTGCCCTTGGTCAGGATCGAGAACGGGTTCGCGTGCTCGGTGAGGGCGGAGATGATGCCCGGCATCAGCCGGTAGCGGCCCTCGGCGCGCTGGTAGCAGTCGACGTTCGTACCCATCGCCACGTGGTCGCCGCGCCAGCGGCCGGAGCCCAGCTGGCGGCGCAGCACCTCCGGGGCGTTCACCTTGACCACGATCTGGGTGTCGAAACCGATGCCGGTGTCCAGATCCAGATAGCCGTGCGTCTTGCGCGCGAAGCAGTACACACACGCGTGCGAGCAGCCCCGGTACGGGTTCACCGTCCATTCGAACGGCATCCGCGAGGCGCCCGGCACCCGGTTGAGCACCGAGCGCGCCCGGACCTCGTGGAAGGTGATTCCGCGGAATTCAGGCGTGTCGAACGTACGGGTGGTCACGGCGTCCGCGCCGAACAGCGCGGCGTCGGGGGTCCGGCCGTGTTCGACGGGCTCGTCGGTGAGGTTGTCCCAGCGCATGAGCCGTCCTCCTCGGTAGCACTCGCCGCCACAATAGAACATCTGTTCCCATGATCGTGCGCACCCGGAGCCGGACCCGGACACGCTCCCCGACACACCCCCCGATTTGGGCGGCCGGGACCCGGGGTGGTTGGCTTTTCCCAACCCCGAGCAATCAGGTCCTGGAGGAACGCAATGGCGCAGGTCGAGGCCACTACGGAGCGGGTCGTCGCGGCGGACGCGGAGAAGGTGCTCGACGCCCTCGCCGACTACCGCGGCACCCGGCAGAAGCTGCTGCCCGAGCAGTTCAGCGAGTACGAGGTGCGCGAGGGCGGCGACGGCGAGGGCACCCTCGTCCACTGGAAGCTCCAGGCCACCAGCAAGCGGGTGCGCGACTGCCTGCTGGAGGTGAGCGAGCCCACCGACGGCGAACTGGTCGAGAAGGACCGCAACTCCTCCATGGTGACCACCTGGCGCGTCACTCCCGCCGGCGAGGGCAAGGCCCGCGTCGTCGTCACCAGCACCTGGAAGGGCGCCGGCGGCATCGGCGGCTTCTTCGAGCGGACCTTCGCCCCCAAGGGCCTCGGCCGCATCTACGACGCCGTGCTCGCCCGGCTCGCCACCGAGGTCGAGAAGTAGTCCCAACCTCCGCGCGGTGAAGGGGCGTTGAGCCCTCTCAGGGGTCGCCCCTTCACCGGTTCGAGTGGAAGTCCCGCCCACCGGGAACCGCCCCGTAACCCACCGCTGTTGTTCGTAGTTGTCGCCTCGCGCGAGAAATTGCACGGGTACGACAGCCGCGTTGACGGCGACGAGGGGAGCGGCACGTGGGCGGGACGACTCTGGTGGATCACGACACGCTCGTGCTGCTGCCCACGGCCCGGAAGGCACCCACCGAGGGCGCCCCGGCAAAACCCCCGGCGGACGGCGCGGAGCACCGCGCGGCGGGCGGCCCCGGGGCCCCGGCGCCCGGCCCCGCCGCCGCGCTGAGCCCGCGCCGGGTGCGGCTGGTCTTCCTCGGGCTGATGCTGGCGATGCTGCTGGCCGCCCTCGACCAGATGATCGTCGCCACCGCCCTGCCCAAGGTGGTCGGCGAACTCCACGGCCTGGACCGGATGTCCTGGGCGATCACCGCCTATCTGCTGACGTCCACCATCGGCCTGCCGCTGTACGGAAAGCTCGGCGACCTCTTCGGCCGCAAGGGCGTCTTCCTGTTCGCCATCGCGGTCTTCGTCCTCGGCTCCGCGCTCGCCGGACGCGCGGGCAGCATGGACCAGTTGATCGGCTACCGCGCGCTCCAGGGCGTCGGCGCGGGCGGGCTCATGATCGGTGTGCAGGCGATCATCGCCGATATCGTGCCGCCCCGGCAGCGCGGCCGCTACATGGGTCTGATCGGCGCGGCCTTCGGCGTCGCCTCCGTCGCCGGCCCCCTGCTCGGCGGCTACTTCACCGACCATCTCTCCTGGCGCTGGTGCTTCTACGTCAACGTCCCCTTCGGACTGGTCACGTTCGCCCTGGTCGCCGCCGTCCTCAAGCTGCCCAGGCCCGAAGTGCGCGGCCGCCTCGACGTGTTGGGCTCCCTGCTGCTGGCCGCCGCGTCGACGTGCCTGGTACTGCTGACCAGTTGGGGCGGCACCGAGTACCCGTGGGGGTCCCGGCAGATCCTCGGCCTCGGCGCGGGCGCGCTCGCCGCCACCGTGCTCTTCCTGGTCGCCGAGCGCTTCGCCGCCGAACCCCTCATCCCGCTGCGGCTGTTCCGTGACTCCGTCTTCAACGTCACCGCCCTGGTCGGCCTCGTCATCGGTGTCGCCCTGTTCGGCGCGGCCAGCTATCTGCCGACCTTCTTCCAGATGGTCTACGGGGCCAGCGCCACCGGCTCCGGGCTGCTGATGCTGCCCATGACGGCCGGCATCGTGGTGGCCTCCCTGCTCTCCGGCCAACTCATCAGCCACACCGGGCGCTACAAGATCTATCCCGTGCTCGGCGGCGCCGTCTCCGTCGCCGGCATGTGGCTGCTGTCCCGCCTCGACGCCGACACCTCCCGGCTCCAGTACAGCATCTGGATGGCTGTACTCGGCGCGGGCATCGGCCTGGTGATGCCCGTCCTCGTCCTCGCCGTGCAGAACTCGGCGCGCCCCGCCGACCTCGGCACCGCCACCAGCGCCAACAACTACTTCCGGCAGATCGGCGGCAGCGTCGGTGCCGCCGTCTTCGGCACCCTCTTCGCGAACCGGCTCGCCCACGCCCTGCGCCGGGAACTGCCCCCGCGCGCCGGAGCCCGGCTGCCCGACCCCGAGTCGCTCACCCCGCAGCTGGTCCACGCCCTGCCCCCGGCCCTGCGCGACGCCTACGTCCGCGCGTACGCCGACGCCATGCCCCGGATCTTCCTGTACCTGGTCCCGGTGCTCGTCCTCGGCCTCCTCATCGCCTTCTTCCTCAAGGAGAAACCCCTGGTGTCCCACCACGCCACCGAATCCGACCCCGACAGCGTGCCCACCTCCGTCCCGCAACCGCGTTCGTACGCCGCCGGCATCCCGGTGTGCGGCACCGTGCAGCACCCCGACGGCACCGTGGTGCCCCGCGCCGCGCTCACCCTGATCGACGTCACCGGACAGCAGATCGGCCGGGGCGCGAGCGGCGACGACGGGCGGTACGCGCTGAGCACCCCCGGCTCCGGGTCGTACGTCCTGATCGCCGCCGCCGGAGGGCATCAGCCGCAGGCCGTCTCCGTCACCGTCGGCGAGCGGCCCGTGGAGCTCGATGTCGTCCTCGGCGGCGCCGGACGCCTCGCGGGCAGCGTGCTCACCGCCGACGGCAGCCCCGTGCGCGACGCCACCGTCACGCTCACCAACGTGCACGGCGAAGTGGTCGCCACCACCCGCAGCGGCCGCGAGGGCGGTTACGTCATCACCGAGCTGGTGGCGGGCGAGTACACCCTCGCCGCCAGCGCGCCCGCCTTCCGCCCGGCCGCCCTGCCGGTCAGCGTGCAGGCGTCCCGGGAGACCCGGCAGGACGTCGAACTCGCGGGCGGCGCCGTGCTGCGGGGCGTCGTACGGGCGAGCGGGGGACGGGTCGTGGAGGACGCCCGGGTCACCCTTCTCGACGCCGCGGGCAATGTCGTGGACACCCTCACCACCGGAGCGGACGGCGCCTTCCGGTTCGTGGACCTGTCCTCCGGCGAGTACACGGTCATCGCCGCGGGTTACCCGCCGGTCGCCACGGTTCTCCAGGTCGCGGGCGGCGGCCGGACGGAACGGGACCTCCAGCTGGGGCACGAGGACTGACCCGGCGCCCGCCCGGGTGCCGGGCCGCGGGCCGGTGCGATCATGTGAAACCAATTCCCGGATTGCCACACATCGCCACCGGCCGCCCCCGTACCGTAGTGGCCAGCGGCACAGATCGTTTGCGAACCGCCGTGGGGAGAAGGGGCCTGGGCCATGGAGCGTGGCAGCGAGCGGGACACGACTCCCGGGCGCGGCACCGCCGGCACCGACGCGGGCCGGATTCCGCTTGCCGTGATCGTCGTGGACCGCGGCGGCCTGGTGTCCCACTGGAGCAGCGGGGCACGGCGGTTGTTCGGCGTGACCCGCGAGGAAGCCGTCGGACGCCCCGCGGGCGATCTGCTGCCGGTCTCCGGCGCCCTCCCCGACCAACTCCGGGGCGAGTCCGTGCCGGACGCCTACGAGGCGTACGACGGGGAGCCGAACGGCGCCGCCCGGTACGGCGGTTCGGGCGACGACGACCCGGGCCCGGGTCCCGATCTGGAGGCGTCCCTCGGCGGACAGACCTCCTTCGCCACGGCCGGCCGCGCCCACCTCTCCACACCCCGGCGGCGCGAGCCGGACGACGGGCCGCACCCGGACGGCGATTCGGCGCCCGGCGCCGAGCGGCTCGATGTGCTGTGGTGGGCCTACCCGTTGGTCGGCCCCGGACCCGCGCGGCTGCTGGTGCTCGCCGCCGACGCCGTCCGGCTGCGCGAGGAGCGCGGCTACGACGACGAGACCGCCGAACGCATCGCGCCCGGCTTCGCCCGCCACACCGAGCTGCCCGCCTTCGACGAACTGGAACGGCGGCTGCCGGAGATCCTGCCCAACATGGGCCCGGGACTCAGCGGCCGCATCGTCTCCCAGGTCCTCGAACTCGGCTATCCCGTCCTGGAGTTCAGCCAGTTCGAACGGGTCCCGGTGACCCCGTACTGGGGCGTGCCCCGCCGTCTCGGCCGCGCCTTCGCCAAGGCCGCCGAGAACGTCGTACCGCGCCAGCGCACCCCCGTCGTGCGCACCGTACCCCTGGGCGCCGAACGGGACCTGGAGTACGCCGCCGTCCGTGAACGCCTCGAATTCCTCAACGAGGTCAGCTCCGGCATCGGCTCCTCCCTCGACCTCGGCGAGACCATCCGCGAGGTCACCAGCGCAGCCGTGCCCCGCTTCGCCGACTTCGCCGGCACCCATCTGCGCGCGGCCGTCCTCGCGGGCGAGGGCTTCCCGGACGGCCCGCCGGACGCCAGCACCGTCATGTTCCGCGTCTGGGTCGAGCACAATGACGAACCGGGCCGCTGGGACGACACCGTGCCGGTCGGCGAGGCCTTCGCCTTCCCCGAACACACCCCGTTCTACCAGTGCATGAGCACCGGCGAGCCGGTGCTCGTCCCGAAGGTCACCGACGAGTTGTCCGAGCGGATCTCCGGGCAGTTCGAGAAGCGCGACCTCAGGCCGCTGATCGGCGGTCGCTCGCTGCTGATCGTGCCGCTCAAGGCGCGCAATGTCGTCCTCGGCTTCATGGTGCTGATGCGCCGCCCCGACCGGCCCGAGTTCGACGACATGGACCGCACCACCGGCGCCGAACTCGCTGCCCGCGCAGGGCTGGTGCTCGACAACGCGCGCATGTACACGTACCAGGAGAACGTTGCCGACACCCTCCAGGACAGCATGCTCCCGCAGGTCACCCCGCGGATGGCCGGCTGTGACGTGGCCACCCGCTACCTTCCGGGCACCCTGCTCGGGCGGATCGGCGGCGACTGGTTCGACACCATCAAACTGTCCGGCTCTCGTACCGCCCTCGTGGTCGGCGACGTCATGGGCCACGGCCTCAACTCGGCCGCGATGATGGGCCAGTTGCGCACCGCCGTACAGACCATGGCCACGATGGAGACCCCGCCCGCCCAACTCCTGCGCAATCTGGACGACCTGGCCCGCCGGCTCGGCGACAACTACCTCGCCACCTGTCTGTACGCGGTCTACGACCCGATCCGCGGCGAGGTCACCCTCGCCAACGCCGGACACATCCCGCCGGTGCTGGTGCGCGCCGAGGACGGCAGCAGCGAGCTGCTCGACCTGCCGACCGGGGCACCCATCGGTGTCGGCGGCGTCCCCTTCGAGGCGGCCCGGATCAGGGTCGCGCCCGGGGACCGGCTGGTGCTGTGCACCGACGGACTGGTCGAGGTGCGCGGCTCGGACATCGGGGAGGGCCTCGCCGCGCTCTGCGAGTCCGCCGCGCATCCCGCCGCCTCCATGGACGACGCCTGCGACACCATCATCCGCGCCCTCAACACCCGGGGCGGCCGCAAGGACGACGTCGCCCTGCTCATGGCCCGGCTCAACGGCATCCCCGCCGAACACGTCGCCGACTGGCGGCTCGACAACGATGCCCGCGAGGTGGGCCGGGCCCGCCGCCTGGTCCGCGAGCAACTTCTCGCCTGGGGGCTGCCGGAGCCGGTGGAGACCGCGGAACTGCTGGTGAGCGAGGTCGTCACCAACGCCGTACGGCATGCCGAGGGCGACCGGATCGGGCTGCGGGTGGTGCGCACCGACGCGCTGCTGTTCGAGGTCACCGACGACGAGCCCACCCTGCCCGCGATGATCGCCGCCGGTCCCCGCGACGAGTACGGGCGCGGGCTGCGCGTGGTCAGCAGGCTCGCCCGCGAATGGGGCGCGAACGCCACGGGGCACCGTAAGACGGTCTGGTTCGAACAGTCGGTCACGGGAAGCCACTGAACCGGCGCGAGCCGTCGGTACGTCCGGTGAAGGTGGCTCCCCGGCCCTTGCCCGCGACCCGGTCCGCGCGATATCCCGATCACGGCAACCGATCGTGGGAGAGCGCATGAACGTTTCGGACAACTACCGTGGCAACTGGGAGAGTTACTGGAGCGAGACCTCCGACGCTCCGGGTGAGGCGATCTGGGACTCGGACCCCTCGCTGAGTGCGGAGCCGCATTCCGCGCTGCTGCTGCCGCACGCGGACCCGGCCCGCCCCATAGTCGACCTCGGCTGCGGCAACGGCACCCAGACCCGCTTTCTGGCCACCCGGTTCGTCCGCGCCATCGGCGTCGACCTCTCGCACGCGGCCGTCGAACACGCCCGGCGCGCCGCCGGGGACGCGCCCGTGGAGTTCGAACAGCTGGATCTGACCGACGGCGACGCGGTGAAGGCCCTGCACGACCGGCTCGGCGACTGCAACGTCTATATGCGGGCCGTCATCCACCAGAGCGAGCCCGCCGCGCGCCCCGCGGTCGCCGCCGCCGTTGCCACGCTGATCGGCAGCGCGGGCCGCGCCTTCGTCGTGGAGCTCACCCCCGCCTCCCGCGATGTCCTGGGGCGCGCCGCCGCCGAGCCGTCCGGCCCGCCGCCCAAGCTGCGGCGCGTCTTCCACCACCATCTCAAGCCCGCCGACGCCGACGAGGGCGAGGTCCCGCGCCTGCTCGGCGAGGCAGGCCTGACCGTCCTCGCCGAGGGCGACACCGTCCTCCCGCAGACCGAGCACCTCACCGACGGCACCCGTATCGACCTGCCGGCCCGCTGGTTCGTGCTCGCGGGCCGGTAGCCGGACGCGTCGCGCGCTGTGCGGGACGGCCGTCCGCGCCGTCCCGCACCGGCACCCGCCCCGCACCGGCACCCGCCCCGCACCGGCACCCGCACCCGCACCGGCACCCGCACCCGCACCCGTCCCGCACCGGCCTCGGTGGGGCGCTCGTGCGAGCGTGCCGGGCCGGGCGCGGTAGAAAGGACCTATGCCGGAACGAAAGACCCCCATGGACGCCCTGGACGATGTCGACGCGGTCACCAGGGCCGTGCTGACGGCTTCTCGTCTGCTGGTGGCCGTCTCCGCCCGTTCCCTGGCCGCCGTGGAGGAGCGGGTGACCCTCGCCCAGTTCCGCATGCTCGTGGTGCTGGCGACCCGGGGGACGACCAAGCTGGTGGCGCTCGCCGAACTGCTCCAGGTGGCGCCCTCGACCGCGATGCGCATGGTCGACCGGCTCATCGCCGCCGGGCTCGCGGACCGGCAGCCCAACCCGGACAACCGGCGCGAGACCCTGCTGCGGCCGACCGAGGAGGGCCGGCGCATCGTGGCGGACGTGACCGCCGGGCGCCGCGCCGAGATCGCCGCCATCGTGGAACGGCTCCGCCCGACCGAGCGGTTGGCCCTCATCGAGGCCCTGAACGCCTTCAACGAGGCGGGCGGGGAACCGCCGGCCCCCGGCGCGGACGACCCCGAGCCGCATCCGCTGGGCTGGATCGTGGACGGATCGATGGCCCACGAGATCTGATCCCCGGCTCCCTTGCATGATGCAAAGAAGCCGGGGTCGGTCAGGCCGTCGTATGCACCGCCCGCAGTGCCCCCTGATGGCTGAGCCAGCCCACCGGGCTGCCCCGCTCGGCGTCGAGGACGGGCACCCCGCCCCCGGCGGCCGCCAGCAGCGTGTGCAGGGCCTGGGCGAGCGGCTGGTCGGCGGTCACCGCGGTGGGCGGCTCGGCGAGCCGCCCCACGGTCGCCGGTGCCGCGTCCGGCTGTTCCGCGAGGGCCTCGGCCACCGCTCGCGCGGTGACCACGCCGACGTACGCCCCGGCGCCGTCGATCACCGGCAGCGCGCCGTGGCCCGAGCGGCTGAGCAGCCCGGCGGCGTCGGCCAGCGGTGTGGCCGCGGGCAGCGGAGCGGGCAGCGGTTCCATGACGGTGCCGACATGCTGGGCGCCCAGCGGCGCGCCCGGGACGGGGCCTTCGAGGTCGATGCCGCGGCGGCGCAGCTTGAGGGTGTAGACGGTGTCCCGGGACAGCAGCCGGCTGACGGCGGTGGCCAGCACGACGGCCAGCATCAGGGGCAGGATGATCGAGTATTCGCCGGTCAGCTCGAAGAGGATGACCACGGCGGTGATCGGCGCCCGGGCCGCTCCGGCGAACACCGCGCCCATGCCGACGAGCGCGTACGCCCCCACGGCGCCGGCCGAGCCGGGCAGCAGGTGGTGGACCCCGATGCCGTACGCCGAGCCGAGCATCGCCCCGACGAACAGGCTGGGCGCGAAGACGCCGCCGGAGCCGCTGATGCCGATGGTGAGGCTGGTGGCCAGCATCTTCCCGGCCAGCAGCAGAAGCAGGAAGCCGGCCGCGTAGCCGCCCTCGGTCGCCCGTTGCAGGACCGGGTAGCCGACGCCGTACATCTGGGGCAGGGCCAGGAGGACCAGGCCGAGCGCCAGTCCGCCGATCGCCGGGCGCAGCCACTCCGGGCCCCGCCACAGCCGGTCGCAGACGTCCTCGATCACGTAGAGGAAGCGCGCGAAGCCCACGCCGACGACGGCCGCGACGACGCCGAGCAGGGCGAACAGGGCGTACTGGGAGAGATGGCCGACGTGGAAGCCGGGCAGGTTCAGGAAGGCGCTGTCGCCGAACGCGGCGCGGCCGATCACGCTCGCGGTGACACTGGCCAGCACGGTCGCGCCGAACGCCTCGGCGGAGAAGGTGCCAAGGATCAGCTCCATGGCGAAGAAGACACCGGCCAGGGGCGCGTTGAAGGTGGCCGCGATGCCGCCCGCCGCGCCACAGGCCACCAGGAGCTTCATCCGGCCCTCGGCCGCCCCGGTCAGCCGCCCGAGGGTGGAGCCGAGCGCCGAGCCGATCTGCACGATGGGGCCCTCACGGCCCACCGAACCGCCCGAGCCGATGGTCAGCGCCGAGGCCAGGGTCTTGACCACGGCGACCTTGGGGCTGATCCGGCCGCCGCGCTGGGCGACGGCGAGCATCACCTCGGGCACCCCGTGCCCGCGCGCCTCCTTGGCGAACCGGTTGACCAGCGGGCCGTAGAGCAGACCGCCGACGACCGGCGCGAGGAGCACGAAGTACGGTCCCAGGCAGGGCACATGAGGGTTCGCGGCGCCGGGCGAGGCGGCGTAGTCGGAGTGGCCGGACAGCAGCCGGGTGAACGTCCGGATGCACCAGCGGAAGACGATCGAGCCCACGCCCGCCCCGGCGCCCACGACGACCGCCAGGACCAGGACGATCCAGGCACCCCGCGACGGCCCCACCGGTCCCGCCGGTCGGATCCCTCCCGGCACGGGCACCCGGTCCCTCCTCGCCGCGCCGCTCCCGCGCTTCTCGTCCTCTGTCGCCGGTATGGCACTCATTGATTCTCCTCCCTCACTTTTGCATTATGCAAAAGATAGGTGGATGCCGCCACGGCGTCTCGGCCGCTCTCCTGGTCCGGTGACCCCGCAGCGCGTAACGTGACGCTCCATGAAGATCCTCATCAGTGCCGACATGGAGGGGGCCACCGGTGTCACCTGGCCGGCCGATGTGCTGCCGGGGACGCCGCAGTGGGAGCGGTGCCGGGGGATGTTCACCTCGGACGTGAACGCCGCCGTGCAGGGTTTCTTCGACGGCGGCGCCGACGAGGTGCTCGTCAACGAGGCCCACTGGACGATGCGCAATCTGCTGCTCGAACAGCTGGATGAGCGCACGGAGATGCTCACCGGGCGGCACAAGGCGCTGTCCATGGTGGAGGGCGTCCAGCACGGGGACATCGATGGGATCGCCTTCATCGGCTATCACGCGGGCGCCGGTATGGAGGGCGTGCTCGCCCACACCTACCTCGCCAACCAGATCACCGGTGTCTGGCTGAACGACGTACGCGCCAGTGAGGGCCTGCTCAACGCGCATGTCGTCGCCGAGTACGGCGTCCCCGTCGTCCTCGTCACCGGCGACGACGTGGCCTGCGAGGACGCGCTCGGCTACGCGCCCGAGGCGCTGAAGGTCGCCGTCAAGGACCATGTGTCCCGGTACGCGGCCGTCTGCCGCACCCCGGCCCGCACCGCGGCCGACATCCGCGCCGCCGCCAAGGACGCCGCCCGGCTCGCCGTGCGCCACGCGCCCGTGGAGGCGGGGCCGTTCACCGTCGCCGTGGAGTTCGACGCCGAGCATCTGGCGATGGCCGCGACCGTGGTCCCGGGCGTCGCGCGCATCGGCGAGCGGAAGGTGGCGTACACCAGCGCCACCATGTACGAGGGCATCCGGACGTTCAAGGCGGTCACCACGATGGTCTCCAACGCCGTGGAGGAGCAGTATGGCTGACCCGCGGGCCCTCGACGAGGTCGTGGAGTTCACCTCGGGGCTGATCCGGATCGACACCACGAACCGGGGCGGCGGCGACTGCCGGGAGCGGCCCGCCGCCGAGTACGCGGCCGAGCGGCTGGCCGGCGCCGGCCTCGAACCGCTGCTGCTGGAGCGCACCCCGGGCCGTACCAATGTGGTCGCCCGGATCGAGGGCACCGAGCCGGGCGCGGACGCCCTGCTGGTCCACGGTCATCTCGACGTGGTGCCCGCCGAGGCCGCCGAGTGGAGCGTGCACCCGTTCTCCGGGGAGGTCCGGGACGGAGTGGTGTGGGGGCGCGGCGCCGTCGACATGAAGAACATGGACGCGATGATCCTCGCGGTCGTCCGCTCCTGGGCCCGCACGGGGGTGCGGCCCCGCCGCGATCTGGTCATCGCGTTCACCGCCGACGAGGAGGCCAGCGCCGAGGACGGCTCCGGCTTCCTCGCCGACGAGCACGCCGAGCTGTTCGAGGGCTGCACCGAGGGCATCAGCGAGTCCGGCGCCTTCACCTTCCATGACGGCGCCGGACGGCAGATCTACCCGATCGCCGCCGGGGAACGCGGCACCGGGTGGCTCAAGCTGACCGCGCGCGGCCGCGCCGGGCACGGCTCCAAGGTGAACGACGAGAACGCGGTGACCCGGCTCGCCGCCGCCGTCACCCGCATCGGCGAGCACCCATGGCCGCTGCGGCTCACCCCGACGGTGCGCGCCGCGCTCGCCGAACTCGCCGCGCTGTACGGCATCGACGCCGACTTCGGCGATGTCGACCGGCTGCTGGAGAAGCTGGGCCCGGCCGCCAAGCTGGTCGAGGCGACCGTCCGCAACAGCGCCAACCCGACCATGCTGGACGCCGGTTACAAACTGAACGTGATCCCGGGCGAGGCCGTCGCCCATGTCGACGGACGCTATCTGCCGGGCGGCGAGGAGGAGTTCACCGCCACCCTCGACCGGCTCACCGGACCGGACGTCGACTGGGAGTTCGCGCACCGCGAGGTCGCCCTCGAAGCACCGGTGGACTCCCCGCTCTTCGACCGGATGCGGGCGGCCGTACGGGAGTTCGCGCCCGAAGGGCATGTGGTGCCGTACTGCATGTCCGGCGGCACCGACGCCAAGCAGTTCTCCCGGCTCGGCATCACCGGCTACGGCTTCGCACCGCTGAAACTGCCCGAAGGGCTCGACTACCAGGCGCTGTTCCACGGCGTGGACGAACGCGTGCCCGTCGAGGCGCTGCACTTCGGCGTCCGTGTCCTCGACCGCTTCCTGCGCACGGCCTAGACGAAATGGGGGAGGACACCATGCACAGGGCACCGTACGGCACCTGGCCGTCACCCATCGACGCGGCACTCGCCGCCGCCCACGACGGCCGCCCGGACTGGGTGGGCTACGTCGGGGACGAGACCTGGTGGACCGAGCCCCGCCCCGGCGAGGGCGGCCGCCGGGCGCTGATACGGCGCCGCGCGGACGGCACCGAGGAATCGCTGCTGCCCGCACCGTGGAACGTGCGCACCCGCGTCATCGAGTACGGCGGCCGGCCCTGGACCGCCGAGGTCCAAGGCGGCGCGCCCCTCGTGGTGTTCGCCCACTTCGCCGACCAGCGGCTCTACCGGTACGAGCCCGGCGGCGAGCCCCGCCCGCTCACCCCGCTCTCCCCGGTCGGCGGCGGACTGCGCTGGGCGGAACCGCATCTCGACCTCGAACGGGGCGAGGTGTGGTGCGTGCTGGAGGAGTACACCGGCGACGACCCCGGCGACGTCCGGCGCGTCCTCGCCGCCGTACCGCTGGACGGCTCGGCCGCCGAGGACCGGGGCGCGGTGCGTGAACTCACCGAGGAGCGGCACCGGTTCGTCACCGGACCCCGGCTCTCCCCGGACGGCCGGCGCGCCGCCTGGCTCGCCTGGGACCACCCGCGGATGCCCTGGGAGGGCACCGAACTGCGGGTCGCCGAGGTCGCCGCGGACGGCACCCTGCACGGCGCGCACACCGTCGCCGGGGGCGAGCACGAGGCCGTCGCCCAGGTGGAATGGGCCGCGGACGGGGGGCTCCTGTACTCCAGCGACCGCGGCGGCTGGTGGAACCTCTACCGCGACGACGTCCCGCTGTGCACCCGCGAGGAGGAGTTCGGCGGCCCGCTGTGGCAGCTGGGCCTGCGCTGGTTCGCACCGCTGGACAGCGGGCTGATCGCGGTCGTGCACGGCAAGGGCTCGACCGTGCTCGGGATCCTGGACCCGGAGTCCGGGGAGATCGTCGACGCGGCGGGCCCCTGGACCGAGTTCGCGGCGAACCTCGCCGTGCACGGCGGCCGGGTCGCCGCCATCGGCGCCAGCCCGCGCACCGCGTACGAGGTGGTCGAGCTGGACACCGTCACCGGCCGCGCCCGCGCCGTCGGCGCCCGCCACCGGGACCCGGTGGACCCCGCCTACTACCCCGAGCCGCAGATCCGCGTCTTCACCGGACCCGACGGGCGCGAGGTGCACGCCCAGGTCTTCCCGCCGCACCACCCCGAACACACCGCACCCGACGGCGAGTTGCCGCCCTACGTCATCTGGGCGCACGGCGGCCCCACCAGCAGGGTGCCGCTCGTCCTCGACCTGGAGATCGCCTACTTCACCTCCCGGGGCATCGGCGTCGCCGAGGTCAACTACGGCGGCTCCACCGGGTACGGCCGCGCCTACCGCGAGCGGCTGCGCGAGCAGTGGGGCGTGGTCGACGTCGAGGACTGCGCGGCCGTCGCCCGCGCGCTGGCCGAGGAGGGCACCGCGGACCCCGGGCGGCTCGCGATCCGGGGCGGCAGCGCGGGCGGCTGGACCACCGCGGCCTCCCTCACCACCACCGGGGTCTACGCGTGCGGCACCATCCTCTACCCGGTCCTCGACCTGACCAGCTGGGCCTCCGGCGGCACCCATGACTTCGAGTCGCGCTACATGGAGTCCCTGATCGGCCCGTTCACCGAGGTGCCGACCCGCTACACCGAGCGCTCGCCCGCGAGCCACGCCGACCGGCTCGCCGTGCCGTTCCTGATGCTCCAGGGCCTGGACGACGTGATCTGCCCGCCCGCGCAGTGCGAGGAGTTCCTCGCCCGCGTCCAGGGCAAGGGCGTCCCGCACGCCTACCTCACCTTCGAGGGGGAGGGCCACGGATTCCGCAGGGCGGACACCGTGATCCGCACCCTGGAAGCCGAACTCTCCCTGTACGCCCAGGTGTTCAAACTGGACGTGCCCGATGTACCCCGACTGGAGCTGCACCGGTGAAACCCCTCGTCCGCCCGCCGAGGCTGGCCCCGGGCGCCCGGGTGGCCGTCGTCGCCCCCAGCGGCCCGGTGCCCGAGGAACGCGTCCAGGCCGGCCTCGATGTGCTGCGCGGCTGGGACCTCGACCCCGTCGTCATGCCCCATGTCCTCGACCGGGACAGCGAGTTGGGCTACCTGGCGGGCACCGACGCCGACCGGGCCGCGGACCTCCAGAACGCCTGGTGCGATCCATCGGTGGCCGCGGTCCTGTGCGCCCGCGGCGGCTACGGCGCCCAGCGCATGGCCGACCTGGTCGACTGGGACGCGCTGCGCGCCGCCGGCCCGAAGGTCTTCCTCGGGTTCAGCGACATCACCCATCTGCACCAGGCGTTCGCCACCCGCCTCGGCCTGGCCACGCTGTACGGGCCGGTGGCCGCCGGGATCGACTTCATCAAGAGCGCCCGGGCGCAGGAACATCTGAAGGCCACCCTGTTCGCACCCGAGACGGTACGGACGATCGCCACGACCGGGACGGCGCTGGTGCCCGGCCGGGCCCGCGGGGTGACCCTCGGCGGCTACCTCGGCGGGCTCGCCGCCGACCTCGGCACCCCGCTCGCCAGGGCCGGTGCGCGCGGCGGGCTGCTGATGATCGAGGACGTCACCGAACTGCCGTACCGCATCGACCGGTTGCTCACCCAGCTGCTGCGCTCCGGCTGGCTCGACGGGGTCGCCGGGATCGGGCTCGGATCCTGGGAGCGCTGCGGCCCCTACGAGGAGGTGCGCGCCGTCCTCGCGGACCGGCTCGGCGGGCTCGGGGTGCCGGTCTGCGAGGAGATGGGGTTCGGGCACTGCGCGGACGCGCTGACGATCCCGTTCGGGGCCGAGGCGGAGCTGGACGCGGACGCCGGGACGCTGACACTGGCGGAGCCCGCGCTGAGCTGAGCACGCCCCGCGCGGCGAGAGGGGACGCGTAAGCTGGCCGGATGCCGCACATCGCGTCCCGCTATCTCGCCGAAGGCCCCCGGGTGGGCATCCGCCACTTCACCCTTCAGGACGGTCCCGAGTTCACCGCGCGCGCCCGCGAGAGCAAGGACCTGCACCGCCCGTGGCTGTTCCCGCCGGACACCGAGGACGCGTACGCCGAGTACGCGGGGCGGCTGATCGACGACCCCACGAAGGCCGGTTTCCTGGTGTGCGAGCGCGAGGGCGGGGACATCGCCGGGTTCATCAACATCAACAACATCGTCCGGGGCGGCTTCCGTTGCGGCGCCCTCGGTTACGGCGCGTTCGCGCACGCCGCCGGGCGGGGCCTGATGCGCGAGGGCCTCGACCTGGTGATCGGCCACGCCTTCGGGCCGCTCGGGCTGCACCGCCTGGAGATCAACGCCCAGCCGGAGAACCTCGCCTCGGCCGCGCTGGCCCGGGGCGCCGGGTTCCGCCTGGAGGGCTTCTCCCCGAAGATGATCTACATCGACGGGGACTGGCGCGACCACGAACGCTGGGCGCTCACCGCCGAGATGCGCGCCTGACCTCGAACGGGCCGCCCCGCCGCGGTTTTTACGCCCTTTGCGCAATCCTGACCGGCAGCTCCCCTGGCCGAGTCACCGCGCGCCGGGTTCCATGGTCGTCGTGACAAGGATCCGACGTGAGGTACTGACCCTGCCCGCCGCCGAGTTGGGCCCGGACAACCCCCTGCCCCCACTGCGCCCGCTCGACGAGGTCCACCGCGTCGACGACCGCGACCGGGCGGACATCCCCCCGGACATGGCGCGCGGGCTCGGGTACGCGCCGCTGCGCAGCCTGCTGCCGGTCCGCCTGCGCGACGGCTACGACAGGACCCGCGCACCCCGCGCCCTCGACGCCCTGGTGATCGAGAACGACCGGCTGCGCGCCACCGTCCTGCCCGGCCTCGGCGGCCGGGTCGCCTCGCTGCTCCATCTGCCGACCGGCCGCGAACTCCTGTACCGCAACCCGGTGTTCCAGCCCGCCGACTTCGCCCTCAACGGCGCCTGGTACTCCGGCGGCATCGAGTGGAACATCGGCGCCACCGGTCACACCACCCTCTCCTGCGCCCCTCTGCACGCCGCGCGCGTCCCGGCCCCCGACGGCGGCGAGATGCTGCGCCTGTGGGAGTGGGAGCGGCTGCGCGACCTGCCCTTCCAGGTCGACCTGTGGCTGCCCGACGGCTCCGACTTCCTCTACGTCGCCGTCCGCGTCCGCAATCCGCACGAGCACCCGGTGCCCACCTACTGGTGGTCCAACATCGCGGTACCCGAGGAGGTCCGGGTCCTCGCCCCCGCCGAGGCGGCCTGGCGGTTCGGCTACGAGCAGCGGCTGCGCCGGGTGCCCGTCCCCTCGTACGACGGCATCGACCGCACCTACCCCCTCAACAGCCCTTACGCCGCCGACTACTTCTACGACGTGCCCGACGGCCGGCGCCGCTGGATCGCCGCGCTGGACGCGGCGGGGCAGGGGCTGGTGCAGACCTCCACCGATGTGCTGCGCGGCCGCAAGCTGTTCGTCTGGGGCAGCGGTCCCGGTGGCCGCCGCTGGCAGCAGTGGCTCACCGAGCCCGGCACCGGCGGCTACTGCGAGATCCAGGCGGGCCTGGCCCGTACCCAGTTGGAGCACGTCCGCCTGGACGCGGAGAGCGAGGTGTCCTGGCTGGAGGCGTACGGTCCGCTCGACACCTCGCCCGCGGGGGAGTGGACCTGCGCGGTCCGGCAGGCCGAGGAGCGGCTGGAGGCGGTGCTGCCGCGCGCCCGTGTCGAGGAGGCGTACGCGCGATGGCGGCCGCACGCCGACACCGGACCCGGCGAGATCCTCGCCACCGGCTCCGGCTGGGGCGCCCTCGAAGTGCTGCGCGCCGGCTGGAAGTTGCCCGGCACGCCCTTTTCCGAGTCCACGCTCGGCCAGGACCAGGAGCCCTGGCGGGAGTTGCTGCGCACCGGGAGCCTGCCCGCCCCGCGCGGCCCGGAGCCGGCCGGTGCGACGCCGGTCGCCCCGCACTGGCGGGACCTGCTGGAGACCGCGCCCGCCACCTGGCACACCGAGTACCACCTCGGCATCGCCCAGTGGCACGCGGGCGACCGCGCCCAGGCCGTCCGCAGCTGGGAGCGGGCCCTGCCGCTCGCCCCCGCGCGCTGGCCACTGCTGCGGGCCCTGGCCGTCGCCGACCAGGACGACGGCCACCACGAGCGGGCCGCCGACCGGTACGCCGACGCGTTCACCGACCTGTGCGCGGCGGAGCGCCCGGAGGACACGGAGCGGGTCGCCCGGCGGACCGCCCTCGGCCGCGAGGCGCTCGAAGCGCTGCTGCGGGTCGGGCGGACGGCGGAGGCCCGCGCGGTCTGGGAACGGCTGCCGTCGGCCGTCCGGCAGCGCGGCCGATTCCGGCTGCTGGAGGCGGAGTTGCTGCTCGCGGAGGGCCGACGGGCCGAGGCGCGGGCCGTGTTCGACGCCGGCTTCGAGATCGCCGACCTGCGGGAGGGCTCCCGGGTGCTCGACCGGGTCTGGGCCCGGCTCACCGACGAACCCCTGCCCGCCCGCTACGACTTCAGGATGCGTCCCGATTCCGCCTGAGCGCTCAGCCGTGCTGGTCCACGTACTCGAAGAGCGATCCGTCCGGGTGCATCGCCAGCATGTTGCTGCCCGCCGGTGTCGGCACCGGCTCCACCAGGATGCGGGCGCCGAGGCCGGTGAGCAGCTCGCGGGCCTCGCCCACGTCCTTGACGGCGATGGTCGCGGTGACCTTCCGCAGGATCTCCAGCTCGGCCTCCGGACCGCTCATCAGCAGGAAGGAGCCGATCGCGGCGACCTGGACCCCGCCGCGTGCGAACCGCTGCGCCGTGCCACCGGCCAGCCGCTCGTAGAAGGGGATCGCGGTCTCGATGTCGGCAACGCAGATACGCAGCGAGGCGCCCATAATCTCCATACGGCCGAGCCTAGTTGGGGCGGGGGCCGGCGCGCAGGCACCCACGGAGTTAACCGAGGTGCGCACAGGGTACCCGCGTGACATGAACCGTTCGGAACCTTTGGATCATCTGGAACATCTCGACAAGGAGCTGGTCGAGGAGCTGGCTCAGGTGGCCCGTGTGACCATACGAGAGGAGCTGCGCGAGCAGACCCGCAAGCAGCGCCGTACCGCCGTGCTCTACGGCGCGTCGGGTGCCGCCGCCCTGTACGCGGGCGGCGCGGTCGTCGTCGCCGTGGGCCTCGCGCTGGCGATCGGGCTGCCCGGCTGGGCGGCCGCGCTGATCACCGGGGCGCTGATGGCCGCGGTGGCGTTCGCGCTGCGGGCCAGTGCCCACTCCTCGTCCTCGGAACACCACCCGCGTCCGCCGCACCGGGTGGTCGGCGGCACCCCGCCGGTCGCGCCGCCCGGCGGCCTCGGCATGCCGTACCCGCCGATCCCCAAGAACCCGCCGGAGACCCCGGCTGACCTGGACGACCCGCGCCG
>NZ_MUNF01000357.1 GCF_002154555.1 Streptomyces murinus
GAGTTCGTCGTCGGCCGCGCCCATCCGGCAGGTGCCGGCGGGGTGGTAGACGGTGTGGTGGGCCTTGCGCAGCAGCTCGCTGAGCTGCTCGTCGTCGGTGACCTCGGGACCGGGGAAGACCTCGCGCTTCAGCCAGCCCGCGAACGGCTCGGTCCGGGCGATCTCGCGGGCTATCTTCACGCCGTCGACGAGGGTCCGCGCGTCGTAGCCGTCCTCGTCGGTGAAGTACCGGAAGTCGAGGGCGGGTTTGGCCTCAGGGTCGGCGCTGGTGAGGTAAAGGCGGCCTCGGGCACGGGACTTGGGGATGTTCGGGGTCATCGACACGCCGTGCTCGGGTCGTTCGTAGCCGAGCCGCTCGGGGTTGTCGGTGAAGGGGATCTGGTAGAAGTGGAACATCAGGTCGGGGGCGTCCAGCGACGCGTCCCGGCGCACGAACAGCGCGGCGTCGGAGTCCATCGCGGAGTTCTCCGGCAGCGGCCGGTTGGTCTCCCAGACGATCACCGACTCGGGGTGGTCCTGGAGGTTCTCGCCGACGCCCGGCAGGTCGTGCGCGACCGGGATGCCCAGCTCTTCGAGGTCACGCTTCGGGCCGATGCCGGAGAGCAGCAGCAGGCGCGGGGAGTCGACGGCGCCGGCGCAGACGACGACCTCCCGGCGAGCGCTGATCAGCTGCTCGGTGCCGTCCTTGGTGCGGACGTGGACGCCGGTGGCGCGCTTGCCGTCCAGCTCCAGCCGGTACGCCCAGGTCTCCAGGAACAGCGTGAGGTTGGGGCGGTCGCCGGCCTCCAGATGCGGGTGGAGGTAGGCGACGGAGGCGGAGGAGCGCTTGTTGTTCTCGGGGTGGTAGGCGAGGTCGAGGAAGCCGACGCCCTCGTGGAACGGCTTGTCGTTGAAGCCGATCACCTCGGGGACGCCGATCGCGGTCTTCGTCGCGTCGATCCAGTCCTTGGCGATGGCGTTCTGGTCCTTGTCGGCGACGCGCACGATGTTGTTGCGCAGCCGGGCGTAGTACGCCTCCATCGGCACCGCGCCCCAGCCCTCGGCGCCGGCCCGCTCCCACTCGTCCCAGTCGGAGGGCAGCGGCTTGAAGGAGATCAGGGTGTTGTGCGAGGAGCAGCCGCCGAGGACCTTGGCGCGGCTGTGCAGGATGTGGGAGTTCCCGTTCGGCTGCTCGACGGTGGTGTACTCGTAGTCGAGATCGCCGCCGAGCAGGCCCAGCCAGCGGCGCAGGGTGAGGACGTCCTCGCGGTCGATGTCGCTGGGGCCGCCCTCGATGACGGCGACGGTGACATCGGGGTCCTCGGTGAGGCGGGAGGCGATGACCGAGCCCGCGGTGCCGCCGCCGATGACGACGTAGTCGTAGACGTGGGGGGTGTGGGACATGGGGTGCTGCTCCAGGGGGTGTCGAGAGGTCTCGGGGCCCGAACCGGGGCTTTCCTGAACGGAGTCGGCTCAGCCGGCGAACCAGCGCACCGGCTTCGGCGCGAGGTTCTGGTAGACGTGCTTGGTCTCCCGGTACTCGGCGAGTCCGGCGGGGCCCAGCTCACGGCCGGTGCCGCTCTTGCCGAAGCCGCCCCACTCCGCCTGCGGCAGGTAGGGGTGGAAGTCGTTGATCCAGACGGTGCCGTGGCGCAGCCGGGCCGCGACGCGCCGGGCCCTGCCGGGGTCGCTGGTCCATACGGCGCCGGCGAGACCGTACTCGGTGTCGTTGGCGAGGCGGACGGCCTCGTCCTCGGTGGTGAAGGTCTCGACGGTGAGGACGGGTCCGAAGACCTCCTCGCGGACGACCTTCATCTCGCGGTGGCAGCCGTCGAGGACGGTCGGCTCGTAGTAGTAGCCCGACTCGGGCCGCTCGGGGGCGGGTTCGGGGCGCTTGCCGCCGCAGCGCAGGACGGCGCCCTCGGCGAGCGCGGAGGCGACGTACGCCTCGGTCCTGGCGCGCTGCTGCTCGGAGACGAGCGGGCCGACCTCGACGCCGTCCCCGGTGCCGCGGCCGATCCTGATCCGCTGGGCGCGGCGGGCGAGTTCGGCGACGAAGCGCTCGCGCACCGGCTCCTCGACGATGAGCCGGCCACCGGCCGAGCAGACCTGGCCGCTGTGGATGAAGGCCGCGTTCAGGGCCTGGTCGACGGCGGTGTCGAAGCCCTCCTCGGTGGCGCAGGCGTCGGCGAAGACCACGTTGGGGTTCTTGCCGCCGAGTTCGAGGGCGACCTTCTTCACACTGGGCGCGGCGGCCTGGGCGACCTTGGTGCCGCTGACCAGTCCGCCGGTGAAGGAGACCAGGTCGACGCCCGGGTGCTCGGCGAACCGGGCGCCGACGGTGTGGCCGGGGCCGGTGACGATGTTGGCGACGCCGGCGGGCAGTCCGGCCTCGGCCAGCAGCCCGATCAGCGCGACGGTGGTCATCGGGGTGATCTCGCTGGGCTTGATCACGAAGGTGTTGCCGGCCGCCAGCGCCGGGGCGATCTTCCAACTGGCCTGGAGCAGCGGGTAGTTCCAGGGGGTGATCAGGGCGCAGACACCGACCGGCTCATGGACGACGACGCTGTGGATGTCGGGCGAGCCGGCGTCCACGACCCGGCCGGGGGCCTCGGCGGCCACCAGGTCGGCGAAGTAGCGGAAGGCGTCGGCGACACAGTCGATGTCGACCCGGCCCTCTTCCACGGTCTTGCCCGCGTCTTGGGCCTCCAAACGGCCGAGCGCTTCGCGATCGCGTACGAGGAGGTCGGCGACGCGGCGCAGCAGGGCGGCGCGCTCGGCGACGGGGGTGGTCGGCCAGGGGCCGTGGTCGAACGCCTGCCGGGCCGCGGCCACGGCGCGCTCGGCGTCCTTCTCGTCACCCTCCGCGACCACGGCGAACGGCCGGGCGTCCGCGGGGTCGAGGATCTCCCGGGTCGCCCCGGAGATCGCCGTCAGCCACTCGCCTCCCGCGTGGATGGTCGCCTGGGTCTGTCGTGCCGTGCTTTCCGCCATGATCGGTGTTGCCTTCCGTTACTGTTCGACGCCCCTGTGTCACGCAAAGGGCCGGCTCAGGGACCGTGGCCCCCTGCCCCGGACCTCGGTTTGCATGCGGAATCAGTCACCGAAAGTGCGCGGCGTCACTAAAAAGACGGCGGAAAACAGACAGAAGCGGTTATCCGGGGCGCTGCGTTCGGTCCATGGGACCGGTACAGCCCGTGGCGGCGGGACCGGCGCCCTGTTCCATCAGCTCGCGGACCCGGGTGCGCAGCCAGGCGTGGGCCGGGTCGGCGTCGTGGCGGGGGTGCCAGGCGAAGCCGACCGGGGCGGCCGGGAGCCGCAGCGGGATCTCGAAGACGGTCAGTCCGAGGGGTTCGGCGAGCGGGCGGGCCCAGGGGCTGATCAGGCCGATGAGATCGGTCTCGCGCAGCACGAACAGCGATGCCGGGTAGGTGCCGACGCTGGCCACCACCCGTCGGCTCAGGCCCAACTCGGCCAGCGCCTCGTCGACCGGTCCGCGCAGCCGGCCGCGCCGGGACACGATGAGGTGACCGGCCGCCGAGGCGAACCGTTCGGGGGTCAACTCGCCGTCCAGCAAGGGGTGTCCGCAGCGTACGACGCCGAGCATGTGGTCCTCGTAGACCGTCTCCCGGTGCACCTCGGGGGCGGCGGTGTCGATCACGCCGATCTCCAGGTCGGCGGTGCCCTGGCGCAGAAACGGGGCGTCGATGTGGCTCTCGGACAAGAAGCGCAGCCGGATGCCGGGGGCCTCGCGCGCGGCGCGGGCGAGGAGGGCGGCGCCATGGGTGGCGACGATCGCGTCGTGGCCGAGGATCGTGAAGGTACGGCTCACCGTGCGCAGGTCGGTGTCCCGGCCGGGCGCGAACAGGGCGCGGGCCCGCTCCACCACGGCGCTCACCTCGGCGCGCACGGCCAGGGCGTGCGGGGTCGGCACCAGCTGCCGGCCGGCCCGCACCAGGACGGGATCGCCGAGCGCCTTGCGGATACGGCCGAGGGTGCGGCTCATGGCCGGCTCGGACAGATGCAGCCGTCCCGCGGCACCCCGCACGCTCTGCTCCTCCAGGAGCACGTCCAGCGCGACCAGCAGATTCAGGTCGAGGCCCGTGGATTGCGTCATGCGCATTCATTCCTTGCATAAGTTGCACTGGAGTGCAGGTCAAGGGTGAGCCTACGGTGAGCGGGCATCCCCGAACACCCGTCAAGCTCCCGGGAGGAGCCGTGCCCTCGCACGCCCTGAAACGCCCCGCCCTGCTCGCCCTGTGCGCCTGTGTCCTGGTCGCGCAGAGCATGGTGGCGGCGATCAACCTGCTGATACCGCAGCTGAGTTCGTCCGCGCTGCATCCCTCGCACGCCGAGATCCTGTGGACGGTCGACGCCTATGTCATCGTCTTCGCCGGACTGCTGATCCCCGCCGGGGCGCTCGGTGACCGGCACGGCCGCAAGGGCGCGCTGCTCGCCGGGCTCACGCTGTTCGCGGCGGGCGCCGCGACCAGCGCGCTGGCGGGGGCGCCGCTGGTGCTGATCGTGGGCCGGGGGCTGTCCGGCGCGGGCGCCGCGCTGATCACCCCGGCCACCCTGTCCCTGCTGATGCAGCTGGCGGCGCCGGAGCGGCGGGTCGGCGCGATGGCCGCGTGGACACTGTCGATCGGCCTCGGCGGGGCCGCGGGCAATCTCGGCGGCGGGCTCGCGGGTCAGTTCCTCGGCTGGCGGGCGCTGTTCTGGGCCATGGTGCCGCTCGCGGCGCTGCTGATCGCGGTGGTGGCGCGCGTCGTCCCCCGCACGGAGCGCTCGGCCCGGGGACACACCGATCCGCTCGGCGCGGTGCTGCTGATCGCGGGTCTGGTGGCCGTGCTGTTCGGGATCATCGAGGGGCCGTCGTACGGCTGGCTGTCGGCGCGGATCGCCGGTGCGTTCGGGGCGGGGGCGGTGCTGGTGGCGGCGTTCACGGTGCACGCGCTGCGCGCCCAAGGTCCGCTGTTCGATCCGCGGGTCTTCGCCTCGCCCCGGCTGCGGGCGGCTTCCCTCGGTACCGCCACGAGTTTCTTCGGCCTCTTCTCCCTCTTCTACGTCAACTCGCAGTACCTCCAGGAGGTCAAGGGGTACGGTCCCGCCGTCACCGGGGTGGCGATCATGCCGCTGGTGGCCGGCATGTCGGCCGCGCAGCTCCTGGCCAAGCGCTGGTCCGAGCACCCCCGCACCCTCGTCGGCACCGGGCTCGCGCTCATCGGCCTCGGTCTGCTCGGCGCGTCCACGGCGTCCGGGTCCACCCCGTACGGGCTCTTCGTCTGCTGGCTGCTGGTCATCTCCACCGGCGCGGGCCTGTCCATGCCGCCGCTGACGATGGGCGTCGTCACCTCCCTCCCTCCGCACCAGGCGGGCCTGGGCTCGGGCCTCGGCACCACGGCCCGCGAAACGGGCGCGGCCCTCGGCGTCGCCGTGACCGGCACGGTCCTCTCGGGGCATGCCGACCTGATCCAGGGAATGGGACCGGCGCTGCGGGTGGTGGGGGTGGCGGTGCTGATGGCCACGGGGTTGGTGGTGCGGGGATACGGCAGGCGCGAGACGTCGACCGCACGGCCGACACCGGCGGCAACCCCCTGAGGGGCGCGGGGAACTGCGCGACAAGCCACGACGCACCCGCACCCGGCGGACCACCCCCGGCCCTACGGCGATTCCCCGACGGCACGCGCACGTGGGCCCCGCTCCGGAGAAGAACCGGAGCGGGGCCCACGTGGTTTTACCGCTGAACCGCCGGAGGCGAAGGTCAGATCAGGCCGAGCGCGCGAACCGCCTCGCGCTCCTCCGAGAGCTCCTTGACGGAGGCGTCGATACGGGCGCGGGAGAACTCGTTGATCTCCAGGCCCTGCACGATCTCGTACGTGCCGTCCTTGGTGGTGACGGGGAAGGAGGAGATCAGACCCTCCGGCACACCGTACGAACCGTCGGACGGGATGCCCATGGACGTCCAGTTGCCCTCGGCCGTGCCGTTGACCCAGGTGTGCACGTGGTCGATCGCGGCGTTCGCGGCGGACGCCGCCGACGACGCGCCACGCGCCTCGATGATCGCCGCACCGCGCTTGGCGACGGTCGGGATGAAGTCCTCGGCCAGCCACTTCTCGTCGGCCACGACCTCCGCCGCGTTCTTGCCGCCGACCGTCGCGTGGAAGATGTCCGGGTACTGCGTGGCGGAGTGGTTGCCCCAGATCGTCAGCCGCTTGATGTCGGCGACGGTCGAGCCCGTCTTCTTCGCCAGCTGCGTCAGCGCCCGGTTGTGGTCCAGACGCGTCATCGCGGTGAACCGCTCGGCCGGTACGTCCGGCGCCGCCGCCTGCGCGATCAGCGCGTTCGTGTTGGCCGGGTTGCCGACGACCAGGACCTTGATGTCGTCCGCGGCGTGGTCGTTGATGGCCTTGCCCTGCGGCTTGAAGATGCCGCCGTTGGCCTCCAGCAGGTCACCGCGCTCCATGCCCTTGGTCCGCGGGCGGGCGCCGACCAGCAGGGCCACGTTGGCGCCGTCGAAGGCGACGTTCGGGTCGTCGGAGATGTCGATGCCCTGGAGCAGCGGGAAGGCGCAGTCGTCCAGCTCCATGGCCGTACCCTCGGCGGCCTTGAGCGCCGGGGTGATCTCCAGGAGGCGCAGGCGGACCGGCACGTCCGCGCCGAGCAGCTGGCCGGAGGCGATGCGGAAGAGCAGGGCGTAACCGATCTGGCCGGCCGCGCCGGTGACGGTGACGTTCACGGGAGTGCGGGTCATGGCGTTCTCCGTATGACAGCTGGCGGTGGGGCGTCCCTGCCCCGGGCGGATGATCGATCTCTTGGCATCAAGAGAGATCCAGCGGTCAGGCTATCGCGCATCCGGCATGCGAGACGTGCGGGGCCCTGTGGCTCACCCCACAGAAGATCACGGGAGACGAAAAAGGCGGCCGTCCGTCCGGAGAGGGTGGACGGAAACGGCCGCCTGTGGGGGTACCGGCGTACCGGTTTCCCGTGGGGGGTAACCGTTCGCGTGCCCAGGATCCGCGCGGGCATGCCTGCCGATCCCGAATTCATTCGTTCGGCTTCAGCGCGTGCACCCCGTACGGCCCGACGCGAGCGTGGCGCACGCCGTCGCCCGTGCCGGATCAGGCACGGCGATCATCGGGGTGTAGGCGATGGTGTCGCCCGCCTCGGTGGCCTCCCCGGACTCGCGGACCTTGCCGCGCGCCTCGGTGACCTGGACCTTGTCGCCGGGCACCGCACCGGTGATACGGCCCCACGCGGTGCCGCAGACCTCGCTGTAGCGGACCTCCAGGGTGGTGGTGCCGAGGGTGACGGTCTGGGCCGTGGTCACCTGGTCGCCGCTGCACCCCATCGACTCGGCGTCCTTGCCCACGCAGTCCGCGCCGGAGCACCTCACCCCGGGCGGCAGGCTCGCCCTCGGACTCGCGCTCCGGGCCGGCTTCTTGTGCGCGGCCTCGTGCTTGCCACCGCCGGGGCCCCCGGTGAGGTGGAAGACGCCGAGGATGATCAGCAGCACCGTGACGAACCCGCCGAGGAACATCAGCACCGGCTGCCGGTACCCGGGCCCGGCGTCGGGAGCGGGCGGGGAGGCGGGGGCGGCCATGGC
>NZ_MUNF01000358.1 GCF_002154555.1 Streptomyces murinus
CACCCTCACTGCACCGACGCCAGCTCCTCCCCCGCCTCCATCGGATGCGTGACGTCCTGCGCGTCCCGGCCGCGGCCGAGGTGGTTGAAGACCAGGTTGAGCAGGACCGCCGTGACACAGCCGGTGGAGATGCCCGAGTCCAGGACGATCCGGGCGGTGTCCGGGAAGGCGTGGTAGAAGTCCGGGGCGGTGATCGGGACGATGCCGATGGCCAGGGAGACCGCGACGATCAGGACGTTGTTGTCCTTGTCCAGGCCGGCGCGGNNAAGAGGACGACGCCCGCGCCGCCGAGGACGGGGCGGGGGACGACGGCGATCAGGGACGCGGCCGCCGGGCACAGGCCCATCAGGACGAGGAAGCCGCCGCCGAAGGCGACCACGAAGCGGCTGCGGATGCGGGTCATGGCGACCAGGCCGATGTTCTGGGCGAAGGCGCTGCACATGAAGCCGTTGAAGAAGGGGCTGAGGGCGGAGCCCAGGGTGTCGGCGCGCAGGCCGGCCGCGATGGTCCGCTCGTCCGAGGGCCGTTCGACGATCTCACCGAGGGCCAGCATGTCGGCGGTGGACTCGGTCATCGAGACCACCATCACCACGCACATCGACAGGATCGCGGCGATGTGGAACTGCGGGGCACCGAAGTGGAAGGGCGTCGGGAAGCCGATCAGGTCGGCCGACGCGACCGGGGAGAAGTCGGTGGCCCCGAACGGGATCGCGATCAGCGTCCCGGCGATCAGGCCGAGCAGCACCGCGATCTGCTTGACGAACCCGCGGGTGAAGCGGCGCAGCAGCAGCACGATGAGCAGGGTGATGCCGGCCAGGGTGAGGTTGGTGGTCGAGCCGTAGTCATGGGCCGACGGGTCGGGGCCCTGGGCCCAGCCGAAGGCGACCGGGAGCAGGGAGACACCGATCAGGGTGATGACCGTACCGGTGACGACCGGCGGGAAGAAGCGGACGGCCTTGCAGAACACCGGGGCGGCGAGGAAGCCGAGGAGTCCGGCGACCATGACCGCGCCGAAGATCATCGGCAGGGCGTCGGACTTGTCCTTGGCCGAGGCGATGATCGCCGTCATGGGGGCGACCCCGGCGAAGGTGACGCCGTTGACGAAGGGCAATCGGGCGCCGATCTTCCAGAAGCCGAGGGTCTGGAGGAACGTGGCGAGCCCCGCGGTGAACAGACAGGCGCCGGTGAGGAAGGTGAGGTCGGTGCCGGACAGACCGGCGGCCGCGCCGACGATCAGGGGCGGGGCGACGACCCCCGCGTACATGGCGGCCACATGCTGGAGGCCGCTGGTCGCCATCTTCAGGGCGGGGAGTTTCTCGTCCACCAGGTGGACGGGGACTGGCGCTGCTTCGGCGGATTGGGCGGACACGGCGGGCTCCTCCGGTCGGTTAAGACACGTCGGCTGTGGACGTGGGTTTCAGGGAGGTGGTGCGCGACGGTATGGGGGCACCTCCCGCTCGAGCGCAGCCGAGAGTGGGGGAGGGACCGGGGACCCGTTCGGGGGTCGTGGACGGGGACCCGTAGGGGTCGTGGAGCGGAACCGTAAGGCTCCAGGTGGGGAACCGTAAGGGTCCTGGTGGGAGCCGTAGGGGTCCTGGTGGGGAACCGTTCCGGGGCGCGCACGCTCGCGCGCGCCCCGGAGCCGGCCGCCATGGGCCCCGCTCGGGTCCACGGCTGCCGGCCGGGAGCCGTCCCTCCCGGCCGGAGTCGGGGGGGGTCAGCGCTGAGCGGCGAGCTGCGCCAGGCGCCGGGCCTCGTCGCGGGTGGCGCGCGCGACGGCGTCCTCGTCGACGGTCAGCAGGCGTCCGTCCGCCACGATCTGACGGCCGTTCACGAACGAGGCGGTGACCGGGGCGGCCGCGCCGAAGACCAGGGCGGTCACCGGGTCGGCGATGGAGGCGTGGGCCAGCGTGTCCAGCTTCCACAGCACCACGTCGGCCAGCTTGCCCGCCTCCAGCGAGCCGGTCTCGGCGGCCCGGCCGAGGACGCGGGCGCCCCCGTGGGTGCCGAGCCGCAGGGCCTGGCGGGCGTTGAGCGCGGACTCCTTGTGGGCGCCGAGCCGGTTGATGAGCAGGGCGTTGCGCAGCTCGGTGTGGAGTTCGCCGGACTCGTTGGAGGCGGTGCCGTCGACGCCGAGGCCGACCGGGACGCCGGCCGCGAGCATGTCCGGGACCCGGGCGATGCCCGCGGCGAGCCGGGCGTTGGACGAGGGGCAGTGGGCGACGCCGGTCCTGGTGCGGGCGAAGGCGGCGATGTCGGAGTCGTTCATATGGACGCAGTGCGCCATCCACACGTCCTCGCCCAGCCAGCCGGTGGACTCGAAGTAGTCGGTCGGGCCCATCCCGAACAGCTCGTGGCAGAACTTCTCCTCCTCCACGGTCTCCGAGCCGTGCGTGTGCAGCCGTACGCCGAGCCGGCGGGCCAACTCGGCCGCGTTGCGCAGCAGTTCGGTGGAGACGGAGAACGGGGAGCAGGGGGCGACGGCGACCTGGGTCATGGCGTCGAAGGAGGGGTCGTGGTGCTCCTTGACGGTGGCCTCGGTCGCGGCGAGCGCGCCGTCCAGGCTCTCCACGGCGAAGTCCGGGGGCAGTCCGCCGTCCGACTCGCCGCGGTCCATGGAGCCGCGGGCGAGGGTGAAGCGGACGCCCGTCTCGTGGGCGGCGCGGATGATCGCGCCGGACAGGTCGCCGGTGCCGCGCGGGTAGACGTAGTGGTGGTCCATGGCGGTGGTGACCCCGCCGCGGGCCATCATGGCGAGCGAGCCCCGGGCCGCCGTGTAGGCCATGGGTTCGTCGATGCGCGCCCAGATCGGGTAGAGCGCCACCAGCCAGTCGAACAGGTTGTGGTCGGTGGCCAGGCCCCGGGTGATCCACTGGTAGAAGTGGTGGTGGGTGTTGATCAGGCCGGGGGTCGCCAGATGTCCGGTGGCGTCGATCCGGCGGACCACGTTCTCCAGGCCCTCGGGTGCCGACCCCGCGCCGAGCGCCTCGATGCGGTTGCCGGCGAGGACCAGGTACCCGCAGGCGTACTCGGTGTCGTCGGCGTCGACGGTCGCGATCGAACAGTTCTCGATGACGATGCGCTGGGCTGCTGCCATGGTGCGTCCTTTTCGCTCAGCGGACTTCTGTGGGGAGGGCACGGCAGGACCCTGGGGAGATTTGAGTGCCGCGGCCGGGCTCCGGTGGGGGTGGTACCCCGGCCGCGGGTGCCGAAAAGGAGGTCGATCAGGTGCGGGGGGTGAATCAGAGGTTGGTGAGGTCCACCGGGATCCGCGGTTCGCAGCCGTCCCGCAGGATCGTCGCCTCGATCAGGCCGTAGGGCCGGTCGGCGGCGAAGTAGACCTCGTTGTCGTTCTTGAGCCCGAACGGCTCCAGGTCGACCAGGAAATGGTGCTTGTTCGGCAGTGAGAAGCGGACCTCGTCGATCTCGCTGCGGTGGTTGATGATGCGCGCGCCCATCTGGTACATCGTCTGCTGGAGGGAGAGCGAGTAGGTCTCCGCGAACGCCTGGAGCATGTGCTTCTTGACCTGCTCGTACGACTTCTCCCAGTGCGGCATCTTCTGCTCGTCGTCGGTCCAGTTGAACCGCCAGCGGGCGGAGACGGAGGTCGCCAGGATGCGGTCGTGGGCCTCCTGGAGGGTCGTGTACTTGTCCTTGACGTAGCCCCAGAACTCGGAGTTGGTCGAGTTCATGACGGTGAGGTCCTTGAGGCCGGAGACGACCTCCCAGGACGAGCCGTCGTAGGTGATCTGGGTCAGCCGGATCTCCTGGCCCTTGCGGACGAAGGAGTGCTTGACCTCGTCGGCGCCGATGAACTGGGAGTTCGCCTCGGAGGTGGCGATCCGTTCCCAGGCGTACTCCTCGATCCGGATCCGGGCGCGCTGGATCGGCTCCTGCGAGGTGACGAAGTGCCGGGCGAGATGGATGCCGAACTGCTCGGCGGACTCGATGCCGTGCTCCTTGGCGAACGCGAACACCGTGTTCTTGGTGGTGTCGGTCGGCAGCACATGGGCGTTGGAGCCGGAGTAGTGGACGTCCTCCATGTCACCGCTCAGCGCCACCGAGACGTTGAGGTCCTTGATGTGATGGGTGGCGCCGTCCCGCGTGATCTTGACGACTCGGTTCTCGGCCTTGCCGTACTGGTTCTGTCCCAGGATCACAGGGCGGCCAGGGCGGGAATTGACGGTCATGTAGCTAGCTCCCTCGGTAAACGGAGTAGCCGAACGGGTTGAGCAGCAGCGGTACGTGGTAGTGCTCGCCCGGTACGACGGCGAAGGTGATCGCCACCTCGGGGAAGAACACGGCCGGTCCGCTGTCCCGATTCGCGGGGGCGTCCTGCTGCGCATCGGCTTGCTGGTTCGCTGATTGCTCTCGGAAATACGGCTCCACGGCGAAGTCGAGCCGTACCTGGGTGGTACCCACCGGTGGCGTCGGCAGGTCCTTGCACCGGCCGTCGGCATCGGTCGCGGAGCCGCCGAGCGCCACCCAGTCCGCGTCCCCGCCCGGCCGGGCAAAGAGGTGGACGGCGACGCCCGCGGCGGGGCGGCCGATCGAGGTGTCCAGGATGTGCGTGGACACGGAGGCGGTGGTGCTGGTGCTCATGGGTCAGGCGTCCTCTTCGACGAGTCGGGCCAGTCGGATGCGGTTGATCTTCCCCAGCTCGGTGCGGACGATCTCCCGCTCCCGCTCCGGCGCGTTGCCGATCCGCTCCTTGACCGCGTCCCGCATCCGCTCGGCGGTCAGACCGGTGGCGCAGATGAGGAAGACATGCCCGAACTTCTCCTGGTAGGCCAGGTTGAGTTCGAGCATCTCGGCCTTGAGTTCCTCGGACGCGCCGGCCATGCCGCGCTGCTCGCGGGCGGAGGCCGGATCGCCCGGCCGGGGCCGCCCGATCGGGGGGTGCCCGGCCATCGCCTCGGCCAGATCGGCGGCGGTCAGCTCGGCCAGGGCGGCATCGCTCGCGGCGTAGAGCTGGTCGGCGGTGGCGTAGGGGCGGGCGGCGGTCAGCCGTCGTACCCATGTCATGGAGGCGCACGCCTCGTGGAGGGCGGCGACGGCCGCCCGCTCCTCCAGATCGTTGAACCGGGCCAGGCCCGGGGGCGTGAAAGTCGACGTCACGGGAGCCTCCGTGGCCGGATTCGGCCTATGTGCTGAACGGGCTGCCGATAGCTAACGCCCCCGGAAACGCCACGTCAACACTTTGTTGAAAAATCCGCGTTACGAGGCGTTACAGGTGACGACACCCCCCGGGGGCTTCAGCTGCCCTTCTCCCGGTTGAGGTAGTTGTAGACGGTGAAGCGGCTGACACCCAGCGCGCTCGCCACGGTCTCCACCCCGTGCCGCACGGCGAAGGCGCCCCGCGCCTCCAGTATCCGCACGACCTCCTGCTTGGCCCGTCGATCCAGGTCGGACAGCGGCCGCCCCTCCCTGCGCTCCATCGCCGCGAGGATGTGATCGAGGGAGTCGGCGAGCTGGGGCAGTCGTACGGCGACGACGTCGGCACCCTCCCAGGCGAGCACGACATCCTCGGGGCCGGCCTCGTCGGGCGGCACCATCGTCCCGCCCATGGCGTCGACCAGCGGCTTCACGGCCGCGATGAAGGGCTGCTCCCCGGTCACCTATCACCCTCCCCATCGCCGTGGCCGCCCCCGCTGTCGCCGCCGTCGCCCTCGTCGCCCAGCACATTGACCTGGAGCGAGATCCGGGTGGCGCCGGCCGCGAGGCTCCTGCGCAGCAGCGCGTCCACCGCGGTGAGCACGGGCTCGGCGCCACCCTCGGCGGTGTTGCCGAACGGGCCGACGTCCACGGCGTCCAGGGTCGCGGTCTCGATGACCTCGCGCGCCGCCAGGGCGTGCGCCGGGGCCTCTTCCAGGTCGAAGGGTTCGGTCGTGAACTCCACTCTCAATCGCACGCGCACAACCTAACGCGCCGTGTGCGCCCCAGGGCGCCCCAGCGGGGACCGGCCGCCGGACCCCCTTGACAAGCACCGACACACGGCGGCAATCTTCCAATACGCAGAAACGAACTTCCGTAATACGGAATTACTACCACGGAAGGGAGCGCGGCCCGACATGCCAGGTTTCGACTGGGGCACAGCCGCAGACCAGCGCTTCAACGTCAACCTGTCGATCCTCTTCACGGAACTCCCGCTCCTGGAGCGCCCCGCGGCCGCCGCCGCGGCGGGCTTCACCGCGGTCGAGCTGTGGTGGCCCTGGGTCGACTCACCCACCCCCGAGCAGTCCCGCCTCGACGCCCTGAAACGGGCGATCGAGGACGCGGGCGTACGACTGACCGGGCTGAACTTCTACGCCGGGCAGCTTCCGGGCCCGGACCGCGGCGCCCTGTCCGTCCCCGGCGAGGAGTCCGAGCGGTTCCGCGCCAACATCGAGGTGACCGCGGACTTCGCCGCATCCCTCGGCTGCACGGCGCTCAACGCGCTCTACGGCAACCGCGTGGACGGCGTGGACCCGGCCGCCCAGGACGCGCTCGCCCTGGAGAACCTGGTCCTCGCGGCCCGCGCCGCCGACCGGATCGGCGCGACGCTGCTGATCGAGGCGCTGAACGCGCCCGAGTCGCCGCGCTATCCGCTGGTGTCGGCGCCGGCCGCCGTCGAGGTCGTCGACCGGGTCAACGCGGCCACCGGCCTCCAGAACGCGTCGTTCCTGATGGACCTGTACCACCTGGCCATGAACGGCGAGGACCTGCCCGCGGTGATCGACCGGTACGCGGCGCGGACCGGCCATGTCCAGATCGCCGACAACCCGGGCCGCGGCGCCCCCGGCACGGGTTCGCTCCCGCTGGCGGAGCTGCTCGGCCGGCTGCGGAAGGCCGGTTACGAGGGCTGGGTGGGCCTGGAGTACAAGCCGGGCGACCGCCCGAGCGCCGAGGCCTTCGACTGGCTCCCCCGCGAGGCGCGCCCGGCGCGCTGAACTCCCCCGACTTCGCACGGCAGTTGAGAGAGGCACCCCCGAAGATGAGCAAGACACTCCCGAAGATCGCCTGGATCGGCCTCGGCATCATGGGCTCCCCCATGTCCGAGAACCTGATCAAGGCGGGTTACGACGTCACCGGCCACACCCTGGAACAGGCGAAGCTGGACCGGCTGGCCGCCGCCGGCGGCACCGCGGCCCCCTCGATCGCCGAGGCCGTGCGGGACGCCGATGTGGTGATCACGATGGTGCCCGCGTCCCCGCAGGTGGAGGCCATCGCCTACGGCCCGGACGGCATCCTGGAGAACGTCCGCCCCGGCACCCTGCTGATCGACATGTCCTCGATCACCCCGGGGACCTCGATCGAGCTGGCGGCCGCCGCGAAGGAGAGGGGCGTCCGGGTGCTGGACGCCCCTGTGTCCGGCGGCGAGGCCGGCGCGGTCGAGGCGGTGCTGTCCATCATGGTCGGCGGTGAGCAGGCCGACTTCGACGAGGCGAGGCCCCTCTTCGAGGCCCTCGGCAGGACCATCGTGCTGTGCGGCCCGCACGGCTCGGGGCAGACCGTGAAGGCGGCCAACCAGCTGATCGTCGCCGTCAACATCCAGGCGTGCGCCGAGGCCGTGGTCTTCCTGGAGAAGTCCGGGGTGGACCTCGCCGCCGCGCTCGATGTGCTCAACGGGGGCCTCGCGGGCTCGACGGTGCTGACCCGCAAGAAGGACAACTTCCTGAACCGCGACTTCGCGCCGGGGTTCCGGATCGATCTGCACCACAAGGACATGGGCATCGTGACCGAGGCCGCCCGCAGCGTGGGCGCGGCCCTGCCGGTCGGCGCCGTGGTCGCCCAGCTGGTGGCGTCGCTGCGCGCCCAGGGCGACGGCGGCCTGGACCACTCGGCCCTGCTGCGGTCGGTGGAACGGCTCTCGGGCGCCCAGGTCTGACGCCTCGCCAGGGCCGGCCCCCGGGCCACCTTCGAGACTTCCGGGTCGCGGTGCCGCTGACACCTGTCCCGTCGCGCCCAAGCGGTGCCGCGGCCCGGAACCAAATTCAACAAACTGTTGACGCCCTGTTCACCCCACTTCTAGGCTCCACGCAGACTTCTAGGCTCCACAAAGCGGAAGACGATTTCCGCTGCCACCCGCATGGAAGGTCCACGATGTCGCAGCGCGTGCTCACGACAGAGTCCGGCGCCCCGGTCGCCGACAACCAGAACTCCGCCACCGCCGGCGTCGGCGGCCCGCTCCTGCTCCAGGACCAGCACCTCCTGGAGAAGCTCGCGCGCTTCAACCGCGAGCGGATCCCGGAGCGGGTGGTGCACGCCCGGGGCTCCGGCGCGTACGGCCACTTCGAGGTGACCGACGACGTCACCGCGTACACTCACGCCGCCTTCCTCGGCGAGATCGGCAAGCGCACCGAGGTGTTCGCGCGGTTCTCCACGGTCGCGGACAACCTCGGCGGCGCGGACGCGGTGCGCGACCCGCGCGGCTTCGCGCTCAAGTTCTACACCGAGGAGGGCAATTACGACCTCGTCGGCAACAACACCCCGGTGTTCTTCATCAAGGACCCGCTGAAGTTCCCCGACTTCATCCACTCGCAGAAGCGGGACCCGTTCACCGGCAAGCAGGAGCCGGACAACGTCTGGGACTTCTGGGCGCACGCCCCCGAGGCCACGCACCAGGTGACCTGGCTGATGGGCGACCGCGGCATCCCGGCGTCGTACCGGCACATGAACGGCTACGGCTCGCACACCTACCAGTGGACGAACGCCGCCGGAGAGGCCTTCTTCGTCAAGTACCACTTCAAGACGAACCAGGGCATCCGCTGCCTGTCCAGCGAGCAGGCGCAGGAGCTGGCGGGCAAGGACCCCAACTCCCACCAGACGGACCTGCTCCAGGCGATCGAGCGGGGCGTGCACCCCTCGTGGACGCTGTACGCGCAGATCATGCCGGCGGCGGACGCGGCGGAGTACCGCTTCAACCCGTTCGACCTGACGAAGGTCTGGCCGCACCGGGACCACCCGCTCCAGCGGGTGGGCCGGCTGGTCCTGGACCGCAACCCGGACAACGTCTTCGCCGAGGTCGAGCAGGCCGCGTTCTCCCCGAACAACTTCGTCCCCGGCATCGGTCCCTCGGCGGACAAGATGCTCCAGGGCCGGCTGTTCGCCTACGCGGACGCCCACCGGTACCGGCTGGGCGTCAATCACACCCAGCTCGCCGTGAACGCGCCCCGGGCGACGACGGCGGACAACTACGGGCGCGACGGCCTGATGGCGGCCAACTCCCAGGGCCGGTACGCCAAGAACTACGAGCCGAACTCCTACGAGGGCCCCGCCGAGACCGGCCGCCCGCTCGCGGCGCCGCTGCCCGTCACCGGCCACACCGGCACCCATGCCGCGCCGCAGCACACCAAGGACGACGACTTCTACCAGGCGGGCGAGCTGTACCGGCTGATGTCCGAGGAGGAGCGGCGGCGCCTGGTCGCGAACATCGCCGGGGGCCTCGCCCAGGTCTCCCGCGACGATGTGATCGAGAAGAACCTCGCACACTTCCACGCGGCGGACCCGGAGTACGGCAGGCGCGTACGGGAAGCGGTCGAGGCCCTGCGCGAGGACTGAGGGCATCGATCGATCAGCAGGCGGCGTGCGGGGTCTGACGGGAGGTCATACCCGCGCACGCGGCCCGCGCCGCACCGGACGGCCCGGTTTGAGGGGTGGCCGTCCGGGGCGGACGCGGGCAGGGCGAGGACCGCGGCGGCGTGCGAGCCAGTGCGGTGGTCAAGGTGCCGGGCCTCTTCTCGACCAGAGTGAAGAGCCCCCGTCGCCATCACACCCCCGCGGTCCCACCCACCCACACCCGTCCGGCGGCGCGACCTACCTGTCGCGCCCAGCGCCGCGCCGCCGGACGGCACCACCAGACCGCTCCCTACGCCGGGCCGACGCCCACGGCGAGGGAGCGTTCGGCGTTGTCGAGGAGTTCCTTGTAGGTGAGGACCTCCACGCGGGTGACATGCGCGTTGAACGTGCGCAGCGTCTCGGCGACCTCCTCCTCCGGCACATCGGCGTGCAGGGCGGGGTGGCCGACGAGCACGAGGGCGCAGGCCCGGCGGGTCTCGATGCCGAACTCCGCACGGATACGGGCCCGGTTCTCGTCCAGCCCGACGAGATAGTTGACGGCCTGCCCGACGGCTTCGTGCACGGCGTCGGCGGGCACCCAGGCATTGCGGTGCCGCCTGATCAGGGGCCTCTTGAGCCCCATGGACCGCTTCAGCTCCACGATGTGCAGGGCGCCGTCCGCGCGTATCAGCGGGATGTCCACCTCGTCACCGGGCACCAGTCGGCGCCGGGCGGCCTCACCGACGTACCGGCCGCCGAAGATCCAGTGATTCCCTTGCAGGGCGTGTTGCAGGTCCGCCTCCGTGGCGGTGGTGTCGTCCACGACGGCCCGCAGGGCCTGGAGACCCGCGGTACGGCGCTGGAGTTCGGCGGCCTGGAGGATCAGCCGCCCGTCCTGGTCGGCGGCGAGCAGCGCGAGCGCCTCCGGCGAGGTGGCGAGGCGACGGGCTTCCGACGCCGGGTTCTCGATCTCGATCCGGTCGCTGCGCAGCAGACGCTCCAGCCACAGGGAGATCTCCGACATGCCGCGCGGGATCACATAGCGCCCCGGCCGGTCGTCCGGGGCCTGGAGAAAGCTCGTGTCGGCGCGCTGGGCCTTGAAGTGGGTGAGCACGTCCTGCGCGCTCGCGCCGGGGTGGTCCCGCAGATATGCCTCGCTCACCGCGACCATCCACTCGTGCCCGGCCCGTAGGGAGGACGCCACGAAATCGCGGTTGCGGACCTTGCGCGCCCCGTCCCGGTAGACCCGGTACAGCTCATCGAGGTCAGGCTGGAGGATCCGGCCCTCGGCGTAGTCCAGGGAGTCCTGCAGCAGCCGTACGACACGCCACTCCCCCACCTCCGCCGCTGTGCCCCGGGCGACCTTGAGCAGTCGCACGAGTTCCTTTCCCCCTCTGCGCCTGCCGCTGGGGCCGCTGTGCATGTGGGTGAAGACGGCGGTCAGCGCGAACCGCACCGCCGGCGCGGCCGTCTCCTTCCCCACCACACGGAGCTGCGTCTCCAGGGCCATGTCACTGCGTGTCGCCATGCGCGCAAGTGTGCCCGCCGGGTCTGACAATCCCGGCGTGCGGGAACACCGCGGGCGTCGCACGCTGAACCCATGGGACATCCGATTCAGCACCCCCACATCGTCGTCCACGCCCCCGCCCTGGACGGCTCCCGGCGGGTCACCGAGGGGGAGGTGACGCTGGGGCTTGCGTCGCACCTGGACGATGTCGTGGAGATCCTCCGGCTGGCCGATCTGGACCGGGTCGAGGTGGAGGAGGACGACCTCATCGAGTGGCAGGGCGGCGGGCCCGAGGACTGGCCCGGACTCTCGGAGCACGAGGTGTAGGAGCGCGCACAGGAGAAAGGGGCGGCCCGTCCGGTGGACGGGCCGCCCCTTCTCGCGGGCCGTGTCAGCCCTTCAGCGCGTCGATCGCCGTCGGCGCGTGGGACGGCTCCGTGGCGAGGGGTTCGAACTCGGTGACGTCGCTGATGTCCATCGTGCGGCTCATCGAGATGTTCGTGACCCGCTCCAGGATCGCCTCGACCACGACCGGCACCCGGTACCGCGCGGCCAGCTTCTTCGCCTCCTCGAAGGCGGGGCCCAACTGGTCCGGCTCGGTGACCCGCAGGGCCTTGCAGCCCAGGCCCTCGGCGACCTTGACGTGGTCCACGCCGTAGACACCGATCTCCGGAGTGTTGATGTTCTCAAACTCCAGATTGACCTGGAAGTCGATGTCCAGGCCGAGCTGTGCCTGGCGGATCAGGCCCAGGTAGGCGTTGTTGACCAGGACGTGCACATAGGGGATGCGGTGCTGGGCGGCGACCGCCAGTTCCTCGATCAGGAACTGGAAGTCGTAGTCGCCGGACAGCGCGACCACCGCCGCGTCCGGGTCGGCCTTGGCGACGCCGATCGCGGCCGGGATCGTCCAGCCGAGCGGTCCCGCCTGGCCGCAGTTGATCCAGTGCCGGGGCTTGTAGACGTGCAGCATCTGCGCGCCGGCGATCTGGGAGAGGCCGATCGTGGTGACGTACCGCGTCTCGGGCCCGAAGGCCCGGTTCATCTCCTCGTACACCCGCTGCGGCTTCATCGGCACGTCGTCGAAGTGGGTACGGCGCAGCAGCGTGGCCTTGCGCTCCCGGCAGGAGGAGATCCAGTCCGCGCGGTCGGGCAGCCGGCCCGCCGCCTTCAGTTCCCGCGCCACCTGCACGAACAGCTCCAGTGCCGCCCGCGCGTCGGACACCACGCCGTAGTCGGGCGGGAAGATCCGGCCGATCTGGGTGGGCTCGATGTCCACGTGCACGAAGGTGCGGCCCTCGCGGTAGACGTCCAGCTTGTAGCCGGTGTGCCGGTTCGCCCAGCGGTTGCCGATGCCGAGGACGAAGTCGGACTCCAGGAAGGTGGCGTTGCCGTAGCGGTGCGCGGTCTGCACGCCGACCATGCCCGCGTTCAGCTCATGGTCGTCGGGCAGCGCGCCCCAGCCCATCAGGGTCGGGATGACGGGGGTGCCGGTCAGTTCGGCGAACTCGGTGAGCAGGGCGCACGCGTCCGCGCCGATGACACCGCCGCCCGCCACGAGGACGGGCCGCTCCGCGGCGAGCAGGTACGACATCGCCTTCTCGATCTGCGCGCGGGTCGCGGCCGGCTTGTACACCGGCAGCGGCTCGTACGTCTCCGGGTCGAACTCGATCTCCGTCAGCTGGACGTCGATCGGCAGGTCGATCAGCACCGGGCCCGGCCGGCCGGAGCGCATCAGGTGGAACGCCTGCTGGAAGACGCCGGGGACCTGGGCCGCCTCCAGCACGGTCACCGCCATCTTGGTCACCGGGCCCGCGATCGCGGCGATGTCGACGGCCTGGAAGTCCTCCTTGTGGATCACATGCGTGGGCGCCTGCCCGGTGATGCACAGGATCGGGATCGAGTCGCCGGAGGCCGAGTACAGACCGGTGATCATGTCGGTGCCGGCCGGTCCCGACGTGCCGACGCACACGCCGATGTTGCCGGGCCGCGCGCGGGTGTAGCCCTCGGCCATGTGCGAGGCGCCCTCGACATGGCGGGCCAGGGTGTGCTGGATGCCGCCGCCCTCCTTGAGGGCCTTGTAGAACGGGTTGATCGCGGCGCCCGGCACACCGAACGCGTCACTGACGCCCTCAGCTTTGAGGATCTCAACTGCCGCGCGGGCAGCGGTCATACGAGCCATCGAGTACTCCTGCCTCGGTGTCGGATGCGTACTCCCGGCGCGCCCCGCGGTGAGCACTGATTCCAGAGGATTTCGCTAATTCCGTATTGTGGAATTTAGTTTCTACTATCTGGAAGCAATGTAGGGGTGAGTACGGGCCTCGTCAAGAGACACAAAGACACCGGCAAGTGGTGTGGGAATGCCGGACAAACGCGGTACGCCGGGAGCACCATGGGAGCGCTGTCCCGAGGTGTCGTGCGAGAGTGAGTGGGCCATGCCCGAGAGCGTGTCGGTGCGCTGTCCGGCCTGTCGGCGTGAGCATGTCTACACCGCCCCGGCGTATCCCTGCGCCTGCGGAACCCCGGCCGCCCCGCGGCTGGACCGGGTCGCCGCGCCGGTGGTGGCCGGGCACCGCTCCTGGGCGGACGAGTGGATCGGCGCCGCGTGCGCCGTCTGCGGGCGGCTCAACCACTGGCCGCGCCCGGAGGTGGGCTGCCCCTGCGGCACGGTGCTGCGGATCCCGGTCCTGGAGACGGACCCGGACCCCGACCCGGACCCATCGGCGGCCCGCACCGAGCCGTCCCCCGCACACCCCGAGGCCGGTGCCGCCCCCATCGAGGCTTCCGCCGCCCACGCCGATCCCCGCGCCGCCCGGCCGGAGTCCCCCGACGCCGCCCCGCCCCGCCGCGCCTTCCAGCCGCACGCCGTGCGCACCGCGCGGGACGCCGTCACCGCGACCGCGCTGTATCTGCGCTGGCTCGGGTACGGG
>NZ_MUNF01000359.1 GCF_002154555.1 Streptomyces murinus
GCGCGGCCCGCAACGCCGTCGAAACCGGCCGCGACGGCGTTGCGGGCCGCGCGGGCGAAGTCCTCGATGGTCCCCTCGATCTCGGCCTCGGTCAGCTCGGCCGGGACGACGAAGTCCTTCATGCCCTCGTGGGTGAACACCTGCCCGGCCGCGGCGACGGGCGAGGGGCCGACGGGGACGAGCCCGTCGGGCAGCAGCGCGGGGTGCCCGATCCGGCCGGTGTGCATGAGCTGAGCGAAGATCACGCCGCCCGCGCGGTGCACGGCGTCGGTGACCTGCCGCCAGGCCGCGACCTGCTCCTCGGAGTGCAGGCCGGGGGTGTCCGGGTACCCCTGGCCGACCACCGACGGCTGCACGCCCTCGGTGATGATCAGCCCGGCGCCGGCGCGCTGCGCGTAGTACGTGGCCATCGCCTCGGTCGCGCTCGCACCGGGTCCGTAGGCGCGGCTGCGGGTCATCGGCGCCATGGCGATGCGGTTGGCGAGGCGTGTGCCGCCCAGGTCGATCGGGTCGAAAGCGGTGGTGGTCATGATCAAGCCCTCCACGTGATGGCGATTTACCTGTTCGAACAGTAAAACTGCTCGGAGGTATTCCGCAACCAGGCGTGACGACGGCCACGGAGGGGGTTTCTGTGCTCGCCGGAAGCGGGGAATGGGTGGTCCGGGCGGGTTATCCTGTCCGAGCAGGATCTATTGCTCGAAGGAGGCGCAGACGATGAAGGCATCCGCAGCCGAAGGTACGGGCGAAGAAGGCACCATGCCCCCGGCGGACGCGGCGGCGGACGTGGCGGTGGCGGTGCCCTCGGCCGCGACGGGCGGCCCGGTCAGCCATGCGATCTTCCGTGTGGCCCGCACGCACCGCATGATCGCCGGGCAGCTGCTGCGCCGGGTGGGCCTGCATCCCGGCCAGGAGCTGGTCATGATGCAGCTGTGGGAACTCGGCCCGCAGCGGCAGGCCGACCTCGTCCGCCTGCTCGACTCCGACGCGGCGACCATGGCCCGCACGGTCCGCCGCCTGGAACAGGCCGGCTTCGTGCGCCGCTGTCCCTGTGCCGACGACAAACGCGCCTACCTGATCGAGGCCACCACCGCGAGCCACGCGCTGCGCGAGCAGGTCGAATCCCTGTGGCGCCAACTGGAGGACGCCACCCTGGGCAACCTCTCCCCGACCGAACAGGCGGACGTCCTCCGCGTCCTGGAAGCCCTGGAATCCCGTCTCACCCGGGCCGCCGCACAACTGGGGGCGTGAGCCTGACCGCCCACGCCCCCGGCCGCCGGGTCACTCCTCGGCGAACAACTCCTCCATCTTCACCGCGTGCAGGGCTCCCTCGAACCAGGTCTCCAGCTGGTCGAGGTCGGTGCAGGCCTGGATGCGTGCGCGGGCGGTGTCGGAGAGGGGGCCGCGGCTCCATTCGAGGAAGCGGAGCAGCATCCGCCGGCAAGCTTCACGGACCTCCTCCCGCCCCTCTTCACGCACCTGTAGGGCGAGAGGGTGACGCCAGAAGTACTGGATCTGTCCCACCTATGCCACCTCCCATTCCCGGTACTGGATCACTCGTCGGTGAACAACTCGTCGGCGTCGGCCGCGTGTACGGCCCGCTCGGCCCACGCCTCCAGCTGGCCGAGGTCGGTGCAGTCCTCAATGCGCGCGCGGGCGGTGCCGGAAACGGGGATGCGGCGCGATTGGAGGAGGAGGAAGACCATCCGCCGACAAGCTTCCCGGCCCTCTTCCCGTCCTTCCTCGCGGCCCTCCTCACGCACCTGTTCCGCCAGCGGGTGGCGCCAGAAGTACTGGACGGTCTTCATCAAGTCCCTCCACATCTGCTTCGCTTGGGAGTCGGTCAAGCAGGAGTCGACAAACTGCGCGTAGGCCGACGCGGTATCCGGATCGACGGTCTTCAGAATGGCTGCCAGGGATTCCAGTATGGCCGGAGCCTGGGGCCCGCGTCCGTGTGTCATCGCCGAGAACACCGAGAGGGACGGGTCCTGCTCGCCCCAGTGCTCGTCGGTGATCATCGGCACGTTGTCCGGCCCCAGCACCAGCGGACGCACCGTCATCGAGTGCCAGCCCCGGAAGCCGAACCGGATCGGCCGTGAGGCCCACTTGGCGGTCGTACTGCTCTGCGTGACCACGATCAGCACCGGTTCGCAGCGGTACTTCTCGTACAAGTAGGCGAGGTAGTAGGGCCAACTGCCCCGCTTCCGGTCGTCCGCCTTCCCCTGCGACTCCACCACCAGCAGATACGTGCCCTCGTCCGTCTCCGCCCGCATCAACGTGTCCACCCGGCGCTCGACCGGTTCGATCTCGGTGAGGTCCACGTTCATGGCCACGATCTCCCGCGGCTCCGGAAACGGCACGTGCAGCACCCGTTGTAACGCCTTCGTCAACACCGCGGGATCCTTCTGGAAGATCCGGTGCAACGCCTCGTGCGACGAGCCGACCATCGACACTCCCTCCTGTCGTACGACGTGACCAACGAGCCGGACCGCAAGAGGTTGCATATGCCAGGGGAAAATGACGAGAGACCGCCGCCCCCACCCCCTGTCACCCCCCACCGCTACCGTCGACCCATGGCACAACAGGCGGGGACCGACACCGGTGAGCGGCGGATGGCTGTGCTCGAAGGTGTGCTGGAGCGGATCACGTACGCCAATGAGGAGAACGGGTACACCGTTGCCCGGGTGGACACCGGGAGAGGCGGGGGTGATCTGCTCACCGTCGTCGGGGCGTTGCTCGGGGCCCAGGTCGGGGAGTCCCTGCGGATGGAGGGGCGGTGGGGGAGCCATCCCCAGCACGGGAAACAGTTCCAGGTCGAGAACTACAGCACCGTGCTCCCGGCCACCGTGCAGGGCATGCGGCGCTACCTCGGCTCCGGGCTGGTCAAGGGCATCGGGCCCGTCTTCGCCGACCGGATCACCCGGCATTTCGGCGTCGACACCCTCCGCGTCATCGAGGAGGAACCCAAGCGGCTGATCGAGGTGCCGGGGCTCGGGCCCAAGCGGACCAAGAAGATCGCCGAGGCCTGGGAGGAGCAGAAGGCGATCAAGGAGGTCATGCTCTTCCTCCAGACCGTCGAGGTGTCCACCTCCATCGCCGTGCGGATCTACAAGAAGTACGGGGATCAGTCGATCGATGTCGTCAGGAAGAACCCCTATCGGCTCGCCGCCGATGTCTGGGGGATCGGGTTCCTCACCGCCGACAAGATCGCCCAGTCCGTCGGCATCCCCCACGACAGCCCCGAACGCGTCAAGGCCGGCCTCCAGTACGCCCTCTCCCAGTCCGCCGACCAGGGCAACTGCTATCTGCCCGAGGAACGCCTCATCGCGGACGCCGTCAAACTCCTCCAGGTCGACACCGGACTCGTCATCGAGTGCCTCGGGGAACTGGCCCGGGAACCGGAGGACGGCACCGACCCCGGTGTCGTACGGGAGAAGGTGCCAGGACCGGACGGGGGCGAGCCCGTCACCGCCGTGTACCTCGTGCCCTTCCACCGCGCCGAACTGTCCCTCGCCGCCCAGACGCTGCGCCTCCTGCGCACCGACGAGGACCGGATGCCCGGCTTCCAGGACGTCGACTGGGGCAAGGCCCTCGGCTGGCTCCACGGGCGCACCGGCACCGACCTCGCGCCCGAGCAGGAGGCCGCCGTCCGGCTCGCGCTCACCCGGAAGGTCGCCGTGCTCACCGGCGGCCCCGGCTGCGGCAAGTCCTTCACCGTCCGCTCCGTCGTGGAGCTGGCCCGCGCCCGGCGGGCCAAGGTGGTGCTCGCCGCCCCGACCGGCCGCGCCGCCAAACGGCTGGCCGAGCTGACCGGCGCCGAAGCCTCCACCGTGCACCGGCTGCTGGAGCTGAAGCCCGGCGGCGACGCGGCGTACGACCGGGAACGGCCCCTCGACGCCGACCTGGTGGTCGTGGACGAGGCGTCCATGCTGGACCTCCTCCTCGCCAACAAGCTGGTGAAGGCCGTACCGCCCGGAGCGCATCTGCTCTTCGTCGGGGATGTCGACCAGCTGCCCAGCGTCGGCGCCGGAGAGGTGCTGCGCGACCTCCTCGCGCCCGGCAGCCCGGTCCCCGCCGTCCGTCTCACCCGTGTCTTCCGGCAGGCCCAGCAGTCCGGCGTCGTCACCAACGCGCACCGGATCAACGAGGGGAAGCACCCTCTCACCGACGGGCTCAAGGACTTCTTCCTCTTCGTGGAGGACGACACCGAGGAGGCCGGGCGGCTCACCGTGGACGTGGCGGCGCGGCGCCTGCCCGCCAAGTTCGGGCTCGACCCGCGGCGCGATGTCCAGGTGCTCGCGCCCATGCACCGGGGCCCGGCCGGCGCCGGTGCGCTCAACGGGCTGCTCCAGCAGGCCATCACGCCCGCCCGGCCCGATGTGCCGGAGAAGCGGTTCGGCGGCCGGGTCTTCCGGGTCGGCGACAAGGTGACCCAGATTCGCAACAATTACGAGAAGGGGAAGAACGGGGTCTTCAACGGCACCGTGGGCGTCGTCACCGCGCTCGATCCCGTCGACCAGCGGCTCACGGTGCTGACCGACGAGGACGAGGAGGTTCCGTATGAATACGACGAACTGGACGAACTCGCGCACGCGTACGCGGTGACCATCCACCGTTCACAGGGAAGTGAATATCCCGCCGTGGTGATTCCCGTCACCACGGGAGCATGGATGATGCTGCAACGGAACCTGCTCTACACGGCCGTCACCCGGGCCAAGAAGCTGGTTGTGCTGGTGGGTTCGCGCCGGGCGATCGGCCAGGCCGTCCGCACGGTGTCAGCCGGACGGCGGTGTACAGCCCTGGACTTCAGGCTCGCCGGGAAAAATGATCGATCAAATGAGTCGTGAAGGTCACAGAGCACTTCCAGATGCCTCGCCGAGGGGGCAGGATGAGCAGGTTGGCGGCACTGAGTGCCGTCAATAGGCCCAATGGTCGACCCCGAGTGCACTCTCCTGAGCCAAATGGGGGATGGTAGAGACAGTCAGGGCACCTCGAAGATGAGGCACTACGTCGGTGAGGGAAGACGTGAGCGACAACTCTGTAGTACTGCGGTACGGCGACGGCGAGTACACCTACCCGGTGGTCGACAGCACCGTCGGCGACAAGGGCTTCGACATCGGGAAGCTGCGCGCCCAGACCGGGCTGGTGACCCTCGACAGCGGGTACGGCAACACGGCCGCCTATAAATCCGCGGTCACCTACCTCGACGGCGAGGCGGGCATCCTCCGCTACCGCGGCTACCCCATCGAGCAGCTGGCCGAGCGCTCCACCTTCCTGGAGGTGGCCTACCTGCTGATCAACGGTGAGCTGCCCACCGTCGACGAGCTGACGACGTTCAAGGGCGAGATCACGCGGCACACGCTGCTGCACGAGGACGTCAAGAACTTCTACAAGGGCTTCCCGCGCGACGCCCACCCGATGGCCATGCTGTCCTCGGTCGTCTCGGCGCTGTCCACCTTCTACCAGGACAGCCACAACCCGTTCGACGAGAAGCAGCGCAACCTCTCCACGATCCGGCTGCTCGCCAAGCTTCCGACGATCGCGGCGTACGCGTACAAGAAGTCGATCGGCCACCCGTTCGTCTACCCGCGCAACGACCTCGGCTACGTCGAGAACTTCCTGCGCATGACGTTCTCGGTCCCCGCCGACGAGTACGAGCTGGACCCGGTCGTCGTCTCCGCGCTGGACAAGCTGCTGATCCTGCACGCCGACCACGAGCAGAACTGTTCGACCTCCACGGTCCGCCTCGTCGGCTCCTCGCAGGCCAACATGTTCGCGTCGATCTCGGCCGGCATCAACGCGCTCTGGGGCCCGCTGCACGGCGGCGCCAACCAGTCCGTCCTGGAGATGCTGGAAGGCATCCGCGACTCGGGCTCCGACGTCGACACCTTCATCCGCAAGGTGAAGAACAAGGAGGACGGCGTCCGTCTGATGGGCTTCGGCCACCGGGTCTACAAGAACTTCGACCCGCGCGCCAAGATCATCAAGGCCGCCGCGCACGACGTCCTCTCGGCCCTCGGCAAGTCCGACGAGCTGCTGGACATCGCGCTCAAGCTGGAGGAGCACGCGCTCTCCGACGACTACTTCGTCTCGCGCAGCCTCTACCCGAACGTGGACTTCTACACCGGTCTGATCTACCGGGCCATGGGCTTCCCGGCCGAGATGTTCACCGTGCTGTTCTCCCTCGGCCGCCTCCCGGGCTGGATCGCCCAGTGGACCGAGATGATCAAGGAGCCCGGTTCCCGCATCGGCCGCCCGCGCCAGATCTACACGGGCGTGGTCGAGCGCGACTTCGTGCCGGTCGAGGCCCGCTGAGCCGCAGCCGCACCGCCTGAGACACGGGCAGAAAAGAAGGCGCCCTGAGACGCCGGTCCCCCCACGGGCCGACGACCAGGGCGCCTTCCCATGTCCCGGTGCGGATTCCCCCCACGGGATCCGGGCCGGGCGCTCAGAGAGGACAGCGCCTGAATCGCTGTCGATTGCGGTCTGCCGGGACAGGCACGCCGGGAGGGCCGCTCAAAGACTTCCCGGTGTACGTGCCCCGGCAACGCATCTCCGGAGACGTCCCCCAAGACATCCCCAGACGTCGGAACAGCGCCCCCCAAGACGCCGATCCGACATCGCCAACTTAGACCTTCGAACCCCTTCGATGGTTACGTTCACATCACTGTGATCTGCGTCTCTTGCATATGTCCCTTTGATGCGCAAGAGCCCTGATCTGTCGATCGGGGCCTGCGCGTAAGGAAGATGCGCGAGCCTTGTGAAGAGCTTATGTGAGGCTCGCGCCCGTCTCTAGAGGGACTCCGGTTTCGTCTTCGAGCGGAATCTCACCGGAACCGGCGCAGCCGCAGGCTGTTGGTCACCACGAAGACCGAGGAGAAGGCCATCGCGGCACCCGCGATCATCGGATTCAGCAGGCCGGTGGCGGCCAGCGGCAGCGCGGCCACGTTGTAGCCGAACGCCCAGACGAGGTTGCCCTTGATGGTGGCCAGCGTCCGCCGGGACAGCCGGATCGCGTCGGCGGCCGTCCGCAGGTCACCGCGGACCAGTGTCAGATCGCCCGCCTCGATCGCCGCGTCCGTGCCGGTGCCCATCGCGAGGCCCAGGTCGGCGGTGGCGAGGGCGGCCGCGTCATTGACCCCGTCGCCGACCATGGCCACCGCGCGGCCCTCGGCCCGCAGGCGTCGTACGACGTCCACCTTGTCCTCCGGCAGCACCTCCGCGTACACATGGGCCGCGTCGATACCGACGGCCCTGGCGACCGACTCGGCGACCGTCCGGTTGTCCCCGGTGAGCAGCACCGGCGTCAGCCCGAGGGCACGCAGCTCGCGGATCGCCTCGGCGCTGGTCTCCTTGATCGCGTCGGCGACCGCGAGCACCCCGCGGGCCCGGCCGTCCCAGCCCGCCAGGACGGCCGTACGGCCCTCCCGCTCGGCCTCGGCGGCCGCCAGGGCCAGCTCCTCGGGAACGTCGTCGTACAGGCGCCCCACGGCCACCTCACGGCCGTCCACGCGCCCGCGCACGCCCCGCCCGGGGACGTTCTCGAAGTGCTCGACCGCGGGGAGCGCGCCGACGCGTTCCTCGGCGCCGGCCGCGACGGCGCGGGCGACCGGGTGCTCGGAGGCGTGCTCCAGGGCGCCCGCGAGGCGCAGCAGCTCCTTCTCGTCCTCGCCGTCGGCGGCGTACACCGTCTGGAGGGTCATCCGGCCGGTGGTGACGGTGCCGGTCTTGTCCAGGACGACGGTGTCCACGCGGCGCGTGGACTCCAGGACCTCGGGGCCCTTGATCAGGATGCCGAGCTGGGCGCCGCGCCCGGTGCCGACCATCAGCGCGGTCGGCGTGGCGAGGCCCAGCGCACAGGGGCAGGCGATGATCAGCACGGCGACGGCGGCGGTGAACGCGGAGACCGCGTCCCCGGTGACACCGAGCCAGACCCCGAAGGTGGCGAGCGCGATCAGGATGACCACGGGCACGAACACCGCGGAGACCCGGTCGGCCAGCCGCTGCACCTCGGCCTTGCCGTTCTGCGCGTCCTCCACCAGCCTGGCCATCCGGGCCAGCTGGGTGTCGGCGCCGACCCGGGTGGCCTCGACGACGAGCCGCCCGCCCGCGTTGACCGTGGCGCCGGTGACCTGGTCGCCGGGGCCGACGTCCACCGGCACCGACTCGCCGGTCAGCATGGCGGCGTCGACCGCGGAGACGCCCTCGACCACGGTGCCGTCGGTGGCGACCTTCTCGCCGGGCCGTACGACGAACCGGTCGCCGACCGCCAGCGCCGAGACCGGCACCCGCACCTCACGCCCGTCCCGCAGCACGGCCACGTCCTTGGCGCCCAGCTCCAGCAGCGCCTTCAGGGCCGCGCCGGCGCGCCGCTTGGAGCGGGCCTCCAGATAGCGGCCGAGCAGGATCAGCGCGATGACGCCGGAGGCGACCTCCAGATAGATGGTGGAGGCGCCGTCCATCCGGGAGACGGTGAGGCGGAACTCGTCGTGCATGCCGGTCATCCCGGCGTGGCCGAAGAACAGCGCCCACAGCGACCAGCCGAACGCGGCCAGCGTGCCGACCGAGACCAGGGTGTCCATGGTGGCCGCGCCGTGCCGGGCGTTGGTCCAGGCGGCGCGGTGGAAGGGCGCCCCGCCCCAGACGACGACGGGCGCGGCGAGGGTGAGGGAGAGCCACTGCCAGTTGTCGAACTGGAGGGCCGGGATCATCGCGAGCAGCACGACGGGCAGGGCGAGCAGCGCGGAGACGAGCAGCCGGTGGCGCAGCGCGCCGAGTTCGGGGTCCTGCCCGGCGGAATCCGGGGCCTCGGCCTCGGGCTCGGGTCGCGGCGGGGCGGGTTCCTCGGCGGTGTACCCGGTCTTGACGACGGTGGCGATCAGATCGGCGACCTCGACGCCCGCGCCGTAGCTGACCTTCGCCTTCTCGGTGGCGAAGTTGACGGTGGCGCTGACGCCGTCCATGCGGTTGAGCTTCTTCTCGACGCGGGCCGCGCAGGAGGCGCAGGTCATCCCGCCGATGAGCAGCTCGACCTCGGACGCCGCACCGGAGGATGCCGTACCGGAGGACGTCGTACCGGGGGTTATGACGGTGTCCGCTTGCTCTGCTTGTTCTGCGATGGTGCTGGTCATGTCCGGACTCCAGACATCGGACCGGACCGCACGGAGCCAGTATCAGCTGGTCGGCACGGCCGGTCGGGACTGTGGAAGGGCGCTGCTCAGGCCTTGCCGGCCAGCTCGAAGCCGGCCTCGTCCACGGCGGCGCGGACGGCCTCGTCGTCCAGCGGGGCCGCGGAGACGACGGTCACCTCGCCGCTCGACGCGACGGCCTTCACCGAGGTGACGCCGGGGAGCTGGGAGATCTCGCCGGAGACGGATCCCTCGCAGTGCCCGCAGCTCATGCCGGTCACCCGGTAGACGGTGGTGACGGCGGCCGGGGTGTCGGTCTGGGCGCTCATGTCGTTCTCCTCGTCGTGGCACGTGGGGCCGGTGGTGTTCGCCGGTGCTGTTCCCGATGGTTTCCCCACCCTCGTCAGAGTATACCCCTAGGGGGTATTTTTCCAAGGAGGATACGGAGGATTGCGTCGGGCGAGTGACAGCGCCCAGGACAGTCCGGCCAGCGCGACGAGGGCCGGTCCGAGGGCGGAGACCAGGGTCAGCAGATGCTGCTGGGCGGCGCTCGGCTGCGGCGGGTACCCCGGCGCGAACAGCCCGGTCTCCACGCCCCGGCCGGTGAGCCGTACGACCAGCCAGGGCGCGAGGCCGCGCGCCGTGTCCGCCAGGGCGTGCAGCAGGGCGACGCCCATCCCGGCGGCGATCACCGGCGGCGCGTACCGGAAGCGGCCGTCGGGGCGGCGCAGCGCCAGCAGCACACCGCCCGCGACCGCGGTCCAGGCGCCCTGCCCGAGGGGCGCGAGCAGCCCGCGCACCAGTTCCGTCTCCAGCTGCCCCCAGGGGTCCGGTGCCCACAGGGCCGCGTCGAGGGCGTGCCCGGTGCTCTCCAGGGCCGCGAAGCCGGCGCCCACGGCGGCGCCCAGCACAAGACCGGCCCGCATCCCGTGGACGGCCGGCTGCCGGCGCAGCGCGAACGCCAGCGCCGCCAGCTTGGCCGCCTCCTCGGCCAGGGCGACGGTCAGATACCGGCCCGGGGAGGGGTGGGGCGCGGACGCGGCCGTGAGGCAGGCGCCGAGCACGCCGAGCGCCCCGCCCGCCAGGAAGCAGCCGAGCACCGCGCTGACGCCGAGGTCCCGGCCATGCCGCTCGTACGCCCACAGCACGAAGACCACTGGGGCCAGGAACGCGCCCAGCAGGACGGGCACCACGAGCGCCGCCGTGCTCCGGGTCGCGAGGGCCAGTCCCGCGGCCGGCACCCACACCGCGAGCCCGCCGACCAGACAGCGCCGCCACAGCCCCGCGCCGATGCGCGGGTACGGGGGCGGGGGTTGCTGCGGATGGGGGATGCGGGCCTTGGGTG
>NZ_MUNF01000036.1 GCF_002154555.1 Streptomyces murinus
CCGATCCGCGCCCGCCACCGCTTCATCAGCGCTTCGATCCCGGTGATCTGCGCGGTGGCGGGCGCGGATCGGCGAGCAGGCGTGGAGCGACCTGTACGTCATGGTGCTGTCGATCTGGACCACCGCCGAACTCAACCAGGCGTCCATCATCATCCGGCGCACCATGAACCAGGCCAAGGTGAACACCCACCTCATCGACCTGCCGACCGCGGAGACCCCCGCCGACCCGATCGGCGTGGCCCTGGAGAACCTGGCCCGCATCGTGCAGGACAACGTGGCCGCCGAGATGGTCTTCAACGCCGCCCTCGACGTCGCGGACGCGCTCAAGGGCAGGGAGGACCTGCTCTCGAAGGAGATCCTCCAGCAGATCGGCGGCACGGCACCCGCGCACACCGCCGCCTTCGGCGCCGCCGCGGCCGGCACCTGCCCGATCACCGGGCGGGCCGCCTCGGCGTGAGCAGCGGTGTCCCCCGGCCGGCGCCGGCCGGGGGACACCCGCGGGGCACCCGTCAGCGCACGGAGAAGCCGTACACCGTCTCCGACCGGTACACCTCGCCGGGGCGCAGCACCGTGGACGGGAAGTCCGGATGGTTCGGGGAGTCCGGGAAGTGCTGGGTCTCCAGGGCGATCCCGTCGCAGGGGGCGAAGGGCGCCGGGAGATGGTCGCCGGTGTAGAGCTGGAGGCCGGGCTCGGTCGTCGCGACGGTGAGGGTACGGCCGGACGACGGGTCGTGCAGCTCGGCGACCTGCTCGGGTGCCACGGTAACCCCCTTGTCCAGCACGAAGTTGTGGTCGTACCCCGTGCCCACCTTGCGGGCACTACGGAAGTCGAAGCGCGAGCCGGCCACCTCACGCAGCTCGCCGGTGGGGATCAGATCCTCGCCGGTCGGCGTCAACCGGGAGGCGGCCAGCCGCAGTTCGTGCCCGGCCGCCGAACCCGCCCCGGAACCGGCCAGGTTGAAGTAGCCGTGGCTGGTGAGCGCGATCACCGTCGGGGCGTCCGTCCTCGCCTCGTACGCGATCCGCAGCGCACCGTCGGCGTCCAGCGTGTACGTCACCGCCACGTCGAGCCGGCCGGGGAAGCCCTCCTCGCCGTGCGGGCTCACCCGGGCCAGCCGCACCCCGTGCTCGACGCCAGCCGCCTTCCACACCCGCTTGTCGAACCCGCGCGCACCTCCGTGCAGCACATTGGGCCCCTCGTTCGGCTCCAGGGCGTACACCACGTCGTCCAGCGGGAACCGCGCCCCCGCGAGCCGGTTGGCGTACCGCCCGATCAACGCGCCCAGATACGGCTCCGGATGCGCGAGATAGCCGTCGAGACCGGCGAACCCGAGCACCACGTCCGCCGTCCGCCCCTCCCGGTCCGGCACCTCCACGGAGCGCACGATCCCGCCGTACGTCAGAACCTCCACCCGCGTCCCGCTCCGCTGAAGCGTCCAGCGGTGGACCTCGGTGCCGTCGGGAAGTGTGCCGAAGAGTTCGCTCATGCCGAAACCCTAGGTGACCGGCGCGGGGCTCTGTAGCGTGCCGGGCATGCGACCCGTGACCGTGTCGACCGAGGTTCCGTACCCGCCCGCGCGGGTCCATGACTTCCTCGAAGTGATGGCCCACCACGAGCGGTTCACCGACCACTATCTGACCGACTGGCGCTACAGCGGCCCGAGCCGCGGCTTCGGCGCCCGTGCCACCGTCACCGCCGCCCTGGGCGGCACGCGGACCGACGTCAGTATCGAAGTCATCAACTCCGAGCCGCCGCACCGCATCGTCGAGCACAACGTCAGCGCCGGCGGCCGCCGTCAGGCCCATGGCATATACACCATCGCCCCGCTCCCGGACGGCGCCGGCAGCCGGGTCTCCTTCACCTACACCTGGCTGTGCGCACCGCTGTCCGAACGCCTGCTGGCCCCCGTCGTGCGCGCCACGATGCGCCGCGCCAACCACACGGTCATGCGCCGCCTGACCGCCGAACTGGCCCGGTACGAGGGGTAGGCCGACGGCGCGGGCGCTACGCCACCGGGCCGGCGGCCGTGACCGTCCGGTAGGCGATCGACGCCAGCCGGGCCTGGCCGTCCCTGCTGGGGTGGAACCAGTCCCAGTGGCTGAGCTGGTCGGTGTCGAAGCGGTAGTCGTACACCGCGTTGCCGTCGAAGCGGCAGCGGCGGTCGGTGGCGCAGACCTCCTTCAGCACCTTGTTGTAGGCCACCACCCGGTCCTCGACCTGGTCGCGCCGGTGCTCGGCCGCCTCGCCCAGGTCGTCGGCGTCGCCCAGCATCGAGGGGCAGATGCCGAGCTTCCAGACCTCCTTGCCCAGCGGATTGCCCCGGCCCTGCTCCCAGAGCCGCTTCAGGTTCGGCACGCTCGCGACGTACACCTGTGTCTTCGGGGCGGTCGCGCGCAGGGTGCGCAGGGCCTCCTCGAAGTCCGCGCGGAACCCGGCCACCGGGGTCATCGCCCGGGTGGAGGACCGGCAGGCGTCGTTCGCGCCGACCATCACGGTGACCAGTTCCGGGTCGCGACTCGCCGCATCGGCCATCTGCTGCGAAAGATCCGCCATTCGGGCGCCCGTCATCGCGTAGTTCCAGCTGTGCGTGGCCGCGCCCGCCGCGCCGAGGAGCCGTACCGCCAGACTCTCCACCTGGGCGTCGCTGCCCGTCGCCCAGGACACCTCGGGGCAGTCGGACAGCACCGTGCACGCGTCGAAGCCCCGGGTGATGGAGTCGCCGACCGCGGCGATCGAGGCCGGACTGCGGTTCCACACCGGCGCCTTGGCGGCCCGTGCCCCGGTGGCCCTGGCCGCGGGCGAGCCCTGGGCGTCGCACCCGGCGGCGCCCAGCACGGTGGCCGCCGCCACGGCCAGGGCGAGCCGCGCCCGGTGGCTTCGCTTCGGCATTGCTGGTGCTCTCCTCGTTCGAAGTCGGGTGCTTTCCCCCATAACAACGTGCGAGGGTTCCCGGCGTCGGGTCCGCTGGAACGAACGGGGCCCGTACAAGCGTCCCCCTGGGTGAATGGTGAAGGATTCCTGGCACCGGGACCGACGGTACGTCACACTCCTTGCCCCGCCGCAAGGTAGCCTCGCCATCAGCGCGGCCGTGGTGCAACGGCCGCCGGCAAGCCAGCAAGATGTCCCGCTCTGCCCGGAGGTTCCGGTGACGACACGTGGAGTTCTGTACGTGCACTCCGCGCCGCGCGCGCTGTGCCCGCACGTCGAGTGGGCCATCGCCGGGGTGCTCGGCACGCGCGTCAACCTCGACTGGATCCGGCAGCCCGCCGCCCCCGGCACCTGGCGCTCGGAGTTCTCCTGGCAGGGCCGGCCCGGCACCGCCTCCAAGCTGGCCTCCGCGCTGCGCGGCTGGCATCTGCTGCGCTTCGAGGTCACCGCGGAGCCCTGCGCCACCGCCGAGGGCGAGCGCTACAGCTGCACCCCCGACCTGGGCATCTTCCACGCCGTCACCGGTATCCACGGCGACATCCTCATCCCCGAGGACCGCCTGCGCGCCGCCCTCACCCGCTCCCAGCGCGAGGAGACCGACCTGGAGGCCGAGATCGCCAAGCTGCTCGGCAAGCCGTGGGACGACGAACTGGAGCCGTTCCGGTACGCCGGTGAGGGCGCGCCGGTGCGGTGGCTGCACCAGGTGGTCTGAGCACGGCAGGTTGCACCGCGTTCATCCACGTTCATCCGCTTTCGTAGGCGTTCGTTCGCGTGCACGAGGAAGGGCCCCCACCAGCCTTTAGTTCTAGTGGTCGTTG
>NZ_MUNF01000360.1 GCF_002154555.1 Streptomyces murinus
CGGCGGGGCGTTCGGGGAGGAGGCCGAAGAGGAGGAGATGCCCGTCGGGGGAGCTCATGGCGTCGACGAGGCGGACGTCGCGGGCGGCGGCGTCGATGCCGGTCTCCTCCTTGAGCTCGCGGACGACGGCCTGCTTCCAGTCCTCGCGGTCGTCCACGTAGCCGCCGGGCAGGGCCGTGCCGCCGCGGGCGGGGGCGATGGTGCGGGTGATGACGACCAGGGCGGTGCCCTCGGTGTCGTACACGGGCTGGAGCGCGATCGCCACGGGCAGCGGGTTGCGGTAGGCGACCGTGCCGCAGGACGGGCAGGTGCGCGGCCAGCCGGTGACGCCCTCTCCATAGGGCACCCCGCAGGCGGAACAGTGCGATCCCGGTGCGGAGTTGGCGATGGGTTGCTGATTCTCGGACACGCGCGGACTGTATCCGATCACGGGAACGACGTCTTCCGTAAGTGGTGTTGTCCGGTACGGACACGGTCTGCCCATTTCCCGTCGGACGTGCCAGACTCCTGACGCGTCGTCAGGTAACCCGGATCCGCGTGACGGGAGGGGCTTTGCCGCACACCAGGACACCCGTGATCACCGGCTGGTTCACCGGCGAGGGCGACGGCTTCCGCCTCCTCGGCACCCGCTGCGCGTCCTGCGCCTCGGTCTTCTTCCCGCGCGAGGACGTCCACTGCCGCAATCCGCACTGCGCGGGCGGCACCCTGGAGGAGACCCCGCTGTCCCGGACGGGGCGCGTCTGGTCGTACACCGACACCCGGTACCGCCCGCCGTCCCCCTACGTGAGCGATGCCGAACGCCCCTGGGAGCCGTACGCGTTGATCGCGGTGGAGCTGGCGGCCGAGCGGATCGTGGTGCTGGGGCAGGCGGCCCCCGGGATCACCGTCGCCGATCTCGCGGTGGGGATGGAGGTGGAGGCCGTCGAAGGCGTGCTCCAGGGTGTCGGCGAGACGGAGACGACGGCGACGTGGAACTGGCGGCCGGCGGGGGCGATGGGGCCGACGGGGCCGACGTCATGACGGGAGACGTCGCCGTGCTCGGCACGGGCATGCACCCCTGGGGCAAGTGGGGGCGCGGCTTCGTGGAGTACGGCGCGGCGGCGGCCCGCGCGGCGCTCGCGGACGCCGGTGTCGACTGGCGGGACGTGGGCTCCGTCGTCGGCGCGGACACGGTGCGGGGCGGCTACCCGGGGTACGTGGCGGGGGCGTCGTACGCCAGGGCGCTGGGCTGGCAGGGCGCCCGGGTCACCAGTGTGTACGCGGCCTGTGCGTCGGGGGCGCAGGCGATCGCCGTGGCGCGGGCGCAGATCCTCGCCCACCTCGCCGACGTGGTGCTCGTGGTGGGCGCGGACGCGGCACCGAAGGGCTTCTTCCGGCCCGCGGGCGGCGACCGGCCCGACGACCCCGACTGGCTCCGCTTCCGGCTGCTGGGCGCCACCAACCCGGCGTACTTCGGGCTGTACGCGCGCCGGCGGATGGCGGTGCACGGCGACACACCGGAGGACTTCGCGCTGGTCAAGGTGAAGAACGCCGCGATGGGGGCGCTGAATCCGTACGCCCGCTACCGCAAGCGGGTCACCGTCGAGGAGGTCGCCGCCTCCGCGGTGGTCGCCGATCCGCTGCGGCTGCTGGACATCTGCGCCACCTCCGACGGCGGCGCCGCCCTGGTGCTGTCCTCCCTGGAGTTCGCCCGCCGGCACGGCGCCGCGCGGCCGGTGCGGATCCGCGCGGTCTCCACGGTGACGCCCCGCTTCCCGAACCCGGTGCTCGACCTGCCGGACATCGCCACCGACCCGGCGGTCGCGGTACGGCCCCCGGAGGAGACCTTCCGCGCCTCCATCGCCCGCGCCGCCTACGAGGAGGCCGGCCTCGGCCCCGGGGACCTGGATCTGGCGGAGGTGTACGACCTGTCCACCGCGCTGGAGTTGCAGTGGTACGAGGATCTGGGGCTGTGCGGCGCGGGCGAGGGGGCGAAGCTGCTGCGGGAGGGCGTGACAGCGCCGGGCGGCCGGACGCCGGTCAACGCCAGCGGCGGGCTCGCCTCCTTCGGTGAGGCCGTCCCGGCCCAGGCCATCGCCCAGGTCTGCGAGCTGACCTGGCAGTTGCGGGGCGCGGCGGGCGAGCGGCAGATCGAGGGTGCGCGGGTGGGCATCACCGCCAACCAGGGGCTGTTCGGGCACGGTTCGTCGGTGGTGGCGGTGCGGTGAGGGCCGGCCAATGAGCGTCTAAGGGGCACCTAAGGGGAGCCTTAAGGGGATTATCACGCTGTGCGATCGGCCCGGAATCCTGTGTGAACGTCTCATGAACTGACCCTGGGCGCCCGCGCGCAGCGCCATCATGCTCCCGTGCACTCCTGGACGGACTCTCTCCGCTTCGCCTTCCAGCCGCTGGTGAACCTGAGGACGGGCGCGGTCGCCGCGCTGGAGGCGTTCGCCCGCCCGGAGACGGGCGACATCCTGGCCGAGGCCCGCCGTGACCCCGAACTGGACGGCGCGCTGGCCGTGTTGGCGCTGCGCTCGGCCATGCGCAAGGAGCGGCTGCTGCCGCTGCATGTGAACGTGTTCGCGGGCACGCTCGCCGACCTCGGGGGCCTCACCCCGCTGCATGACGCGGTGCGGGCGCAGGGGCGGGGGCCCTGGGAGGTGACGCTGGACGTCGTACCGCCGTGCACGCATGTGCCGCACCGGGCGTTGCTGGAGGCGGTGGCCGCGCTGCGGGAGCAGGGGTTCCGGATCAGCGCGGACGGGGTCGGGGACGGCGATGTGCCGCTGCGGCTGCTCACCGACCTCTCCCCCGATCTGGTCAAGCTGGACGCCTCGCTGCTGGCCAGGCCGGCCGCGGTACGGGCGATGCGGACCCTGTGCGAGGAGTTGGACGCCCTGGTCGCCGTGGAGGGGGTGGAGACCGAGGGGCAGTACGCGGCGGCGGTGTCGGCGGGGGCGCAGCTGGCCCAGGGCGAGCTGTTCGCGCCGCCCGCCCGGATCCCGGTGGCGGACATCTATGTGCCGTCCTTCTCCCCCGCCGTCCCGGTCGCGCCCAGGACCGGGCCGCCGGTACGGGAGTTCGTGCGCCCGGCCGCCGTGCTGCCGGTGACGGCGTCGGCCGGGCAGGTGCGGGCCCTGCTGACCGGCTCGCCGGACGTCTCCGGGGTGCTGCTGGTGGACCAGGCGGGCAGACCCGTGCGGTCGGTGCACCGCTCACGCTTCCTGCTGTCGATGTCCGGCCGCTACGGGCACGCCCTGTACGCCGACCGTCCCGCCGCACGGCTCGGGGACGCCCCGCGCACGGTCGGGGTGGACGCCACCGCCTGGGAGGTGCTGGACGTGGTGGCGATCGGCGGCCGGGACCGGACCAGCGACGATGTGGCGGTGCTGGACGCGCACGGGCGGTGCGTGGGTGTCGTACGGCTCGCGGACCTGGTGCGGGCGCTGGCCGAGAGCCGGGTGGAGGAGGCGGCCGGGCTCAATCCGCTGACCCGGCTGCCGGGTTCGGACGCGATCACCGGTGAGGTGGACCGGCGGATCGCGGACGGGCGGCCGTTCGCGCTGAGCTGGCTGGACATCGACCACTTCAAGAAGGTGAACGACGGCGCCGGTTTCGCCGCGGGCGACGAGCTGATCCGCTCGGTGGGGCGGGCACTGACGCAGGCGATCGCCGGGCAGGCGCGGGTGGGGCACATCGGCGGGGACGACTTCCTGGTGCTGGCCGACGAGGAGACACTCGGCCCACTGGCCGCGGCGGTGCTGGACGCCCCCTGGTCGGCGGGCGGACGGCCGGTCACGCTGTCGCTGGCGACCGTGGTGTGCGGGCCGGGCAGCGTGCACGACCACCGCCAGGCCGCCGCCCAACTCGCCCCGCTGAAGCAGGCGGCCAAGGCGCTCGGCGGCGCGAGTTGGGTACTCGGCCGCGCGGGCCTGACCGGACATGAGGTACGGCGGGGCGGCGGAGCGATGACCCCGGCGCGGGCGGCGGCCGCCGAGCCTCAGTGGTGAACGGCCCCTAGATGTGCGTGACTTGAGACCTGTTCTCCTCAGCTGCCGACCGGCTGGCGGTGGTCCGCCGTGTAGCGCATGGCGTGTTCGATGAGGTCGATGAGGACGTCCTTGGCCGATTGCCGGTCGCGGGCGTCGCACAGCATCACGGGCACTCCGGGGTCCAGATCGAGCGCCCGGCGGACCGAGTCGGAGGGGTAGCGGGCGGCGCCGTCGAAGCAGTTGACGGCGACCAGGAAGGGGATGGAGCGTCGCTCGAAGTAGTCGACGGCGGCGAAGGAGTCCTCCAGGCGGCGGGTGTCGGCGAGCACGACGGCACCGAGCGCGCCCTCGGACAGCTCGTCCCACATGAACCAGAACCGCTCCTGCCCGGGCGTGCCGAACAGGTACAGGACCAGGTCCTCGCGCAGGGTGATCCGGCCGAAGTCCATGGCCACGGTGGTGGTGTTCTTGGCCTCCACCCCGCTGGTGTCGTCGACCGGGCGCCCGGCCTCGGTGAGCTGCTCCTCGGTGCGCAGCGGGCGGATCTCGCTGATCGCGCCGACCAGGGTGGTCTTGCCCACGCCGAAGCCGCCCGCCACCAGGATCTTGAGCGTGACGGGCTCGACCGGGAAATTGCCGTGCTCAGAACGCCCGAGGACCATCGTTCACTTCTCCTGCTTGCTGGGGTTCGGGCGACGGCCGGCCGTAGCCGCCGCCACCGGGGGTTTTGATGACCAGTACGTCGCCGGGGCCGACCTCGGTGGAACCGCTGCCGCCGAGATCGGTGACACCGCCGTCGGCCCGCTCGACCCGGTTGGTGCCGAGCGCTCCGGGGGCACCGCCCGCCATGCCGTACGGGGGCACACGGCGGTGCTGGGAGAGGGTGGAGACGGTCATGGGCTCCAGGAACCGGATGCGGCGCACCGCGCCGTCGCCGCCGCGCCAGGTGCCGGTGCCGCCGCTCCCGTGCCGTACGGCGAACTCCTCCAGGCGGACGGGCAGTCGCCACTCCAGGATCTCGGGGTCGGTGAGCCGGGAGTTGGTCATATGGGTCTGTACGACATCGGCCCCGGGGAAGCCGTCGCCCGCGCCGGAGCCGGAGGCGACGGTCTCGTAGTACTGGTGGCGTTCGTTGCCGAAGGTGACGTTGTTCATCGTGCCGGAGCCCTCGGCCTGGACGCCGAGCGCCGCGTACAGGGCACCGGTGATGGCCTGCGAGGTCTCCACGTTGCCCGCGACGACGGCGGCCGGGGGCTTCGGGGCGAGCAGGGAGCCGGGCGGTACGACGATGTCCAGGGGGCGCAGGCAGCCGTCGTTGAGCGGGATGTCGTCGGCGACCAGGGTGCGGAAGACGTACAGGACGGCCGCGTTGACGACGGCGAAGGGGGCGTTGAAGTTGGTGGGGAGCTGCCCGGAGGTGCCGGTGAAGTCGATGGTGGCCCGGCGCTCGGCCCGCTCGACGCGGACCCGGACGTGGATGACGGCGCCCGCGTCGGTCTCGTAGGCGTACTCGCCGTCGTCCAGGGCGTCGATGACGCGGCGGACCGCTTCCTCGGCGTTGTCCTGGACGTGCCGCATATAGGCCTGTACGACATCGAGGCCGAACTCGCCG
>NZ_MUNF01000361.1 GCF_002154555.1 Streptomyces murinus
ACCTGGACGAGAAGGTCGCCCGTCTCCACCTGGACTCCCTCGGTGTGAAGCTGACGACGCTGCGCCCGGAGCAGGCGGCGTACATCGGTGTCGAGGTCGAGGGTCCGTACAAGCCGGACCACTACCGCTACTGACCGACCCCGAGCCGCGTCACCGCGTCTCGGCCAGGTCCGCAGAGGCAGGCCCCCGCACCCCCGTGCCGGGGGCCTGCCCCTTTGCAGGCCGGTCCGGTCCGGCCCTCACGCACCCGTCCGGCGCGTCACCCACCCCGGACCGACGTACCGCGGCGACCCGAGCCCGTCACGACCCAGGACCCCCATGCCCCGCGGCCGCTATTCGCTCCACGATCCGCACGATCACACCCCCCTCGGTGAAGAGCACTTCCAGTGCGCCCCCGGCCCGTCCGGCTGGCGCTATGTCTCCCGGCTGACGACCCCCGCCGGCGACCAGCGCGGTTCGGTCGATCTCGCCCTGGACGACCTCGGCCGTCCCATCCGCCTCGAACTCCACGCGGGCGGCTGGCAGGTACGCGGTGCCGCCCTCGACGGCGTCACCTGGGTCCGCACGGACCCCACCGGAACCCATGCCACCGAAGGCAATGTGCGCGCCCACGCCTTCACCGGCACGTCCCCCGCGTTCCTCGTCGCCACCGCTCGTCTCCTGCGCCTCACCCCCTCCTCCGCGACCCGTGTACGACTCGTCGCCCTCACGGACCCGGTCCTCGCCCCCCGCACCGTGGACCAGTCCTGGGCACTGGTGAACAGCGAAGCACACGCCACTGACAACGGCCCCCTGACCGTGGAGGAATACCAGGTCAGCGCCCTGGACACGGGCGAACAGCACACCGTCCACCTCGCCGGCGACGTGGTCCTGGCCGCACCCGGGATCGAGCTGGAGGACCTGGAGTCACCGCCGTCGACGTTCCGCTGAGCAGCGGTCGTACGAGATCCGTCCCACGCGGGGGAGCCAGGAACTCATGCGAGGGAGCGGGGAACTTACGCGAGGGAGCCGGCAAGGCCGCGCTCCGCACCCGGCGTTACGCGG
>NZ_MUNF01000362.1 GCF_002154555.1 Streptomyces murinus
CCGGCTGCCGGCTGCCGGGGGGTGCCGATTCCCCCGCGTCGTTCTGGAAGCTGCTGACCGGCGGGCGGGACGTCGTCCGCGAGGTTCCCGAGGAGCGGTGGAGCCAGGAGGAGGTCTTCGGTCTGCCCGCCGATGTCGCCGCCCGGCTGAAATGGGGGGCCTTCCTCGACGAGGACGTGTACGCCTACGATCCCGCGTTCTTCGGTATCAACGCTCATGAGGCGGCCTGGGTCGATCCCCATCACCGGCTGCTGTGCGAGACGTTCTGGGAGGCGGCCGAGCATGCCGGAGTGCCGCCGAGGTCCTTGTCCGGCAAGCCGGTCGGCACCTACTTCGGTGTCTACAACAAGGAGTATCTCCTGCGCGCCCAGCGGCCGTTGGAGGAGATCGACGCCTATGCGATGAACGCGAGCATCCATTCGATGGCCGCCGGACGCATCGCCTACCTCCTCGATCTGCGGGGCCCGCAGATGACGCTGGAGGCGGGGTGCTCCTCCGGGCTCGTGGCCCTGCACGCCGCGTGCCAGGGGCTGCGGGACAAGGAGAGCGACCTGGCGTTCGCCGGGGCGTGCGTCCTCATCCTGGGGCCCGAGGAGTCCGTGCCGCCGGCGCGCTGGTCGTTCTTCTCGCCCACCGGCCGGTGCCGGGCCTTCGACGCCGGCGCCGACGGTTATGTGCGCGGAGAGGGCTGCGTGGTCCTCGCGCTCAAGCGCCTTCACGACGCCGTGCGCGACGGCGACCGGATCCTCGGCGTGATCCGGGGCAGCGCCCTGAACCAGAACGGGGGCCGCTCCACCCGGCTGACCGCGCCCTCCACCGACGCGCAGATCGAGGTCTGCCGCCGGGCCCTGGCCGCCGCGGGTGTCGATCCGGGGGACGTCGGCCTGGTGGAGGCCCACGGCACCGGGACCGGGGTCGGCGATCCCCTGGAGTTCCGCGCGCTCGCCGAGGTCTACGGCAGCGGGCCCGGCGTCTGCGCGCTCGGCTCGGTGAAGACGAACATCGGGCACACCGAACCGGTGGCGGGCCTGGCCGGAGTCCTCAAGGCCCTCTTGTCGGTACAGCGCGGTGAGATCCCGCCGAACCTGCACTTCCGGCACTGGAATCCGGAGATCGACGCCGGAGCGACCCGCTTCCGGGTGCCCACCGGGACCGTCGCCTGGCCCGCACGCGAGGGGCGGCGGCTGGCCGTCGTGTCCTCCCTCAGCGTCACGGGCGCCAACGTGCACGTGGTCCTCGAACAGCCCCCCGACGGGGGCGGACGCGGCCGGCGTCGTACGGCATCCCGCGGTGCGGGCGGCAACGAGCAGGCCGGTGGTGAGCCGCTGGCGTTCCCGCTCTCGGCGGCGAGCCGTCCGGCGCTCACCACCGCGGCGAGGCGTCTGGCCCGCTGGCTGGAGGAAGAAGGCAGCGGCGTCGCGTTACCGGACGTCGCCCACACCCTGGCGGTGCGCCGCTCCCCGCTGCGGGAGCGGCTGGCGGTCGTCGCCGCCACCCGCGCCGAACTGATCGGCCGGCTCACCGAGGCCGCCGACGGAACAGCGACCACCGGCGTGGCGCGGGGCACGGCCAGGCCCGGGGCCGACACCGTGTTCCTGTTCTCCGGCCACGGCTCGCAGTGGGCGGGCATGTGCCGGGGCCTGCTGGACCGTGATGCCGGCTTCACCCGGGTCATCGACCGGCTCGAACCGCTGGTCGCCGAGGAGTCCGGGTTCTCCCTGCGCCAGACCCTGGCCGGTGCCCGTCTCGTGGAGGGCATGGACCGCGTCCAGCCGACCGTGTTCGCCATCCAGCTGGGCCTGTGCGCCATGTGGGCCGGCTACGGGGTGCGGCCCGCCGCGGTGATCGGGCACTCCATGGGCGAGGCCGCGGCCGCCGTCGCCTCCGGCGCCCTCACCCCGGAGGAGGGGGCCCGTGTCATCTGCCGCCGCTCCCGGCTGAACGTGCGCCGGGCGGGGGCCGGCCGGATGGCCTCGATCGCGCTGCCCCGCGCCGACGTCGAGGCGAGGATCGCCGCGAGCGGGGTGCGGGGGGTGAGCGTGGCCGTGGTCACCTCACCGGAGGCGACCGTGATCGGCGGCGACAAGGACGCCGTCGACCAGCTGGTGCGCGCCTGGCAGAAGGAGGACATCGCGGCCACGTTCGTCAACGTCGACATCGCCGCGCACACCGCGCACATGGATCCCATCCTGGACGAACTGCGCACCGCCCTCGCCGGTCTGGACCCGCGCACCCCGGACGTCCGCTTCTACAGCACCGTCCTCGACGACGCCCGCCGCGGCGTACGGCTGGACGCGGACTACTGGGCCGCCAACCAGCGGCAGCCGGTCCTGCTGGCCTCCGCCGTCCGGGCCGCCGTCGAGGACGGCTTCCGACGGTTCGTGGAGATCAGCCCGCACCCGGTCCTCGCGCACGCGGTCCACGCCACGGCCGCCGCCCTCGGACCGGATCCCGTCGACGTCCTGGGCTCCCTGCACCGCGAGAGCGAGGAACGCACCGCGTTCCTCACCCAGGTGGCCGCCCTGCACTGCACCGGATGCCCGGTCACCTGGCCCGCCACCCCCTACCGGGACGCCGCGCTCGCCGATGTGCCCACCATGAGCTGGGAACGCACCCGGCACAGCATCGCCCCCTCACCGCTGCGCACCGCCCCGCCCACCGCCGGTCGCGCCGGCCAGGGTGTCCTGACCGGCACCCATCTGACCGACCCGGCCAGTGCCCGGCGCCACCTGTGGCAGCAGACCCTCACCCGCACCACCCTGCCCTGGCTGGACGAGCACCGGGTCAACGACGTGCCCGTCCTCCCCGGCGCCGCGATGGCGGAGATGGCCATCTCCTGCGCCACGGACGTGTTCTGCGCGCCCCCGGACGAGGTGGAGGTCCGCGACCTCGACCTGCACCGCATACTCGCCCTCGGCGAGAGCCGGGAGGTCACGGCTCTCGCCACCACGCTCACGCCCGCCCTCGCCGACTGGACCCTGCACGCGGCCGGGCCCGACGGCGTCTTCGCCGCCCACGCGGGTGCCCGGCTCCACCACGCCCCGCAGCAGCGCCCGCCCGCGCCGGTGGACATCACCGCCCTGCTGTCGGCACCGTGCGAGGACGTCGATGCGGCCGAGCTGTACCGGCGGCTGCGCCAGGAGCGGGGCATCACCCACGGCCCGGCGTTCCAGGGCATCACCCGCCTGCGCCTGATCCGCGGGCACGGCGACGGCCTGCGGCAGCCCCCAGGCGCTGACGGGGAAGTGGGGGACGACGAGCCGTGCGCGCTGGCCGACGTCGTGCTGCCCTCGGCCGGGCGCGCGGGAAGCCGGAACCTGCGGCTGCACCCCGTCCTGCTCGACATCTGCCTGCAGGCGGTGGGCAGTACCTGGCTGGCCTGCCACCCCGTGCCGCCCGGCGGGATGCTGCCGCGCCGGCTCGGCCGGGTCAGGGTCCTGGGCGACACCACCACGGCGGCGTATGCCCATGTGCGGCTCACCGACGTGGGCGACCGCTCCTGCACCGCCCGCTGCCTGCTGACCGATGCCGCCGGGACCGTCCTCGCCGAGGCGGACGCGATCGACTGCGTGAACGTTCCTTCCCAGGACGGCGAGGATCTCTTCGACCGGCGCACCCTCGACGTCACCTGGCTCGAAGCCCCCGGGACCCGGGAGATCACCGAGGCGGGCCACTGGGAGCTGTACTACGAGAGGGACCGCGCCGGCGAGGCGGCGGACCTCAAGGCGGCCCTCGAAGAACACGGCGCCACCGCCGCCCTCCGCCCCGTCACCGGCCTCAGCGGGCCGCCCCGCGACGCGACGCGGGGCGTGGTCTACCTGCCCGCCCTGGACGGCGCGTCCGCTCCGGCGGTCTGTGCCCGGAGCAACCTCGAGCATCTGATCCGTCTCGCCCAGTCGTTGGCCCCCGACGGCCGGGGCGGGCCCCGGCTGTGGGTGCTCACCCGCGACGCGGCGCACGTCACCTCCCGGGACACGCCCGGCCTCGCCGGATCAGGACTGCGCGGCGCCGTGCGTGTCCTCGCCCTGGAGCAGGCCGCCCTGCGCCCCGCCCACCTGGACACCGACCGGCACACCACACCGGAGCGACTCGCCCGCGAGCTGCTGACCTGCCCCGACACCGAAGACGACATCGCCTACCGGGAACAGGCCCGCTATCTCGCCCGCCTCACCCACCACCCCCTGGGCCCCGGCGACCGCGTCCGCGCGGGCGTGAACTGGCGTACTCAGGGCGCCAAACTGCTCCGCGGCCCGAGCCGGACCCTCGACGATCTCCACCTGAGCGCCCTGGTGCCCCGGCCGCCCGCTTCCGGGCAGATCCAGGTCCAGCTGCACTCCACCAGCCTGAACTTCATCAACGTACTCAAGGCGGTCGGCACCTACGACCAGCTGCTGTCCGGGACCGACATCGTCCCGCAGGCCGTGTTCGACGGAGCGGGTACGGTCACCGCCGTCGGCGAGGGCGTGCGCTGCGCGTCCGTCGGCGACCTCGTCGCGGTGCCGGTGTGCTGGGCCGGCGACCGCGAGACGCTGATGGCCTCCCGCGTCACCGTGCGCGCCGACTGGGCCGTCCCCCTCACCTCCCCCGAGGAACTCACGCACGCGGCCGGGCTGCCCATCGCCTACCTCACCTCCTGGTACGGGCTGTGCCGCCTGGCACGTCTGGCAGCGGGGGAACGGGTGCTCATCCATTCCGCCTCCGGCGGTGTGGGGCTGGCCGCCGTCAACATCGCCCGGATGAAAGGGGCCGAGGTCCTGGCCACCGCCGGGACGCAGGAGAAGCGGGACTACCTGCGCTCCCTGGGCGTCCGGCACGTGATGGACTCCCGCGGCCTCGACTTCGCCCGGCAGGTGCGCGAGATCACCCGGGGCCGGGGGGTGGACGTCGTCCTCAACTCGCTGACCGGCCCGGCGCAGAGCGCCGGTCTCGATCTCCTCGCCCGCAAGGGCCGGTTCATCGAGATCGGCAAACGCGACATCTACGAGGACACCCACCTCGGGCTCCTGCCGTTCCGCCGCAACATCAGTTTCAGCAGCGTCGACATCGCCCTGCTCCTGCACGAGGAGCCCGCCCTGATCGCCTCCCTCGTACAGGAGATCGGCCAGGCCTACGCGGCGGGCCTGCTGCCGCCGCTGCCCATGACCTCCTCCCCCGTCTCCGAGGCGTCCGAGGTGTTCCGCACCATGGCGGGTGCCCGGCACACCGGCAACCTCGCGCTCGTCTGGCCGGCCGAAGGGCAGGTCACGCTGCCGGTCGCCCCCCAGGACGTACGGCCGGCCGAACCGCACGCGTCCTACCTGATCACCGGGGGACTGGGCGGTCTCGGCCTGGACGTGGCGCAGTGGCTCGCCGCTCGCGGGGCCCGCGCCCTCGTCCTCGGCGCCCGGTCCGAACCGGGCGAGCGGGCCCGCCGTGTCATCGAGGAGCTCACCACGCGCGGCGTCGAGGTCACCGTCGCGCTCGGCGACATGGCCGACCCGGCGACGGCCCACCGTCTGGTCTCCGCGGCCGAGGCCACCGGCCGCCCTTTGCGCGGCGTCCTGCACGCCGCCGCCGTGGTCGAGGACTCCGTCCTCGAGAACGTCAACGCCGCCCAGCTGCAACGGGTGTGGGACGCCAAGGCACTGGGCGCGTGGAACCTGCACGAGGCGACGAAGACCTGCGCCCTGGACTGGTGGATCAACTTCACCTCCGTGGCCGCCGTCATCGGCCAGCCCGGGCAGACCTGTTACGCCGCCGCGAACTCCTGGCTGGACGAGTTCACCCGCTGGCGGCGCGCCCAGCGGCTGCCCGCCACCAGCATCGTGTGGGGGCCCTGGTCCGGGCACGGCAGGGGAACGGGCATCGAAGCCCTCGGCTACGCCATGATCTCCCCCGAGGAGGGCATGGCCGCGCTGGAGAAGATCGTCACCCGCTCCGGGCGGCCCCTGACCGTCTACTCACCGCACGACCTGGACCTGCGGCTCTCCCTGCACCCCGACGCGGCCCGCCTGGCCTACTACGCGGCGATCGACCGCACCGGCGGCCCCGCCGACGACGACACCAGCACCTTCCTGGCCGACTGGAACGCCCTGACCGACCCCGAGCGGCGCACCCGGTTCCTGCACGAGAAGATCAAGCAGCACACGGCCGCCGTACTGCGCTGCCCCCTCGACAGCGTCGAGGACCGCACGGCGTTCGCCGCGCTCGGCCTGGACTCCCTGCTCGCGATCCAGCTGCGCAACCGCATCGCCCACGAGGCCGGCGTCGAACTGCCCACCACCGCCCTGTGGACCCACCCCACCCCGGCGGACCTCGCCGGACTCCTCACCGACCGGCTCCCGAAGTGACCAAGGGGGGACCTCTGGTGGACCCTGCTTCCGTCCTCGTCGTCGGCGCGGGCCCGTGCGGGCTCACCGCCGCGTGCGAACTGACCCGCCACGGCGCCACCGTCCGCGTCATCGACACCAACCCGCAGGCCGCGACCGGCACCAGGTCCATCCTGCTGTGGCCGCCGCAGCTCGCCGTCCTGGCCGACTACGGCGTCCTCGACGAAGCGCTCCACCTGGGCAGGCAGCCCGAAGCCTTCACCTACAGCACCGGCACCCGGCGCCTGGCCCGCTTCCGGTTCACCCCTGGCACCGCCCCACTGGTCCTGCCCCAGCACCACACCGACCGGCTGCTGGAGAAAGCCCTCACCGCCATGGGGGTCACCGTCGAACGCGGACGGCGGGCCACCGGCCTCACCCAGACACCCGGCGAGGTGCACGTCGAGACCACCGACGCCAGCGGCCGCACCAATACCCTCACCGCGGCATGGCTCATCGGCGCGGACGGCGCCCACTCCACCGTCCGCACCGCGCTGGGCACACCCTCCACCCGGACAAAAGCCCTGTCCCGGTTCCTGCTCGCCGAAGGCGCCCTCACCCCCGCGCCCCCCGTCACCGACATCGAGTACACCCTCACCGCGCGCGGCGCACTCCTCATCGCGCCCCTCCCCCACGGCCCCTACCGGGTCGCCGGCAACGTGAGCGAGGAGATCCAGCCCGGCATCGAGGAGGTCCGGGCCCTCCTGCGCCGCGGCCGGCGCACCCTGGACATCGGCGACCTGACGCTTGTGACCGAGTTCACCTCGCAGGAGTCCCTCGTCCACGAGATGCGTACCGGCCGGGTGTTCCTGCTGGGCGACGCCGCCCACACGCACTACCCGGTCGGCGGGCAGGGCGCGAACCTCGGTATGCAGGACGCCCGCAACCTCGCCTGGAAACTCGCCGGCGTCCTGGACCGGCGCCTGTGCGACGGCATTCTCGACACCTACGACGCCGAGCGGCGGGCCGCCGCCCAGCAGGTGCTGCGGATGACCGGGCTGGTGGCCCGTATCGCCCTGGCAGGGCCGCCGGCCAGCAGTGTCCGCGATCTCGTGCTGAGGGCGGCGGCCGCCGTACCGGCGGTGGATGTGCGCAACACGCTGGGTCCGAGGACGTACGCCTTCGCGCCCGCCTCCTCGAAGAGCGCCAACTCGTCCCGGGAGACGCCCCCTTCGGGGCCGACGACCAGCACGATCTCGCCCTCGGCGGGGAGTTCGGCGGTGGCCAGCGCCGCGCTGGTGTGCTCGAAGTCGGAGTGCAGCACCCCCGCGAAGTCGGCGTCGGCCAAAAGCGCCGCGACCTGCTTGGTGCTCGCCGCCTCCGCGACCTGCGGGAACCGCACCCGCCGGGACTGCTTCCCGGCCTCGCGCGCGGTCGCCCGCCATTTGCCGAGCGCCTTCAGCCCCCGCTCGCCCCGCCACTGCGTGATGCAGCGCGCGGCCTGCCACGGCACGATCGCGTCGACCCCGACCTCGGTCATCGTCTCGACGGCCAACTCCCCCCGGTCGCCCTTGGGAAGCGCCTGTACGACCGTGATCCGGGGCCGCGGCGCGGGCTCCTCGGACACCTCCGGCATCCGTACGACCAGCCGGTCCTTGCCCTCGCTGCCGAGCACCTCGCACACCGCGTAGCGCCCCGCGCCGTCGGTGAGCACGACCTCCTCGCCGGCCTCAAGGCGCTTGACCGACACCGCGTGCCGGCCCTCGGGACCGTCCAGGACATAGCGGTCGCCGTCCGCGGCGAAGTCCGCCACGACGAACACAGGGGCGGTCATCGGGCACCCCCCTCGGCGAACACCGCACGGGCCTCGGCGAGTTCGGCCGCCAGCACCTCCACCAGCTGCCCGGCGGGCAGGTCCCGCGCCAGCCGGTGGCCCTGGCCCGCCCACAGCGCCATGCCCTGCGCGTCCCCGGCCTTCGCGGCGGCCTTGCGCAGCGGCGAGGTGAGGTGGTTGATCTCCGGGTACGCGGCGGGCGCGTACGGGCCGTGCTCGCGCAGGAAGCGGTTGACCAGCCCGCGGGCCGGCCGGCCGGTGAACGCGCGGGTCAACTCGGTGCGGACGAACAGGGGGTTGGTCAGCGCCTCCTTGTGCACGGCGGGCGCGCCGGACTCGGGGGTGGCGAGGAAGGCGGTGCCCAGCTGGGCCGCGCTCGCACCCGCCGCGAGGACCGCCGCGATCTGGGCGCCGCGCATGATCCCGCCGGCGGCGACGACGGGGATGTGCACCGCCTCACGGATCTGCGTGATCAGGGACAGCAGGCCGAGGCCGGTGCCGTCGTTCTCCGGGACGTCCCGGTGCGTGCCCTGGTGGCCGCCCGCCTCCACCCCCTGGGCGATCACCGCGTCCGCCCCGGCCCGCTCCACCGCGACGGCCTCCTCGGCGGTGGTGGCGGTGACCAGCGTGAAGGTCCCGGCCCGCCGCAGCCGCTCCAGCGCCTCCCGGCTCGGCACCCCGAAGTGGAAGGAGACCACGGGCACCGGGTCGTCCAGGAGCACCGCGAGCTTGGCGTCGTAGCCGTCGTCGCGGCCGCTGTCCGGATCGCCCAGCTCGGTCTCGTACCAGGCGGCCTCGCCCGCGAGCTGATGGGCGTAGACCTCGACCGCGCCGCTCTCCGCATATTCGGGCTGGGGCATGAACACATTCACGCCGAAGGGCCGGTCGGTGAGGCTCCGCAGCCGCTTGATCTCCTGGTACACCCCGTCGGCCGTCTTGTACCCGGCGGCCAGGAAGCCGAGCCCACCGGCCTCGGACACGGCGGCGGCGAGCTCGGGACCGGAGACGCCGCCCGCCATGGGGGCCTGCACGATCGGGTGAGGGAGAAGATCGGTCAGTGCGGAGGACATGACCGCATGGTGTCACGTCCTCCGAACAAGTCCGAATCGGGTGTCACGATCGGCATATTCCACTACGCGCCCGGTCAGAGGCGGTGGCGGCCTTCGGTCCGAGGCCGGTCCGAGGCGTCGACGGACTCCGGTCGGAGGCCGTCGGCGCACCCGTCACCGCCGGGCGGTCAGCGCCCGTTGAACGCGTCCTTCAGCCGCGAGAACAGCCCCTGCTGGCCCGGCTGGAACTGCCCCTGCGGGCGCTCCTCGCCGCGCAGCTTGGACAGCTCGCGCAGCAGCCGCTCCTGCTCGGCGTCGAGCTTCGTCGGCGTCTGCACCTCGACATGCACGATCAGGTCGCCCCGGCCGCCGCCCCGCAGATGCGTGACACCGCGGCCGTGCAGCGGGATCGACTGCCCGGACTGCGTCCCGGGCCGGATGTCGATCTCCTCCAGGCCGTCCAGCGTCTCCAGCGGCACCTTGGTGCCGAGGGCCGCCGCGGTCATCGGGATGGTGACCGTGCAGTGCAGATCGTCGCCGCGGCGCTGGAACCGCGCGTGCGGCAGCTCGTGGATCTCGACGTACAGGTCGCCGGCCGGACCGCCGCCGGGGCCGACCTCGCCCTCGCCGGCGAGCTGGATCCGGGTGCCGTTGTCGACACCGGCCGGGATCTTCACGGTCAGCGTGCGCCGCGAGCGGACCCGGCCGTCACCGGCGCACTCCGGACAGGGCGTGGGGACCACGGTCCCGAAGCCCTGGCACTGGGGGCACGGCCGCGAGGTCATGACCTGGCCCAGGAAGGACCGGGTGACCTGCGAGACCTCACCGCGGCCGCGGCACATGTCACAGGTCTGCGCCGAGGTGCCCGGAGCCGCGCCCTCGCCGTTGCAGGTGTTGCAGACGATCGCGGTGTCGACCTGGATCTCCTTGGTCGTCCCGAAGGCCGCCTCGTCCAGTTCCACCTCGATCCGGATCATCGCGTCCTGGCCGCGGCGGGTGCGCGAGCGCGGCCCGCGCTGCGACGCCGTGCCGAAGAACGCGTCCATGATGTCGGAGAAGTTGCCGAAGCCACCGGCGCCGAAGCCGCCCGCGCCGGCGCCGCCGGACTGCGAGAGGGGATCCCCGCCGAGGTCGTAGACCTGCTTCTTCTGCGGGTCCGACAGCACCTCGTAAGCGGCGTTGATCTCCTTGAACCGCTCCTGGGTCTTCGGATCGGGGTTGACGTCCGGGTGCAGCTCGCGTGCGAGCCGACGGAACGCCTTCTTGATCTCATCCTGCGACGCGTCGCGGCGCACGCCGAGAACGGCGTAGTAGTCCGTGGCCACTTACGACTCCGCCAGGATCTGTCCGACGTACCGTGCCACTGCGCGTACCGCTCCCATCGTTCCCGGGTAGTCCATGCGGGTCGGTCCGACCACGCCGAGCTTGGCAACCGCCTCGCCGCCCGAACCGTAGCCCACCGACACCACGGAGGTGGAGTTGAGTCCTTCATGGGCGATCTCGTGCCCGATGCGCACGGTCATGCCCGGATCCTTCGCCTCGCCGAGGAGTTTGAGGAGCACGACCTGCTCCTCAAGGGCCTCCAGGACGGGCCGGATCGTGAGGGGGAAATCATGTCCGAAGCGGGTGAGATTGGCGGTGCCGCCGATCATCAACCGCTCCTCGTTCTCCTCGACCAGTGTCTCCAGAAGGGTGGAGAGCACCGTGGAGACCGTACCGCGATCCTCGTGTTCGAAGGCGTCCGGCAGGTCCTCGACCAGCTGCGGCACATCCGCGAACCGGCGGCCCGCGACCCGGCTGTTGAGCCGCGCGCGCAGATCCGCGAGAGAGGCCTCGCCGAACGGCGCCGGGCAGTCGACCATCCGCTGCTCGACCCGGCCGGTGTCCGTGATCAGCACGAGCATCACGCGCGCCGGGGCGAGCGCGAGCAGTTCCACGTGCCGCACGGTGGACCGGGTCAGGGACGGGTACTGCACGACGGCGACCTGCCGGGTCAGCTGCGCGAGCAGCCGCACCGTGCGCGCCACGACGTCGTCCAGGTCGACCGCGCCGTCCAGGAAGTTCTGGATCGCGCGGCGCTCGGGCGCGGTCATCGGCTTGACGCCCGCGAGCTTGTCGACGAACAGCCGGTAGCCCTTGTCGGTGGGGATGCGCCCCGCGCTGGTGTGCGGCTGCGCGATGTATCCCTCGTCCTCCAGGGCCGACATGTCATTGCGGACGGTCGCCGGGGACACGCCGAGGTTGTGCCGCTCGGTCAGGGCCTTGGAGCCGACCGGCTCCTCGGTGCCGACATAGTCCTGGACGATGGCGCGCAGCACCTGAAGCCTGCGTTCACTCAGCATTGGCGCGCACCTCCAGCACGTCGTCCCCTCACTCGCACGTCACTCGCGCGGTTGTCCCTCTTGTGTCCGTCCTGGCACTCTTCGCATGCGAGTGCCAGCGTTCCCCGGCCAGTGTACGGCCGTGGGGTACGCACGGGGCAAGGTCGGTGCCCTCGCGACCCCGGCTGCGGCTAGCGTCGCGGTATGACGGTGACTTGGGAAGAGCACGGGTGGGAGCGGCTCGCCGCCGGGGTGGGGCGGTGCCGGCTGCCGGGCTGGGACTGCACGGCGGGGCTGGTCCTGGGCGCGGGCACGGCGCTGATGGTGGACGCCGGATCGAGCCTCGCGGAAGGGGCTCGGCTGCGGTCCGCGGCGCAGGTGCTCGCCGGTGGACGTGTGACCCATCTCGCGCTGACCCATGTCCATTTCGACCATGTCTTCGGGGCGGCGGCCTTCGCGGGGACCACGGTGTACGCGGCGGTGGGGGCGGACGGGGTGTTCCGCCGCGGGCGGGACGAGCTGCGGCACGACGCCGTCCATCACGGGCTCCCGGCGGACGAGGCCGAGGAGTCGGCGCTGGCGCTGGTGCCGCCCCGGCAGCTGGTCTCCGGGGAGCGGACCCTGGACCTGGGCGGCGGCCGCCAGGCACTGCTGGCCAACGTGGGCCCCGGGCACACCGCCCATGACCTGGTGGTGCTGGTGCCGGGCGACCCCGAGGTGGTGTTCTGCGGCGACCTGGTGGAGGAGTCCGGCGAACCCCAGGCGGGCCCGGACGCCGTACCCTCGCGCTGGCCGGACGCGCTGGACCGGCTGCTGGGGCTGGGGGGCGAGGACGCGCTGTACGTGCCCGGTCACGGCGCGGTGGTCGACGCGGCCTTCGTACGACGCCAACGGGACGCGCTGGCCGCCCGGTTCGGCGTGTCGTAGGCACGCGCCCGCCGCTTCTCCTATCGTCATCCGAATGCGCCCACCCGTCTCCCACCACCGCCCTTCCAACGAGGGCCCTTCGGGCCCGCGCTCCCGCCAGTACTCCGCCGACCTGACCCCACCCTGGAAGAAACCCCAGCCGGTACCCGAGGTGCCCGCTGACCCCGGTCTGGTCGTGGAGGAGCCCGGCACCGGGTTCTGCGGGGCGGTGATCCGCTGCGAGGCGGGCACGGTGACGCTGGAGGACCGCTTCGGCAAGCACCGGGTGTTCCCGCTGGAGCCGCGCGGCTTCCTGCTGGAGGGCAGGGCGGTGACCCTCGTACGGCCGGCCGCCGGACCGGCGCGCCCCGCCCGCACCGCCTCCGGTTCCGTCGCCGTCCCCGGCGCCCGCGCCCGCGTGGCCCGGGCCGGCCGCATCTACGTCGAGGGCCGGCACGACGCCGAGCTGGTCGAGAAGGTCTGGGGCGACGACCTGCGCATCGAGGGTGTCGTCGTGGAGTACCTGGAGGGCGTGGACCACCTCCCCTCGATCGTCACCGACTTCGGCCCGGGCCCCGACGCCCGCCTCGGCGTCCTCGTGGACCACCTCGTGCCGGGCTCGAAGGAGTTCCACATCGCGCGGTCGGTGACCAGCGACCACGCGCTGGTGGTGGGCCACCCCTACATCGACATCTGGGAAGCGGTGAAACCCGCCGCACTGGGCATCCCGGAGTGGCCCCGGGTGCCACGCGGCCAGGACTGGAAGACCGGAGTCTGCCGCGCCCTGGGCTGGCCCTCGGACAACACCGGCGCGGTGTGGCAGGCCATCCTGAAACGCGTGCGCTCCTACAAGGACCTGGAACCGGAACTGCTGGGACGGGTGGAGGAGCTGATCGACTTCGTCACGGGTAGCGGTGGGGCCTGACGTTCTCGTAGACCGCGAATTCGCTGGTGTCCAGCTCGATGCCGACGGGCTCCAGCGGCGTGGAATCACCGAACGCGGTGATCCGCCGGCATCGGTAGTCCGCGTCCTCTCCGTGTCCCGTGGGCTCGGTGAACAGTACGCATTGGGCCATGACGGGGTCGATGATCAGGTAGGCGGGCACTTTTGCAGCGGCGTAGATCGAACGCTTGATCAGGTAGTCGCGGCACGCGCTCCGTTTGCAGACAACCTCTACCAGCGCCGTGACGGCCCGGGACGGCATCGGCGCGCCTCGCTGCACGCGTGCGGCACGCTCGGCGACCACGACATCAGGCACCGGGACGCTGCTGCCCTCAAGCATGTCCACGCTCCGTGATGTGACCCCGGACCAGCAAGTACGCGGAAGCTGGTTCACCACAGCCGACACGTTCCCGTCGTGGATCGCACCCGAGCTCGGTGCGATGACGATGGTCCCCCGCAGCAACTCGGCCCTGGCACCCTCGGGCGGGCGCAGCTCCTGGAAGTACTCGACGATGATCCGATCTCTCACAGCCGCACCCTACGAAGTGCGCCGCTCACCGGCCGGGCTCCCGTAGGGGTTCACCCGGCCGGGTGATCAGTCCACCAGGTCCCGTACCACCGCGTCCGCCAGCAGGCGGCCGCGCAGGGTGAGGGTGGCGCGGCCCTCGGCGTACGGCGTCTGCCGGAGGAGGCCGTCGGACAGGGCGCGGCGGGCGGCGGCGAGGCCCGGTTCCTTCAGGAGGGAGAGCGGGACGCCCTCGCGCAGCCGGAGTTCCAGCAGGATGCGCTCGACGCGGCGGTCCTCCGCGGACAGCAGCTCGCGGCCCGCCCCCGGGGAGCGGCCCGCGGCCAGGGCGGAGGCGTACGCGCCGGGGTGTTTCACGTTCCACCAGCGCACGCCGCCCACATGGGAGTGCGCGCCGGGGCCCGCGCCCCACCAGTCCGCGCCGCGCCAGTACAGCTCGTTGTGCAGACAGCGGCCCGCCTCGGAGGTGGCCCAGTTGGAGACCTCGTACCAGTCGAAGCCCGCCGCGGAGAGGGTCTCCTCGGCGATCAGATAGCGGTCGGCGTGGACGTCGTCGTCGGTCATCGGGACCTCGCCCCGGCGGATCCGGCGCGCGAGCTGCGTGCCCTCCTCCACGATGAGGGCGTACGCGCTGACGTGGTCGGGTCCCGCGCCGATCGCTGCGTCGAGGGAGGCCCGCCAGTCGTCGTCGCTCTCGCCGGGGGTGCCGTAGATCAGGTCGAGGTTCACATGCGCGAAGCCCGCCGCACGGGCCTCCGCGACGCACGCCTCCGGGCGGCCGGGGGTGTGGGTGCGGTCGAGGATCTTCAGCACGTGCTGCCGCGCGCTCTGCATCCCGAAGGAGATCCGGTTGAAACCGCCCGCGCGGAGGGTCGCGAGATAGGCCGGGTCGACCGACTCGGGGTTCGCCTCCGTGGTGATCTCGGCGTCCGGGGCGAGCCCGAACTCGTCGCGGATCGCCGCCAGCATCCGTACGAGATCGTCGGCGGCCAGCAGCGTGGGCGTACCGCCGCCGACGAACACCGTGCGCACCGGCCGGGGATCGTCCCCGAGCACCTTGCGGGCCAGCCGGACCTCGTCGACGAGCGTCTGCGCGTAGTTGTCACGGGACGCCAGCACCCCGCCGGTGCCGCGCAGCTCGGTCGCGGTGTACGTGTTGAAGTCGCAGTACCCGCAGCGGGTCGCGCAGTACGGGACATGCAGATAGAAACCGAGCGGACGCTCCCCCGCCCCGTCGAGCGCGTGCGGGGGCAACGCGCCGTCGTCGGGTACGGGCTCACCGTCGGGGAGTGCGGAAGGCATAGGCCCATTGTCCAGCACCGCCGGGATTCCCCGGGCGGTGCTGGACAATGGGCC
>NZ_MUNF01000363.1:0-658 GCF_002154555.1 Streptomyces murinus
CCGGTGGTGCCGTCCCGGCCCGCTACCTCGGCACCTGGGAGGGCAAGGCCGCCGGGCTCGGCGGCACCCTGCCCATGGGCACCTTCCGGGTCACCGTCCACCAGGCCCGGGTGGGCGAGTCCCTGGGGCAGCTGCGCCAGACCGACCAGATCGGCGCCGTCTGCACCGATCTGCTCACCCTGAAGAAGGTCACCGGGACGCGGCTCCTCGCGACCTCGGTGGGCGCGAAGGACAACCACCCCGGCTGCGACCCCGCCCCCCACCAGATCGAACTGACCCCGGTCGGCGACCACTTGAAGTACACCTCGGAGAGTGAGTCGGAGGGCCACCCGGTGGCCGAACTGACGAAGACCGGCTGACCAGCCTTGACCTCAAGCATGCTTGAGGGAGGAGCCTTCCGTCATGGACACCGAAGAGATGCGGCGCCAGGTGCGCGCCCTGACCGACCGCGCCGAGATCACCGACCTGATGGACCGCTATCTGCGCTCCCTGGACGAGGGGGACTTCGACGAGGAGTGGGCGCGCGCGTTCCACACCGAGGACGTCACCGCGGAGATGCCCATCGGCACCGTCCACGGGCGCCCCGCCCTGCTGGCCCATGTCCGCCGGGGAATGGCCCTGTTCGACCGGACCGTGCACCTGGCCACCAACGCCGTCG
>NZ_MUNF01000363.1:666-25335 GCF_002154555.1 Streptomyces murinus
GGCCCGGCACCGGGCGGGCCGAGCCGGATGAGCGAGGCGCTGCTGTGGGCCGGCGCCGCGTGCTGGGGTGCGGCGGCGGGGGCCGTACTGCCCAGGGCCGCCTTCCGGTTCGCCGTACCGGACGACGAACCCTGGCGCGAGCGGTGCGCGGACGGGCACGTGATCCGCGGGTGGCTGGGACGTACGGCGTGTCCCGGCTGCCCGGCCCCCGCCGGTCCGCTCCTTCCCCTTCTCACCGCCCTGGTCTGCGCCGCCCTCGCCGCCGCGACCGGCCCCCGGCCCGAGCTGCTCGCCTGGCTGCCGCTCGCGCCGGTGGGGGTGCTGCTGTGCGCGGTCGACGTCCGGGTACGGCGGCTGCCCGACGTGCTGACCCTGCCGTTCGCCGCCGCCGCGCTCGCGCTGCTGGGGCTCGCCGCGCTGCTGCCCGGGCACGCCGGGCACTGGCCCACCGCGCTGTACGGGGCCCTCGCGCTCGGCGCCGGATACACCGTGCTGCACCTGGTGAACCCGGGCGGGATGGGCCTCGGGGACGCCAAGTCGGCCCTCGGCGCGGGGGCCGTGCTCGGATGGTACGGCTGGCCCACGGTGCTGCTCGGCACGTTCGCCGCGGTCCTGGCCGGGGCCCTGTACGGCGGCGCGCTCGTCGCCGTACGGAAGGCATCGCGGAAGACGGGCGTCGCGTTCGGGCCGTTCCTGCTGGGCGGAACCCTTGCCGGGGTGCTGATCGGCGCGTATACGGCGCTGTCGTAGGCTGGTCCGGTCCGTCCATCCCCTGATGAAAGGGACGCCCCGGTGACCGAGAAGGCCGACCTCCAGTCCGTCCTCGACCGTGCCGCCGCCGGTGGGCGGATCACCCCGGAAGAGGCCGTCGCCCTCTACCGTGACGCCCCGCTGCACGCGCTGGGCGCGGCCGCCGACGCGGTGCGCCGCCGTAAGTACGCCGGTATCGAGCACATCGCGACGTACATCATCGAGCGGAACATCAACTACACGAACGTGTGTGTCACGGCCTGCCGGTTCTGCGCCTTCTACGCGGCACCCAAGGACACGGCCAAGGGCTGGACCCGCGACCTCGACGACATCCTGCGCCGCTGTGCGGAGACCGTCGAGCTGGGCGGCACCCAGATCATGTTCCAGGGCGGCCACCACCCGGACTACGGCGTCGAGTACTACGAGAAGCACTTCAAGGCCATCAAGGACGCCTTCCCCCAGCTGGTGATCCACTCGCTGGGCGCGTCCGAGGTCGAGCACATGGCCCGGATCAGCGGGGTGTCGGTCGAGGAGGCCATCACCCGGATCCACGAGGCCGGTCTCGACTCGTTCGCGGGCGCCGGCGCGGAGCTGCTGCCCGAGCGGCCGCGCAAGGCCATCGCCCCGCTCAAGGAGAGCGGCGAGCGCTGGCTGGAGATCATGGAGACCGCGCACAACCTGGGGGTGGAGTCCACCTCCACCATGCTGATGGGCACCGGCGAGACCAACGCCGAGCGCATCGAACACCTGCGGATGATCCGCGAGGTCCAGGACCGCACGGGCGGCTTCCGCGCGTTCATCCCGTACACGTACCAGCCCGAGAACAACCACCTCAAGGGCCGTACGCAGGCGACGCTCTTCGAGTACCTGCGGATGATCGCCATCGCCCGGCTGTTCCTGGACAACGTCCAGCACATCCAGGGCTCCTGGCTCACCACGGGCAAGGAGGTCGGCCAGCTGTCCCTGCACTACGGCGCGGACGACCTCGGCTCGATCATGCTGGAGGAGAACGTGGTCTCCTCGGCCGGTGCCAAGCACCGCTCCAACCGGCTGGAGATCATCGACCTCATCCGCAAGGCGGGCCGGGTGCCGGCGCAGCGCGCGACGACGTACGAGCACCTGGTCGTGCACGAGGACCCGGCGAACGACCCGGTCGACGACCGCGTGGTCTCGCACATCTCCTCCACGGCGATCGAGGGCGGCACCGCGCATCCCGAGCTGAAGCTGCTCTCCGCCAACTGAGCGCGCCGTGCTGACGATTCACGCCGACTCCAGGGGGCACGCGCTCGTCGTCGAGGGTGAGCGGGTCGTGGGCACGGGAGTGCTGGGGGAACTGGCCGACGGGTATCCGCGGGCGCGGGTGCGGCGGTGGCCGGGGATCCTCACGCCCGGGTTCGTCAACCTCCACGGCCCGGAGCTGCTGGAGGAGGCGTACCACCCGGACCCCCGGGAGGCCGGGGAACTGGGCACCGAGCCGCTCTCCGGCGACGCGCTCGCCCCTCTCGCCCTGGACGACGTCCGGTGGGGCGGGAGCGCGCGGCGCGGGGTGCAGCGGATGCTGGCGCACGGGACGGTGGCGGTGGCGGGCGCGCTGGGCCGTCCGGCGGCGGCGGACGCGGTACGGCGCACCGGGCTCGACGTGCTGCCCCGTACGGGGCGTCCCGGCGGGGTGCCGTCCCTGGACCCCCTCGCATGCGGGATTCCACCGGAGGTACCGGCGCCTCGGGAACGGGGTTCTGTGGCGTCCTTCGCCGTGTTCGACGTCGCGGACGAGGGGGAGCTTGCGGAGCGGGGGGCGTCGACGTGCGTGGCGACGGTCATTCGGGGTCGGCTGCTGTATCGGCGCCGGTGAGGTGGTTCGCCAGGTGACGCCCTAGCTGCGAGCAGCGCCCGAAACTTCCCGACCCGGAGCTGCTCCGCAGGACGCGGCTGCGACAATGGCCGAGTGACCCGCGCATCCCTGGACAAGCAGCCGCACGAAGTCGCCTCGATGTTCGACAACGTGGCGGAACGGTACGACCTGACCAATGACGTGCTGTCCCTGGGACAGGACCGACGCTGGCGCAAGGAAGTCGCGCAGGCCGTCGACGCCCGCCCCGCGCAGAAGGTCCTGGACCTCGCCGCCGGAACCGCCACCTCCTCCCTCCCCTTCGCCCGCACCGGCGCCTACGTCGTGCCCTGCGACTTCTCGCTCGGCATGCTCCAGGTCGGCAAGAAGCGCCACACCTGGCTGCCGTTCACCGCGGGCGACGCGACGAAGCTGCCGTTCAAGGACGACACCTTCGACGCCGTGACCATCTCCTTCGGCCTGCGCAACGTGCAGGACTTCGACGCCGCGCTGCGCGAGATGTACCGCGTCACCAGGCCCGGCGGACGCGTCGTGATCTGCGAGTTCTCGCACCCGACCTGGACGCCCTTCCGGACCGTCTACACCGAGTACCTGATGCGCGCCCTGCCCCCGGTCGCCCGCGCCGTGTCCTCGAACCCGGACGCCTACGTCTACCTCGCCGAGTCCATCCGCGCCTGGCCGAACCAGCCCGGTCTGGCCGAACGGCTGCGCGAGGCCGGCTGGTCCAGGGTCGCCTGGCGCAACCTCACCGGTGGCGTCGTCGCCCTGCACCGCGGCTTCAAGGACTGAGCCGCCGCACAGTCCTCAAACCCTCAAGGCCTCAAACCCTCAAGGCCTCACCGGCCGATCATCTCGAACGCGTCCCCCGGTTCCCCCAGTTCCCGCTGGAGCCCGCCCGTCGGCGGCCGGGGGACGCGTGGTTCGCGCACGCCTCCGCCGCCCTCGCCCTCCGCGAAGTCGCACCACACGTACACCACCGAGTCCGCCGGCACCTCCGCCCCGGGCGGCGGGTACTGGCGTACCACGTAGTCCACGACCGCCCGGTGGAAGTCCGGGCGGTCCGGCGCGGTCAGGAACAGCCCCCGGGCCCGTGCGGTCTCGCGCGCGTCCACGGCCATCAGACCGACCAGCCGCGGCACACGCACATCGGGTGTTTTGGGTGGTATATGCACAGATGTCACCCCCAGCGGTACTGGAAGGGTAACTCCGGCGCCTTCCGGCCGGAAGGCGCCGATGTCATACTGTGACAGATGGCTACGCTGCGTTATCGGTACGGCAGTTGAGCTCCAGCCGGAAGCAGAGCGCGTCCTCGGCCAGCGTCGGATGCGGGTACGTCTCCGCGGCCCGCATGCCCAGGCGCCGGGTCACCGCGATGGACCGCTCATTGCCCGGCCGTACCATCGCCACCACCTCCGGTACGCCCGCCTCCCGTACCCGCCGCAGGGTCTCGCGCGCGGCGGCGGTGACGTACCCCTTGCCCCAGTGCGCCCGCCCGAGCCGCCAGCCGATCTCTATCGCGCCCGCCGGACCCCACTGCGGCAGCCAGGGCTGGGCGCCGGTGAAGCCGAGGACCTCGTCGGACTCGTCCAGGATCGTCCAGAGGCAGAAGCCCCGTTCCGCGTCGTGCCGCCGCTGGCGCGCGGTGAGTTCCTCGTACACGGACAGCGGGGCGGGCTTGCCGCCGTGGAACTCCATCACCTCGGGATCGGCGAACACCCGGTGCCAGGCCAGGGCGTCCTCATGGGTGGGAACGCGCAGCCGCGGTGCGGGAAGAGGTCGGTTCACAGGGCAGCCCTTCAGCCGGGTGATCTATTCCGCTGAATAGACTGCCCATGTCCAGTGCCCGTCGGCACGCAGATTTCGAACTTGGGGAGATCCCGCCGTGACCGAGCCCCTCTCCGACCACTCCGCCGATGTGATCGTCGTCGGCGCGGGCCCAGCCGGCTCCGCGACCGCGTACCACCTGGCCAAGGCCGGTCTCGACGTACTCCTCCTGGAGAAGACGGAGTTCCCGCGCGAGAAGGTGTGCGGTGACGGCCTCACGCCCCGCGCGGTCAAGCAGCTCGTCGCCATGGGCATCGACATCTCCGAGGAGGCCGGCTGGCTGCGCAACAAGGGCCTGCGCATCATCGGCGGCGGCTCCCGCCTCCAGCTGGACTGGCCGGACCTCGCGGCGTACCCGAACTACGGACTCGTGCGCAAGCGCGACGACTTCGACGAGATCCTGGCCCGAAACGCGCAGAAGGCGGGCGCGCGGCTGTACGAGCGCTGCAATGTCTCCGGGCCGATCGTGGACGAGCGAACCGGCCGCATCACCGGGGTGACGGCCAAGGTCGGCGAGGAGAAGCGCGAGGTCGGCTATCGCGCGCCGCTCGTCGTCGCGGCCGACGGCAACTCCACCCGGCTGTCCCTCGCGATGGGCCTGCACCGCCGCGAGGACCGTCCGATGGGCGTCGCGGTGCGCACGTACTTCACCTCGCCCCGCCATGACGACGACTACCTGGAGTCCTGGCTGGAGCTGTGGGACCGGCGCGGCTCGCAGGAGCGGCTGCTGCCCGGCTACGGCTGGATCTTCGGCATGGGCGACGGCACGTCCAACGTCGGCCTCGGCGTCCTCAACACCTCCGCCGCCTTCAAGGAACTGGACTGGCGCGAGATCCTCAAGGCCTGGTGCGCGTCCATGCCCAAGGACTGGGGCTACACCCCCGAGAACATGACCGGGCCGATCCGCGGCGCCGCGCTGCCGATGGCGTTCAACCGGCAGCCGCACTACACCAAGGGCCTGCTGCTGGTCGGCGACGCCGGCGGCCTGGTGAACCCCTTCAACGGCGAGGGCATCGCCTACGCCATGGAGTCCGGCCAGATCGCCGCCGACGTCATCGTCCAGGCGCACGCGCGGGCGACGCCGGCCCAGCGGGAGATCGCCCTCCAGCGCTACCCGCGCGTCCTCAAGGACACCTACGGCGGCTACTACAACCTCGGCCGCGCCTTCGTGAAGCTCATCGGCAACCCCAAGGTCATGCAGATCGCCGCCCAGCGCGGCCTGACCCACCCGGTCCTGATGAAGTTCACCCTCAAACTCCTGGCCAACCTGACCGATCCCACGGGCGGCGACGCGATGGACCGGATCATCAACGGCCTGACGAAGGTGACCCCGAAGGCGTGATCAGGCGCTGAGCGCGGCCTCTTGGGCGGACCGGCGGGCGTAAACCTCCTCCCGCCGGTCTCCCATCTGCCGCAGCGCGTCCTTTTTCTCCCGCTTGGTCAACCGGTCGAGGTAGATGTACCCGTTGGTGTGATCCGTCTCGTGCGCGAGGCACCGGGCGAAGTAGCCCGTGCCCTCGACCTCCAGCGGATTGCCGTTCCGGTCCCGGCCGCGCACCAGCGCCCGGTCCGGCCTGGGCAGCGCCATCATCGCGCCCGGCACCGACAGACAGCCCTCGCCCTCGTCCAGCAGCCGTCGCCCGCGCAGGGGCGATTCCAGCACAGGGTTGACGATGTGTCCGACATGCCGGTTTCCATCGTCATCGGGGCAGTCGTACACGAAAAGGCGCAGATCGACCCCGACCTGATTCGCGGCGAGCCCGGCACCCTCGGCGACGTACATCGTGCGGAACATGTCGTCGATGAGCGCCGCGAGATCGGGTCCGAACTCCGTGACGTCCCGGCACGGCTTGTGCAGCACCGCCTCGCCGACCTCGGTGATCCTGCGCACCGCGCCGCGCCCGGCCTCGGGGGCGTACCGGGGGAACTCGGCGACAGGGGCGCCCTGTACGAACACGCGTGGCATCGCGTCTTCTCCTTCACTCGTGGACGAAACCGCCGTCCGGCGGTCCGGCCCGAGCATGCCAGGGAACGCCACAGGGCCGCTGCCCCCGAGCGGCTGCGGCCCTGCGTGAGGTGCGAAACGCGCCTCAAGTATGCGAAACGGTACGGGATACCTCAGAGCACGCGCACGGCGCCCGTCGGCTGGTCGTACGACAGCGGGTGCTCGGAGACGCCGGAGGACGGGTTCTGCGCGCCGACGAACATGCCGTCGCCCACGTACACCGCGACGTGGTACGCGCTGCCCGCGCTGCCCCAGTACAGGATGTCGCCCGGCTGGAGGTTGCTCAGCGAGACCTGGGTGCCGGCGGTCGACTGGTCCTGCGAGACACGCGGCAGGCTCACGCCGACCTGCTTGAAGGCGGTCTGCACCAGGCCCGAGCAGTCGTAGGCGGAGGGGCCGGTGGCGCCGGAGACGTACGCCTTGCCCAACTGCGCCTTGACGAAGCTGATGACGGCGGCGGCGGAACCGGTGGCCGTGGAGGAGCCGGTGCTGGTGCCGGTGCTCGCGGAGGTGGAACCGGAGGTGTCGTCGGCCGTGAGGGCGATCCGGGTCGTGCTGCGCGAGGCGCGCTCGGCGGCGGCCTTGCGGGCGGTCTCCTCGGCCTTCTTCTTGGCCTCGGCGGCCTTCTGCTTGGCGTCGGCGAGGTCCGCCTTGGCCTGCTTCGCGGCCTTCGCGGCGGCGGCGTCGCGCTCGGCCTGGAGCTGGTAGTTCGCCGCGGCCTGCTGGGTGGCGTCCGCGGACTGGGCGGCCTGCGTGGCCAGGTCGGCCGTCAGGGTGGGCAGTTCGAGGGTCTGCGTCACCGGCTCGGCCGCGTTGGCCGAACCGGCGGCCCCGGCGACTGCCAGGGTGCTGAGGACGCCACCGGCAACTCCGGTCCGCATCGCGAGGGACGACGCGCTGCGGCGGGGCTTCCGGTGGCTGCGTATGTGAGCGGTGTGGGACATGGGAACAACCGGTATCAGGGGCTCCTCCATATCTTCAAGAAACGTGTGCTGCGCCACAGTTGCACGATCGAGACCTCAAACCCCGGGCGTGTCGCCCTTTATTGACGCCGTAACGGACATTGCGGACGCCCGTGATCAAGCCCTTGATCACGGTCTTTGATCATTACGTCCGAATTGCCCCGCGCCTACCACCGGTTGATGTGGTTGGCCAACCCCGGTTCCTGAGAGGCTGCTGTGACTGTGACCGAGGTCACGGAACGTTCGCCGGAGGGCCGGCGTCCCGCGCGTGGGTGGAGTTCGTGAACACATGCACACGCCGACGTGTGTGCGAGATCCACTATCAAGATCGAGTGCTCAGCGCCAATTTGCATGCAGGCGAACTCTCTTGATATTGAGACGCCCGCTTTGGCCTGCGGCGACAGGCGAAATTGTCACTTCTGGTGATCAACTGAACGCTTCGTGTATGAAGATCAGCCATCATCCGACTTCATGATCCTTCGTCAGGTGGTGGAGATCACAAAGCTTGTGGAATACCCCGTGTCGCAGATCACAGATCGGCGGGCATAGGATGCGGAGCAGTTGGGCTTGTGACCTGCTTCACATGTTCTCGATCTTCATCGGCCCAGCGAACCGCCAGCAGTCAGTGCCGACTGAGAGGAGCGAGGAGCGGTGAACGCTTATGCGCCCATCCTCGTACTGGGAGCCCTCGGGGCAGGCTTTGCGATCTTCTCCGTGGTCATGGCCACGCTGATCGGTCCGAAGCGGTACAACCGCGCCAAGCTCGAAGCCTACGAGTGCGGCATCGAGCCGACCCCCACGCCGGCCGGCGGCGGGCGCTTCCCCATCAAGTACTACCTGACGGCGATGCTCTTCATCGTCTTCGACATCGAGATCGTCTTCCTCTACCCCTGGGCCGTCACCTTCGACGCCCTGGGGCTTTTCGGGCTCGTGGAGATGTTGCTCTTCGTGCTCACCGTCTTCGTCGCGTACGCGTACGTATGGCGGCGCGGCGGCCTGGAATGGGACTGAGGGGCCATATAAGACATGGGACTCGAAGAAAAGCTGCCGAGCGGCTTCCTGCTGACCACCGTGGAACAGGCCGCGGGCTGGGTGCGCAAGGCATCCGTCTTCCCGGCCACCTTCGGCCTGGCCTGCTGTGCCATCGAGATGATGACCACCGGCGCCGGCCGCTATGACCTGGCGCGCTTCGGCATGGAGGTGTTCCGCGGTTCACCGCGCCAGGCGGACCTGATGATCGTGGCCGGCCGGGTCAGCCAGAAGATGGCGCCGGTGCTGCGGCAGGTCTACGACCAGATGCCCAATCCCAAGTGGGTGATCTCCATGGGCGTCTGCGCCTCCTCGGGCGGCATGTTCAACAACTACGCGATCGTCCAGGGCGTCGACCACATCGTCCCGGTCGACATCTACCTCCCCGGCTGCCCGCCCCGGCCCGAGATGCTGATGGACGCGATCCTCAAGCTCCACCAGAAGATCCAGTCCACCAAGCTCGGGGTGAACGCCGAGGAGGCGGCCCGCGAGGCGGAGGAGGCGGCGCTCAAGGCCCTGCCCACCATCGAGATGAAGGGGCTGCTGCGGTGAGCGACGCGAACGGCACCCACGGCGACGGGACGAACGGGGTGAACCCCGAGAAGGACCTCTCCGCCTCCAACCTCCCCGGCCAGCGCGGCCAGGGCGGCGAGGAGATCCGCGTCCAGCGCGGCATGTTCGGCGCCAACAACGGCGGCGACACCTCCGGCTACGGGGGCCTGGTCCGCTCGGTCCGGCTGCCCGGACCGGCGAGCCGGCCCTACGGCGGATGGTTCGACGAGGTCGCCGACGAGCTGGAGGGCGCCCTGGAGGAACAGGGCCTGCTGCCGGACAACGCCATCGAGAAGACGATCGTCGACCGCGGCGAACTCACCTTCCACATCGAGCGCGAGCACCTGCCGCGCGTCGCCCGCACCCTGCGCGACGACCCCGCCCTGCGCTTCGAACTGTGCACCGGTGTCAGCGGTGTGCACTACCCGGGCGACAAGGGCCGCGAGCTGCACGCCGTCTACCACCTGCGCTCGATCACCCACAACCGGCTGATCCGCCTGGAGGTCAGCGCCCCGGACGCCGACCCGCACATCCCGTCCCTGGTGCCCGTCTATCCCACCAACGACTGGCACGAGCGCGAGACGTACGACTTCTTCGGGATCGTCTTCGACGGCCACCCGGCCCTGACGCGGATCATGATGCCGGACGACTGGCCGGGCCACCCGCAGCGCAAGGACTACCCGCTCGGCGGCATCCCCGTCGAGTACAAGGGCGCCCAGATCCCGGCTCCGGACCAGCGGAGGTCGTACTCGTGAGCACTGAGTCCGCATCGGCACGCGAAACCACCGAGGGCACCGTCTACACGGTCACCGGTGGCGACTGGGACGAGGTCGTCCAGTCGGCGGCCCGCTCCGACGACGAGCGCATCGTCGTCAACATGGGTCCCCAGCACCCCTCCACCCACGGGGTGCTCCGGCTGATCCTGGAGATCGACGGCGAGACGGTCACCGAGGCCCGCTGCGGCATCGGCTATCTGCACACCGGCATCGAGAAGAACCTCGAATTCCGCACCTGGACGCAGGGCACCACCTTCGTCACGCGCATGGATTACCTGACGTCCTTCTTCAACGAGACCGCCTACTGCCTCGCCGTCGAGAAGCTCCTCGGCGTCGAGGACGACATCACCGACCGCGCCAAGATCATCCGGGTGCTCCTGATGGAGCTGAACCGGATGTCCTCCCACCTGGTGTGCATCGCCACCGGCGGCATGGAACTGGGCGCGACCACGATCATGATCTACGGCTTCCGTGATCGTGAAATGATTCTCGATCTCTATGAACTGATCACCGGCCTGCGGATGAACCACGCGTACATCCGCCCCGGCGGACTCGCCCAGGACCTGCCGCCCGGCGCGGTCGACCAGATCCGCGAGTTCGTCAAGAAGATGCGCCGAAACATCCCGGAGTACGACAAACTCGCCACCGGGAACCCGATCTTCAAGGCCCGTATGCAGGACGTCGGCTATCTCGACCTGGCCGGCTGCATGGCCCTCGGCGCGACCGGCCCGATCCTGCGCGCCACCGGCCTGCCGCACGACCTGCGCAAGACCCAGCCGTACTGCGACTACGAGACGTACGACTTCGAGGTCCCCACCGCCGACAGCTGCGACGCCTACGGCCGCTTCCTGATCCGACTGGAGGAGATGCGCCAGTCGCTCGGGATCATCGAGCAGTGCCTGGACCGGCTGGCGCCCGGCCCGGTCATGGTCGCCGACAAGAAGATCGCCTGGCCCGCCCAGCTGGCCCTCGGCCCGGACGGACTCGGCAACTCCCTCGACCACATCAAGAAGATCATGGGCACCTCCATGGAGGCCCTGATCCACCACTTCAAGCTGGTCACCGAGGGCTTCCGGGTCCCGCCGGGCCAGGCGTACGCGGCCGTCGAGTCCCCCAAGGGCGAACTCGGTGTGCACGCGGTCTCCGACGGCGGCACCCGCCCCTACCGGGTCCACTTCCGCGACCCGTCCTTCACCAATCTTCAGGCCATGGCGGCGATGTGCGAGGGCGGCCAGGTCGCCGACGTGATCGTCGCCGTCGCGTCCATCGACCCCGTGATGGGAGGCGTCGACCGGTGACCACCTCTTCTTCGGAGCACGGCGTCAGCCTGGGCATGCCCGAACCGCCCGCGCCCGCCTACCCGGACGACGTACGGGAACGCCTTGCGGCGGACGCGCGCGAGATCGTGGCGCGCTACCCGGACTCCCGCTCCGCCCTGCTGCCGCTGCTCCACCTCGTGCAGTCCGAGGAGGGCCATGTCACGCGCACCGGAATGCGGTTCTGCGCGGAGACGCTCGGCCTGACCACCGCCGAGGTCACCGCGGTAGCCACCTTCTACACCATGTACCGGCGCCGGCCCTCCGGCGACTACCAGGTCGGGGTGTGCACCAACACCCTGTGCGCGGTGATGGGCGGCGACGCGATCTTCGAGTCCCTCCAGGAACACCTGGGCGTGGGCAACGGGGAGACCACCGACGACGGCAAGGTCACCCTGGAGCACATCGAGTGCAACGCGGCCTGCGACTTCGCGCCGGTCGTGATGGTCAACTGGGAGTTCTTCGACAACCAGACGCCCGGCAGCGCCCGGGACCTGGTGGACGACCTGCGCGCGGGCCGGGAGGTGCGGCCCACCCGCGGCGCGCGGATGTGCACCTTCAAGGAGACCGCCCGCATTCTGGCCGGCTTCCCGGACGAGCGGCCCGGAGCCGTCGAGGAGGGCGGCAGCGCCGGACCCGCCTCGCTGGTCGGCCTGCGCCTGGCCAAGGGCGAGTCCGCACCCCCGCGCGTGGTCCATCCCCGCAGCCAGGAATCCCAGGACGGGCCGTCCTCCCGCCGGGCCGAAGAGGAGGGGGAGTGATGAGCGTGGCAGCCGAACTCAAGGACTCCAGCCCCGAGAAGCTGCTGGCACCCGTGCTGTCGGCCTTCTGGGACGAGGACCGCTCCTGGTCCCTGGACGTCTACCGGCGGCACGAAGGGTACGAGGGGCTGCGCAAGGCGCTCGCCATGTCGCCCGACGACCTGATCGCCTACGTCAAGGAATCCGGGCTGCGCGGCCGCGGCGGCGCGGGCTTCCCGACCGGGATGAAGTGGCAGTTCATCCCGCAGGGCGATGGCAAGCCGCACTATCTCGTCGTCAACGCCGACGAGTCGGAGCCGGGCACCTGCAAGGACATCCCGCTTCTGTACGCGAACCCGCACAGCCTCATCGAGGGCATCGTGATCGCGTGCTACGCCATCCGGTCCTCGCATGCCTTCATCTACCTCCGGGGTGAAGTGGTCCCGGTCCTGCGGCGGTTGCACGAGGCCGTCCGCGAGGCCTACGCGGCCGGCTTCCTCGGCGAGGACATCCTCGGCAGCGGTCTGAACCTCGACCTCACCGTGCACGCCGGGGCCGGCGCGTACATCTGCGGCGAGGAGACCGCGCTGCTCGACTCGCTCGAAGGCCGCCGCGGCCAGCCGCGGCTGCGTCCCCCCTTCCCCGCCGTCGAGGGGCTGTACGCCTGCCCCACTGTGGTGAACAACGTCGAGTCCATCGCCTCGGTTCCCGCGATCCTGAAGAACGGGAAAGAGTGGTTCAGGGCGATGGGCAGCGAGAAGTCCCCGGGCTTCACGCTCTACTCGCTCAGCGGGCATGTCACGAGCCCCGGCCAGTACGAGGCACCGCTCGGCGTCACCCTGCGCCAGCTCCTGGAGATGAGCGGCGGGATGCGCGCGGGCCACCGGCTGAAGTTCTGGACGCCGGGCGGCTCCTCCACCCCGATGTTCACCGCCGAACACCTCGATGTGCCGCTCGACTACGAGGGCGTCGGCGCCGCCGGCTCCATGCTCGGCACCAAGGCCCTGCAGTGCTTCGACGAGACCACCTGCGTGGTCCGCGCGGTCACCCGCTGGACCGAGTTCTACGCCCATGAGTCCTGCGGCAAGTGCACACCCTGCCGCGAAGGGACGTACTGGCTGGTGCAGTTGCTGCGGGACATCGAGGCCGGCAAGGGCGCCAGGTCCGACCTGGACAAGCTCGCGGACATCGCCGACAACATCAACGGCAAGTCCTTCTGCGCCCTCGGCGACGGCGCGGCCTCCCCGATCTTCTCCTCGCTGAAGTACTTCCGCGAGGAGTACGAGCAGCACATCACGGGCCGGGGCTGCCCCTTCGACCCGGCCAAGTCGACGGCCTGGGCGGACCGCCCGGAGGTGAACGCATGACCGTGACCACCAACGCTCCCGCGGGTGGCGGAGAGGCGGCCCTCCCGCCGGAAGACCTCGTCGCGCTGACGATCGACGGCATCGAGATCAGCGTGCCCAAGGGCACCCTGGTCATCCGGGCCGCCGAACAGCTCGGGATCGAGATCCCCCGCTTCTGCGACCACCCGCTGCTGGACCCGGCCGGCGCCTGCCGACAGTGCATCGTGGAGGTGGAGGGCCAGCGCAAGCCGATGGCCTCCTGCACCATCACCTGCACCGACGGCATGGTGGTGCGCACCCAGCTGACCTCCCCGGTCGCCGAGAAGGCCCAGCACGGTGTGATGGAGCTGCTGCTCATCAACCACCCGCTGGACTGCCCGGTCTGCGACAAGGGCGGCGAGTGCCCGCTGCAGAACCAGGCCATGTCGCACGGCAACGCCGAGTCACGCTTCGAGGGCCGCAAGCGCACCTACGAGAAGCCGGTCCCGATCTCCAGCCAGGTGCTGCTGGACCGCGAGCGCTGTGTGCTGTGCGCGCGCTGCACCCGGTTCTCCAACCAGATCGCGGGCGACCCGATGATCGAGCTGATCGAGCGGGGCGCGCTCCAGCAGGTCGGCACCGGCGAGGGCGACCCGTTCGAGTCGTACTTCTCCGGGAACACCATCCAGATCTGCCCGGTGGGAGCGCTCACCTCGGCGGCGTACCGCTTCCGCTCCCGCCCCTTCGACCTGGTCTCCTCGCCCTCGGTGTGCGAGCACTGCGCGGGCGGCTGCGCCACCCGCACCGACCACCGGCGCGGCAAGGTCATGCGGCGGCTCGCGGCCAACGACCCCGAGGTCAACGAGGAGTGGATCTGCGACAAGGGGCGCTTCGGCTTCCGCTACGCCCAGCTCAAGGACCGCCTCGACACCCCGCTGGTGCGCGGCGCCGACGGCGTCCTGGAGCCCGCGTCCTGGCCGGAGGCGCTGGAGGCCGCCGCCCGCGGTCTGACCGCCGCCCGCTCCCGGGCCGCCGTCCTGACCGGCGGCCGGCTGACCGTCGAGGACGCCTACGCGTACAGCAAGTTCGCGCGGGTCGCCCTGGACACCAACGACATCGATTTCCGCGCACGGGTGCACAGCGCCGAGGAGGCGGGCTTCCTCGCCGCCACCGTCGCGGGCCGCGGGCGTGACCTGGCGGGTACGGGGGTCACGTACGGCGCGCTGGAGAAGGCGCCCGCCGTGCTCCTCGTCGGCTTCGAGTCGGAGGAGGAGGCCCCCGGCGTCTTCCTGCGGCTGCGCAAGGCCTGGCGGAAGCACAAGCAGCTGGTGTTCTCGCTGGCCACGCACGCCACCCGGGGCCTTCAGAAGGCGGGCGGCACCCTGCTGCCGGCCGCGCCCGGCACCGAGACCGAGTGGCTGGACGCGCTCGCCAGCGGCGTCGACCTGGAGGCCCCCGGCACCCGGGCCGCCGAGGCGCTGCGCGGCGAGGGCGCCGTCATCGTCGTCGGCGAGCGGCTGGCCTCGGTCACCGGCGGGTTCACCGCCGCCGTACGGGCCGCGACCGCGACCGGCGCCCGGCTGGTGTGGATCCCGCGCCGGGCCGGGGAGCGCGGCGCCCTGGAGGTCGGCGCGCTGCCCGCGCTGCTGCCGGGCGGCCGCCCCGCGACCGACCCGCGCGCCCGCGCCGAGGTGGCCGGCGCCTGGGGACTGTCCGAACTACCGCTGGGCTACGGCCGTGACACCGAGCGGATCGTCGAGGCCGCCGCGGACGGCGGGCTCGCGGCCCTGGTGGTGGCCGGCGTCGAGGTCACCGACCTGCCCGACCCGGCCCGCGCCCGCGAGGCGCTGGACCAGGTCGGCTTCCTGGTCTCGCTGGAGCTGCGGCCCAGCGAGGTCACCGAACGCGCCGATGTCGTCCTGCCGGTCGCCGCGGTCGCCGAGAAGGCGGGCTCCTTCCTCAACTGGGAGGGCAGGGTGCGCTCCTTCGAGGCCGCGCTCAAGCCGGAGCAGATGACCCGCCGGCTGGCCCCGACCGACGCCCGGGTGCTGCACATGCTGGCCGACGCTATGGACGCCCACCTGGGGCTGCCGGACCTGCGCACCATCCGCGCGGAGATCGACCGGCTCGGCTCCTGGGACGGGCCGTACGCCACCGAGCCCCGGGAGGCCGCGGGCGCCGTACCGCGCCCGGCCGCCGGGGAGGCCGTACTGGCGGGCCACCGGCTGCTGCTCGACCAGGGCCTGCTCCAGGAGGGCGACGAGGCGCTGGCCGGCACCCGGCGCGCCGCGCGGGCCCGTCTCTCGGCCGCCACGGCCGCCGAGGCGGGGGTCGCGGAGGGCGAGTTCCTCGCCGTCACCGGACCCGCCGGCACCGTCGAACTCCCGCTCCAGATCGGTGAGATGCCCGACCGGGTGGTCTGGCTCCCGCTGAACTCCGTCGGCGGCGGCGTCGCCTCCGACACCGGGGCACAGCCCGGCAACCTCGTCCGCATCGGCCCGGCGGCCCCCGCCGAGGCGGCCCCCAAGGAGGTGGAGGCATGAGCCCGTACCTCGCCGCTGAAGACCTCTCGATGTTCGGCCGCGACCCCTGGTGGCTGGTCGTCGTCAAGGCGGTCTTCTGCTTCGCCTTCCTGATGGTGACCGTGCTGTTCTCCATCGTCTGGGAACGCAAGGTCGTCGCCTGGATGCAACTGCGCATCGGACCCAACCGGCACGGCCCCTGGGGCATGCTCCAGTCGCTCGCCGACGGTGTGAAACTGATGCTCAAGGAGGACCTGATCGTCCGCCGCGCGGACAAGGTCGTCTACGTCCTCGCACCGATCGTGGCGGCCATCCCGGCCTTCATGGCGATCGCGGTGATCCCGTTCGGCCCCGCCGACCACGAGATCTCCATCTTCGGCACCCGTACCACGATGCAGCTCACCGACCTGCCGATCGCGATGCTCTACATCCTCGCGGTCGCCTCGGTCGGCATCTACGGCATCGTCCTCGCGGGCTGGAGCTCCGGCTCCACGTATCCGCTGCTGGGCGGTCTGCGCTCCTGCGCGCAGATGATCTCCTACGAGATCGCCATGGGCGCCGCGTTCGCCTCGGTGTTCCTCTACTCGGGCTCCATGTCGACGTCGACGATCGTGGCCCAGCAGCACGACCGCTGGTACATCCTGCTGCTGCCGGTCTCCTTCCTCCTCTACATCGTCACCATGGTCGGCGAGACCAACCGCGCCCCCTTCGACATGCCGGAGTCCGAGGGCGACCTGGTGGGCGGTTTCAACACCGAGTACTCGTCCATCAAGTTCGCGATGTTCATGCTCGCCGAGTACGTGAACATGGTGACGGTCTCCGCCGTCTCCACCACCCTCTTCCTCGGCGGCTGGCGGGCCCCCTGGCCGATCAGCACCTTCTGGGCGGGCGCCAACCACGGCTGGTGGCCGATGCTCTGGTTCGTCATCAAGGTGCAGCTGCTGCTGTTCTTCTTCATCTGGCTGCGCGGCACCCTGCCCCGGGTCCGCTACGACCAGCTGATGAAGCTCGGCTGGAAGGTCCTGATCCCGGTCTCGGTGACCTGGCTGATGCTCGTCGCGTCCGTACGGGCGCTGCGCAACGAGCACTACGGCTTCGCCGACATCGCCCTCTATGTGGGCGGCGGGGTGCTCGCCCTGCTGCTGATCTCCTTCGTCGTCGACATCTTCCGCGAGAAGGCGCAGGCGGTCGAGCAGGCGGCCGCGGACCAGGCCGGGTTCGACCCGATGGCGGGCGGATTCCCGGTGCCGCCGCTGCCCGGACAGGAGCTGCCGCCGGTGCCCAGGCGCCGCTCGGGGCGGGAGCGGGAGCTGATTGTCAGTGGCGGGCCCGACACTGTGAGTGACGGATCGTCAGAGGGATCTTCGGATGGAAAGGAGGCGTCCGATGGCTGAGGAACCCAAGGAGACCAAGCCCGGTTTCCAGAACCCCGTGGCCGGCTTCGGCGTGACCTTCAAGGCCATGTTCAAGAAGCGGCTCACCGAGCAGTACCCGGAGCAGAAGAAGACCACCGCTCCCCGTTTCCACGGACGGCACCAGCTCAACCGCCATCCGGACGGCCTGGAGAAGTGCGTCGGCTGCGAGCTGTGCGCCTGGGCCTGCCCCGCCGACGCCATCTATGTGGAGGGCGCCGACAACACCGACGAGGAACGCTACTCGCCGGGCGAGCGCTACGGCCGCGTCTACCAGATCAACTACGCCCGCTGCATCCTGTGCGGGCTGTGCATCGAGGCGTGCCCCACCCGCGCGCTGACGATGACCAATGAGTTCGAACTGGCCGACTCCAGCCGCGCGAACCTCATCTACACCAAGGAGCAGCTGCTGGCCGGCCTCGACGAGGGCATGGTCGAGGCGCCGCACTCCATCTTCCCGGGCACCACCGAGGAGGACTACTACCGGGGACTGGTCACCCAGGCCGCGCCCGGCACGGTCCGCCAGGCCGCGGTCTCCAAGGGCGAGGAGGCCGAGGGCGCCGAGGGCTCCGGGGCCTCCGACGCGGACACGGCAGCGGACCAGGAGGTGGACGCATGAGCGCGCAGCTCGCCGCCTATACGACCTCCACCGGTGAGGCCTTCCAGTTCTGGGTGCTCGGCACCGTCGCGGTGATCGGCGCCCTGTGCACCGTCTTCATGAAGAAGGCCGTGCACAGCGCGCTCAGCCTCGCCGGGACCATGATCATCCTGGCGGTGTTCTACCTCGCCAACGGCGCCTACTTCCTGGGCGTCGTACAGATCGTCGTCTACACCGGCGCGATCATGATGCTGTTCCTGTTCGTGGTGATGCTCGTCGGCGTCACCGCCGCGGACTCGCTGAAGGAGACCATCAAAGGCCAGCGCTGGCTGGCCCTGCTGTGCGGGGTCGGCTTCGGCGTGCTGCTGCTCGCCGGGATCGCCAACGCCTCCCTGAAGGACTTCGCGGGCACCGGCCAGGCGAACGCCAACGGCAATGTGGAGGGCCTCGCCGCCCTCATCTTCACCAAGTACGTCTTCGCCTTCGAGATCACCGGCGCCCTGCTGATCACGGCCGCCGTCGGCGCCATGGTGCTCACCCACCGGGAGCGCACCGAGCGCGCCAAGACCCAGCGCGAGCTGGCCGAACAGCGCGTCCGCGAGGGCAAGCACCTGCCGCCGCTGCCCGCCCCGGGTGTCTACGCCCGGCACAACGCGGTGGACATCGCGGGCCTGCTCCCCGACGGCACCCCCTCCGAGCTGACCGTCAGCAAGACCCTGCGCGAACGCGGCCAGATCCGGGACGTGTCCACGGAGGCCATCAACGATCTGCGGGCGCTGGAACAGCGTTCCACGGAGCGCCTGGAGCGGACACCGATCGAACCGGAGACGTTCAAGCGGCCCGAGGAGGCGTCGAAGTGAACCCGGTCAACTATCTGTATCTCGCGGGCCTGTTGTTCACGATCGGCGCCACCGGCGTACTGATCCGGCGCAACGCCATCGTGGTCTTCATGTGCATCGAGCTGATGCTGAACGCCTGCAATCTCGCGTTCGTCACCTTCTCCCGGCTGCACGGCAACCTCGACGGCCAGGTCATCGCCTTCTTCACGATGGTCGTCGCCGCCGCGGAGGTCGTGGTGGGCCTCGCGATCATCGTGTCGCTGTTCCGTACCCGCCACTCGGCCTCGGTCGACGACGCCAGCCTGATGAAGCTGTAAGGGGTCGGGAGAATCGTGGAGAAACTGATCGCGCTGCTCATCGCGGCGCCCCTGCTCGGAGCAGCCGCCCTCCTGGTCGGCGGCCGGCGCCTGGACCGCGTCGGCCACTGGATCGGCACCCTGCTGTCGACCGCGTCCTTCGTCATCGGCCTGCTCCTCTTCGCCGACCTGCTCGGCAAGAACGCCGAACACCGCACGCTGATCCAGCACTTGTGGACCTGGATCCCGGTCGAGAGCTTCCAGGCGGACGTCACCTTCCGCCTCGACCAGCTGTCGATGACCTTCGTCCTGCTGATCACCGGCGTCGGCTCGCTGATCCATCTGTACTCGGTCGGGTACATGGAGCACGACGAACGGCGCCGCCGCTTCTTCGGTTATCTGAACCTGTTCCTCGCGGCCATGCTGCTGCTCGTCCTCGCCGACAACTACCTGCTGCTGTACGTCGGCTGGGAGGGCGTCGGTCTCGCCTCGTACCTGCTGATCGGCTTCTGGCAGCACAAGCCCAGCGCCGCCACGGCCGCCAAGAAGGCGTTCCTGGTCAACCGCGTCGGCGACATGGGCCTGTCGATCGCGATCATGCTGATGTTCACCACCTTCGGCAGCTTCGCCTTCGGCCCGGTCTTCGGCCATGTCGACGGCGCCTCCCAGGGCAAGCTCACCGCGATCGGCCTGATGCTGCTGCTGGCCGCGTGCGGCAAGTCCGCCCAGGTGCCGCTCCAGTCCTGGCTCGGTGACGCGATGGAGGGCCCGACCCCGGTCTCGGCCCTGATCCACGCGGCGACCATGGTGACCGCGGGCGTCTATCTGATCGTCCGCTCGGCGGCCGTCTTCAACGCGGCGCCGGACGCCCAGCTCGTCGTCACCGTGGTGGGCACGGTCACGCTGCTCTTCGGTGCGATCGTCGGTTGCGCCAAGGACGACATCAAGAAGGCGCTGGCCGGCTCCACCATGTCGCAGATCGGCTACATGGTGCTCGCCGCGGGCCTCGGCCCCATCGGCTACGTCTTCGCGATCATGCACCTGGTGACCCACGGCTTCTTCAAGGCCGGGCTGTTCCTCGGCGCGGGCTCCGTGATGCACGGCATGAACGACGAGGTCGACATGCGCAAGTTCGGTGGCCTGCGGAAGTACATGCCGGTCACCTTCATCACCTTCGGCCTCGGCTACCTCGCCATCATCGGCTTCCCGGGCCTGTCCGGCTTCTTCTCCAAGGACAAGATCATCGAGGCGGCCTTCGCCAAGGGCGGCACCGAGGGCTGGATCCTCGGCGGCGCGGCCCTGGTGGGCGCGGCCATCACCGCCTTCTACATGACGCGCGTGATGCTGATGACGTTCTTCGGCGAGAAGCGCTGGCAGCCCGACGCCGAGGGTCATGAACCGCATCCGCACGAGTCCCCGAAGACCATGACGATCCCGATGATCGTGCTGGCCGTCGGCTCGGTCCTCGGCGGTGCCTTCTTCAGCATCGGCGACCGCTTCCTCAAGTGGCTGGAGCCGGTCACCGGCCACAGCGAGGGCCACTCCCCGGTCAGCGCCGGGGAGGTCACGATCGCCACGATGGTGTGCCTGGTCATCGGCGTGGGCATCGCCTGGGCGCAGTACGGCCGCAAGCCCGTCCCGGCCGTCGCCCCGCGCGGCTCGCTGCTCACCCGGGCGGCCCGCCGCGATCTGCTCCAGGACGACTTCAACCATGTGGTCCTGGTGCGCGGCGGCGAACACCTCACGCGCTCCCTGGTCTACCTCGACCACAGCCTGGTCGACGGGGTCGTCAACGGCACGGCGGCCGGCTTCGGCGGTCTGTCCGGACGGCTGCGCCGGCTCCAGAACGGCTTCGCCCGCTCCTACGCGGTCTCGATGTTCGGCGGCGCGGCACTCCTGGTCGCCGCGACCCTGCTGATGAGGGCGGTCTGATACCGATGTCCTTTCCCCTGCTGACAGCGACGGCGGCGCTCCCCGCCCTGGGAGCCGTCGCCACGGCCGCCGTACCGGCCGCGCGGCGCACCGCCGCCAAGTGGCTGGCCCTGCTCGTCTCGCTCGGCACGCTCGCGCTGGCGATCACCGTCCTGGTCCGCTTCGACCCGGGCGGCGCCCGCTACCAGCTCACCGAATCCCATTCCTGGATCCGCGACTTCGGGGTCCGCTACGAGCTGGGCGTGGACGGCATCGGGGTGGCGCTGATCGCGCTGACCGCCGTACTGATCCCGTTCATCATCCTGGCGGGCTGGCACGACGCCGACCCGCTGGAGACCGGCAGCCGCCGCTGGCGCCCCACCCAGGGCTTCTTCGCGCTGATCCTGGCGGTCGAGGCGATGGTCCTCATCTCCTTCGAGGCCACCGACGTCTTCCTCTTCTACATCTTCTTCGAAGCCATGCTGATCCCGATGTACTTCCTCATCGGCGGCTTCGGGGACCGCGCCCACGCCCAGGGCGAGGAGGCGGCCGCCACCCAGCGTTCGTACGCGGCGGTGAAGTTCCTCCTCTACAACCTGGTCGGCGGTCTGATCATGCTGGCCGCGGTGATCGGCCTCTATGTGGTCGCCGGGAACTTCTCCCTCCAGCAGATCGCCGAGGCGCGGGCGAGCGGCTCGCTGCACATGGCGACGAGCACCGAACGCTGGCTGTTCCTCGGTTTCTTCTTCGCCTTCGCGGTGAAGGCGCCGCTGTGGCCGCTGCACACCTGGCTGCCCAACGCCATGCAGGAGTCCACCGCCCCGGTCGCCGTCCTCATCACGGCGGTGGTCGACAAGGTGGGCACCTTCGCGATGCTCCGCTTCTGCCTCGGGCTGTTCCCGGAGGCCAGCAGGTGGGCCACGCCGGTGATCCTCGTCCTGGCGCTGATCAGCATCGTCTACGGCGCGCTGCTCGCGGTCGGCCAGCGGGACATCAAGCGCCTGGTGGCGTACGCGTCGATCTCCCACTTCGGCTTCATCATCATGGGCATCTTCGCGATGACCAGCCAGGGCCAGTCCGGCGCCACCCTCTACATGGTCAACCACGGCATCTCCACGGCCGCGTTGATGCTGGTCGCCGGGTTCCTGATCTCCCGGCGCGGCTCGCGGCTCATCGCTGACTACGGCGGGGTGCAGAAGGTCGCCCCGGTGCTCGCCGGCACCTTCCTGATCGGCGGCCTGGCCACCCTGTCGCTGCCCGGCCTCGCGCCGTTCGTGAGCGAATTCCTCGTCCTGGTCGGCACGTTCACGCGCTATCCGGTGATCGGGATCATCGCCACCCTCGGCATCGTGCTCGCCGCGCTCTACACCCTGGTGCTCTACCAGCGCACCATGACCGGTCCGGTGAAGCCCGAGGTCTCCACGATGCCCGATCTGCGGGTGCGTGAGGTCCTGGTCGTGGCCCCGCTGATCGTGCTGCTGATCTTCCTGGGCGTCTATCCGAAGCCCGTGACGAACATCGTCAACCCGGCGGTCAAGCACACCATGTCCGACGTCCAGAAGAAGGACCCCAAGCCCGAGGTGGAGGCGGCCAAGTGAGCACCCCAGCCGTCCACAGCCTGTGGACAACCGCTGCCGACCGCATCCCCCAGATCGGCGCGCCGAAGATCGAATACGGGCAATTGTCGCCCACGCTGATCCTCCTCGGCGCCGCGCTGGTCGGGGTGCTGGTCGAGGCGTTCGTGCCGCGCAGGTCCCGCTACTACGCACAGGTGTTCGTGTCGGTCGTCGCCCTGTGCGCCGCGTTCGCCGCGGTCGTCGGGCTCGCCGCCGACGGATACGGCACCACGAAGGCGCATGTCGCCGCCATGGGCGCCATCGCGGTCGACGGCCCCTCGCTGTTCCTCCAGGGCGTCATCGTGCTGGCCGGTCTGGTGGGCCTGTTCACCTTCGCCGAGCGCCGGCTCGACCCGGAGGCGCATGGCAACCGGGTGGACTCCTTCGCCGCGCAGGCCGCCGCCGTGCCGGGCAGCGACACCGAGAAGGCCGCGGTCAAGGCCGGGTTCACCACCACCGAGGTCTTCCCGCTGCTGCTCTTCGCGGTCTCCGGCATGCTGGTCTTCACCTCGGCGAACGACCTGCTGACGCTCTTCGTGGCGCTGGAGGTCTTCTCCCTGCCGCTGTACCTGCTGTGCGCGCTGGCCCGCCGCAAGCGGCTGATGTCGCAGGAGGCCGCGGTCAAGTACTTCCTGCTGGGCGCGTTCGCCTCCGCGTTCACCCTGTTCGGCATCGCGCTGCTGTACGGCTACGCGGGCTCGGTGTCGTACGCGCGCATCGCCCAGGTCGTGGACGGCTCGGTCACCGATGTGAACCCGGCGCTGGCCGACACCATGGGCAATGACGCGCTGCTGCTCATCGGCGCGGCCCTGCTGGTGATGGGCCTGCTGTTCAAGGTGGGTGCGGTGCCGTTCCACATGTGGACGCCCGATGTCTACCAGGGCGCGCCCACCCCAGTGACCGGCTTCATGGCGGCGGCGACCAAGGTGGCCGCGTTCGGCGCGCTGCTGCGGCTGCTGTACGTGGTGCTGCCGGGGATGCGCTGGGACTGGCGGCCGGTGATGTGGGCGGTGGCGATCATCACCATGCTGGGCGGCGCGATCGTGGCGATCACCCAGACCGACATCAAGCGGCTGCTGGCGTACTCGTCCATCGCGCACGCCGGATTCATCCTCGCGGGTGTCATCGCGACCTCGAAGAACGGCGTGTCGTCGGTTCTGTTCTATCTGGCCGGCTACTCGTTCGTGACGATCGGCGCCTTCGCGGTGGTCACGCTGGTGCGGGACGCGGGCGGCGAGGCGACCCATCTGTCCAAGTGGGCCGGGCTCGGCCGGCGTTCCCCGCTGGTGGCGGCGGTCTTCGCGGTGTTCCTGCTGGCCTTCGCCGGTATCCCGCTGACCTCCGGCTTCGCGGGGAAGTTCGCCGTGTTCAAGGCGGCGGCGGCCGGAGGCGCGGCCCCGCTGGTCGTCATCGGTGTGATCTCCTCGGCGATCGCGGCGTTCTTCTACATCCGGGTGATCGTGCTGATGTTCTTCAGTGAGCCCAAGCCGGAGGGGCCGACGGTGGCCGTGCCGTCGCCGCTCACGATGCTGGCGATCGGGCTCGGCGTGGCGGTCACGCTGGTGCTGGGGGTGGCACCGCAGTACTTCCTGAACCTGGCGAACCAGGCGAGCGTGTTCGTGCGCTGAGCGCGCTCACCGCACCGTGCGCGAGGAGGGCCCCGGTTCCGTCTTTTCGGAACCGGGGCCTTCGCGCTGCCGTGGCGTGCCGCGCCGTGGCGCGCGGGGTGCCGTACGGCTCAGCCCGGGGCGCCCGGATAGGGGCACTTCACGTCGGGGTTCCACTCGTAGAACAGGCCGCTGGGGTTGTTCTTGTAGAGCCAGGCGTGCAGCGAGTAGTGGGTCGGGATGGTCGAGTTGTGGTGCGCCGTGATCGGGCCCTCGAACTTCCGGCCGAACATCGTGGGCCGCGCGGTGCTCTTGCCGGCCTTCACGATCCACTCCACCCCGGTGAGCCTGCGGCCGCCCTTGCCGTCGTCCTCGTAGAGCAGGGCGGCGGGCTTGGCCGGGTCGAGGGAGCCGTAGTACTCGGGGTTGATGTAGTGGTACCCCATGGCGCCCATGCCGTCGTTCATGTCCATGGTGCAGGGGTTGGGCCGGTATCCGGCGGCCACGGCGAGCGGGACGGACCGGTACTTCGCGGTGGCCGACACCGTCGTCGCGAGCTGCTTCCAGGTGGAGGGGTCGACCGGCCCCCGGTCGGCCCGGGCGGGGGAGGTCGCGAGGCCGAGGGCGACGGTGGAGGCGACGAGGGCGAGGGCGGGTCTGGTCAGGTGAGCGGACATCGTGCGGGGCTCCTTGCTCCTGGGGGAGGAGACGGGGTCGCACCGAGAAGGATGGTCCGGGGC
>NZ_MUNF01000364.1 GCF_002154555.1 Streptomyces murinus
CGCACACGACGAAGTAGCCGCCCCCGTACCGGTCGCGGCTACTTCGTCGTGTGCGTCGGGTAGACCTGGACGTCGGTGTAGGCACCCCTGATCGCCCCCGCGCCGGTGGGCCACTTCAGGGTCACGGTGTGGGTCTCGTTCGGGGGTGTGACCAGGAGGTCGGTCGGGGAGGTGAGGCTCTTGCCGCTGGGGTCGATGTCGTAGGCGATGTCGAGGACGGCGGCGTCACCGGGCTTCAGGGTGGTGACACGCGGCTGGGCGGGGCCGCGCTCGATGGGGCTGGAGGTGTGGTGGGCGTCCTTGATGTCGACGCCCGGGAAGCCCGTCGCCGAGCAGGTGGTCGCACCCCGGTTGACCATGGTGACGTCGATCCTGCCGGACGCCTTGTCGGGCGAGGCGTTCACGGCGTCGATGGCCAGGTCCGCCGTTTTGCAGAACGTGACCTTGCCGCTGGTCGTCGTCCCACCGCTCGTACTGCCGGCCCCGGCCGTGCCGCTCCCGCCGGAGGACGACGCCGACCGACCGGCCGCCGAGCCACCGGAGCCCGAGCCACCGTCGGCGGAAAAGGAGGGTGAGGAGGACGACGTATCCGTGGGCGTGGACGAGGCCGCGGCGCCCTTCGCGGATGTGTCCTTCCCGGAGTCGTCGCCGCAGGCGGTGAGCGAGAGGCCGGCGACGAGGCCGATGGCGGCGAGAGCGGTGATTCGCGTGGTCTTCACGGTGTTTCCCCCAGAAGCAGTGCACTGCGGGTGGTCGGAAATATTTGTGTCTCGCAGCCAGTTGCGGGCGGTTCTCTACGATGTCCTTGTTCGGTCACGGCCCGGAGCGGCCCGCGCCGGACCGCCCCCTGCCTCCGCATAACTCATTGCATAAACGTGCAGAGATGCGTATAGTCATGCCATCCAGAGGAGGACGGACATGGCGGTACGTGCGGCGGTTGCCGGAGCGAGTGGATACGCGGGCGGAGAGGTCCTGCGGCTGCTCCTCGCGCACCCCGAGGTCGAGATCGGGGCCCTGACCGGGAACTCCAACGCCGGGCAACGGCTCGGGACGCTCCAGCCGCACCTGTGGCCGCTGGCCGACCGGGTGCTGGCCGAGACCACGCCCGAGAGCCTCGCAGGCCACGACGTGGTCTTCCTCGCGCTGCCGCACGGCCAGTCCGCCGCCGTCGCCGAACAGCTCGGCCCGGATGTGCTCGTGATCGACATGGGCGCCGACTTCCGGCTGAAGGACGCGGCCGACTGGGAGAAGTTCTACGGCTCCCCGCACGCCGGCACCTGGCCCTACGGCCTGCCCGAGCTGCCCGGCGCCCGCGCCGCGCTCACCGGCACCAGGCGGATCGCCGTGCCCGGCTGCTACCCCACCGCCGCGACCCTCGCCCTCTTCCCGGCGTACGCGGCGCGGATCGCCGAGCCCGAGGCCGTGATCGTCGCCGCCTCCGGCACCTCCGGCGCCGGCAAGGCACCCAAGCCGCATCTGCTGGGCAGCGAGGTCATGGGCAGCATGTCGCCGTACGGCGTCGGCGGCGGCCACCGGCACACCCCCGAGATGATCCAGAACCTCGGCGCGGTCGCGGGGGAGCCGGTCACCGTCTCCTTCACGCCGACCCTCGCCCCGATGCCCCGCGGCATCCTCGCCACGTGCAGCGCGAAGGCCGCCCCCGGGGTGGGCGCCGAGGCGGTGCGCGCCGCGTACGAGAAGGCGTACGCCGATGAACCCTTCGTCCGTCTGCTGCCCGAGGGGCAGTGGCCCGCGACGGCCGCCGTCCACGGTTCCAACGCCGTTCAGGTGCAGGTCGCGTACGACGCGGCCGCGGGCCGCATCATCGCGATCAGCGCCATCGACAACCTGACCAAGGGCACCGCCGGCGGTGCCGTCCAGAGCATGAACCTCGCCCTGGGTCTCGCCGAGACCACCGGGCTTTCCACGATCGGAGTCGCACCGTGAGCGTCACGGCAGCCAAGGGATTCCGGGCGGCCGGTATCGCCGCCGGGATCAAGCAGAACGGCAACCCCGACCTGGCCCTCGTGGTCAACGACGGGCCCCGCCGTGCCGCCGCAGGCGTCTTCACCGCCAACCGCGTCAAGGCCGCGCCGGTGCTGTGGTCCGAGCAGGTGATGAAGAGCGGCCAGGTCTCCGCCGTGGTCCTCAACTCCGGTGGCGCCAACGCCTGTACGGGCCCCCAGGGCTTCCAGGACACCCATGCGACGGCCGAGAAGGCGGGCGAGGCCCTCGGCCGCGGCGCCATCGAGGTCGCCGTCTGCTCCACCGGCCTCATCGGCGTCCTGCTGCCCATGGACAAGCTGCTCCCCGGCATCGACACCGCCGCCGCCCAGCTGTCCGAGCACGGCGGCGAGAAGGCCGCCATCGCCATCAAGACCACCGACACCGTGCACAAGACCTCGGTCGCCACCGGCGCCGGCTGGACGGTCGGCGGCATGGCCAAGGGCGCCGGCATGCTCGCCCCCGGCCTCGCCACCATGCTGGTCGTGATCACCACCGACGCCGACGTGGACGACGCCACCCTGGACCAGGCCCTGCGCGCCGCCACCAAGGTCACCTTCGACCGCGTCGACTCCGACGGCTGCATGTCCACCAACGACACCGTGCTGCTGCTCTCCTCCGGCGCCTCCGGCATCACCCCGGAGTACGACGCCTTCGCCGAGGCCGTACGGCAGGTCTGCGACGACCTCGGCCGCCAGCTCATCGGCGACGCCGAGGGCGCGAGCAAGGACATCAAGGTCGAGGTCGTGGGCGCCGCCAGCGAGGCGGACGCCGTCGAGGTGGGCCGCTCCATCGCCCGCAACAACCTCCTCAAGTGCGCCCTCCACGGCGAGGACCCCAACTGGGGCCGCGTCCTGTCCGCGATCGGCACCACGAGCGCCGTCTTCGAGCCCGACCAGCTCAACGTCGCCATCAACGGCGTCTGGGTGTGCAAGAACGGCTCCGTCGGCGAGGACCGCGACCTGGTCGACATGCGTTACCGCGAGGTCCACATCGTGGCCGACCTCGCCGCCGGCACCGAGACCGCGACGATCTGGACCAACGACCTGACCGCCGACTACGTCCACGAGAACAGCGCCTACTCCTCATGACCACGACCCGTAAGCACACGGCCCTGCCCAAGGCGCAGATCCTCGTGGAGGCGCTGCCCTGGCTGACCCGGCACCACGGAAAGACCGTCGTCATCAAGTTCGGCGGCAACGCCATGGTGGACGAGGAACTGAAGGCCGCCTTCGCCCAGGACGTCGTCTTCCTGCGGCACGCCGGGCTCAAGCCGGTCGTGGTGCACGGCGGCGGCCCCCAGATCAGCGCCGCCCTCGACCGGCACGGCATCGTCAGCGAGTTCAAGGCCGGCCTGCGGGTCACCACCGAGGACGCCATGGACGTCGTACGGATGGTGCTCGCCGGACAGGTGCAGCGCGAACTGGTCGGCCTGCTCAACCGGCACGGCCCGCTCGCCGTCGGCCTCACCGGCGAGGACGCGCACACCATCACCGCCACCAAGCATCTGCCCGAGATCGACGGGGAGTTGGTCGACATCGGGCGCGTCGGCGAGATCACCGCGATCGACACCGGCGCCATCGAAGCCCTGCTCGCCGACGGCCGTATCCCGGTCGTCTCCTCCATCGCCCGCAGTCAGGACGACGGTCATGTCTACAACGTCAATGCTGATACGGCGGCTGCGGCACTCGCTGCGGCCCTTGGCGCCGAAACTCTCATGGTCCTCACCGATGTCGAGGGCCTCTACGAGGACTGGCCGCACTCCGACGAGGTGATCAGCCGCCTCACCGCCACCCAACTGGAGAAGCTGCTCCCGGAGTTGAGCTCCGGCATGGTGCCCAAGATGCAGGGCTGCCTGCACGCGGTGCGCGGCGGCGTGCGCACCGCCCGCGTCATCGACGGACGGGTACAGCACTCCATCCTGCTGGAGATCTTCACCGACGAGGGCATCGGCACCATGGTCGTGCCCGACGAGCCCGAAGGGGACGCACCGTGACGGGGCATCAGACCGGCAACCAGGACCTGGCCCAGCGCTGGCAGGGCGCGCTCATGAACAACTACGGCACCCCCCGGCTGCCGCTGGTGCGCGGCGCGGGCACCACCGTGTGGGACGCCGAGGGCCGCGCGTACACCGATTTCGTCGGCGGCATCGCCACCAACGCGCTCGGCCACGCCCACCCGGCGATCGTGGACGCCGTCAGCAAGCAGATCGCCTCCCTCGGCCATGTCTCCAACCTGTTCATGGCCGAGCCGCCCATCGCGCTCGCCGAACGGCTGCTCCAGCTCTTCGGTCGCGAGGGCCGGGTGTTCTTCTGCAACTCCGGCGCCGAGGCCAACGAGGCCGCCTTCAAGATCGGCCGGCTCACCGGGCGCACCCATGTCGTCGCCACCGAGGGCGGTTTCCACGGCCGTACGATGGGCGCCCTCGCGCTCACCGGGCAGCCCGCCAAGCAGGACCCCTTCCGGCCGCTGCCCGGCGATGTCACCCACGTCCCCTACGGCGACGCCCAGGCCCTGGCCGCGGCCGTCACCGAGGAGACCGCCCTGGTGATCATCGAGCCGATCCAGGGCGAGAACGGCGTGGTCGTGCCCCCGGCCGGCTATCTCAAGGCCGCCCGCGCCATCACCGCCGCCACCGGCGCCCTGCTGGTCCTGGACGAGGTGCAGACCGGCGTCGGCCGCACCGGCACCTGGTTCGCGTACCAGGCCCACGAGGGGGTGCTGCCCGATGTGGTCACCCTCGCCAAGCAGTTGGGCGGCGGCCTCCCGCTCGGCGCCACCGTCGCCTTCGGCCGCGCCGCCGAACTGCTCGGGCCCGGCCAGCACGGTACGACCTTCGGCGGCAACCCGGTCGCCTGCGCCGCGGGCCTCGCCGTCCTCGACACCATCGAGGGCGAGGGACTGCTGGAGAACGTGAAGCGGCAGGGCGAGAAGCTGCGCGCGGGCATCGAGGCGCTGGGCCACCCGCTGGTCGGCCATGTCCGGGGTGCGGGCCTGCTCCTGGGTATCGTGCTCACCGGGCCGCGCGCGCACGAGGTGCAGCAGGCGGCCCAGGAGGCCGGGTTCCTGGTGAACGCCCCCGCCCCCGACGTCGTACGGCTCATGCCCCCGCTGAACCTGCGCGACGACGAGGCGGGCGCCTTGCTCCAGGCGCTGCCCGGCATCCTCGACGCAGGCGGGGACGGACGATCCGGAGAATGAGACGACGATGAGCCAGGCGCAGGAGCACGAGCAACAGACAGGTGCCGGGCCCGCCGTGCCGCAGACCCGCACCGCACGGCACCGCCGGATCGTGGACATCCTCAACCGGGAGCCGGTGCGCTCGCAGAGCCAGCTGGCCAAGCTGCTCGCCGACGACGGGCTCAGCGTCACCCAGGCGACGCTGAGCCGGGACCTCGACGAGCTGAACGCGGTCAAGATCCGCAACAACGACGGCGATCTCATCTACGCCGTGCCCAGCGAGGGCGGCTTCCGCACTCCGCGCGCACCGCTCGGCGAGTCCGCCAAGGAGGAGCGGATGCGGCGCCTGTCCCAGGAGCTGCTGATCTCCGCGGAGGCCTCCGCCAACCTGGTGGTGCTGCGCACCCCGCCCGGGGCCGCCCAGTTCCTCGCCTCGGCCATCGACCAGGCCGAACTCCACGACATCCTCGGCACCATCGCCGGTGACGACACCCTGCTGCTGATCAGCCGCAACCCGACCGGCGGCCAGGCCCTCGCGGACCATCTGCTCAAGCTCGCGCAGAACGGCCACTGAGCCGGGCACCCGACCGGCATGCGGGTGCCCGCCCCGCGACGGAGAATGGGAGCGGCAATCTCCCTGTGGCCGTCGGCCGTATAAAGAGGTGTGTCGGGTTTGCGGTTCCCCGTGGGTCGCCTCCCGGACGAGGCTCTGCTGTCCGGGCTGGCCACCGGAGACCAGGAGCTGGCCGTCGTCTTCGTACGACGTTTCCAGCACCGGGTCTTCGGTGTCGCCATGGCCGTCACCGGGGACCGTCAGCTCGCCGAGGACGTCGCGCAGCAGACGTTCGAACGCGCGTGGCGGCACGCGCAGATCTACGACTCGCGCCGTGGTTCGGTCACCACCTGGCTGACCACCATCGCGCACAACCTGGCCATCGACGCGGTACGCGCCCGGCGCACCGAGCCGGTGGCCCCCGAGGACCTCGACGCCCTGCTCGGCACCGTCACCGAGACCCCCGAGCGCTGGGCGCTGGCCGACGAGGCCTCCGCCCGGCTGCGGGCCGCGGTCTCCCGGCTGCCCCGCGAACAGGCGCGGGCCCTGATGATGGCCGGTATCTACGGAATGACCGCCCAGCAGGTCGCCGACACGGAACAGATCCCGCTGGGCACCGCCAAGACCCGCATCAGAGCGGCGATGGGCAAACTGCGCACCACACTGTCGGCTCCGGAGCGAGGCGGCCATGTCCAGTGACGCGAACTGCGAGAAAATGCGCGAGATCGGCGCCGAGCTGGCGCTGGGCGTGCTGCCCGGGCGGGAGCGCGCGGAGGCGGTCGCCCATCTGGACACCTGCGCGGACTGCCGGGAGTTCGTCCGGCAGCTGACCCTGGTCGGCGACCGGCTGATCGGCCTGCTGCCCTGCCAGGAGCCGCCGCTGGGCTTCGAGACCCGGGTGGCCCGCAGCCTCGCCCAGCAGGCGGCCGCGGACGGGCGCACCGCCGCCCGCGCCCCCGCGTTCCCGGTGCTGCGCGGGCGGGCGCGCCGGGCCCGGATCCGGCTCGGGGCGGCCGCGGCGGGGCTCGCGGTGGTCGCCGGGTTCGCCGGCTGGGGCATCGGCACCGCCGTGGAGACGGTCACCGCCTCGCCCCCGCACACCATGGAGTCCGAGCCCATGCTGGTCGGCGACATGACCGCGGACTCGGCCGCCGACGGCTCGCCCATCGGCGAGGTCTACGCCCACCCCGGCAGCCCCGGCTGGATCTTCGTGTCCGTCGACCTGGCCGGGCACGGCAGCGCGTACAGCGGCCGGGTCAGCTGTGTGCTGGAGCGCTCCGACGGCACGACCGTACGCGTGGGCGACTTCACCGTGCGCAACGGGCAGGGCCACTGGGGGGCCCAGGCGCCGGTCGACGCGGACGCGGTCTCCGGCGCCCGGCTGACCTCCGCCGACGGCACGGTCCTCGCCCGCGCCCACCTCCAGACCGGGCATGTGCTGACCCGGGAGACGCATGTGCCGTCCCAGCAGACATGAGGGTCAGAGATGTGGACGGCCACGGGGGCGGTGAGCGCTACGACAGCACGGTGCCGGTGTTCAGCCGGTGCAGCCGGGCGTACGTCCCGTCGCGCACCAGCAGATCGCCGTGGGCGCCGTCCTCCACGACCCGGCCCCGGTCCAGCACCACGATCCGGGTGGCGTCGCGCACGGTGAGCAGGTTGTGCGAGATGACGATGGTGGTCCGCCCGGCCATCAGCCGGCGCAGCGGCTCCATGATCCGCCGGCCGGAGCTCGCGTCGATCCCGGTGGTCGGCTCGTCGAGCAGCAGCACGGGCGCGTCCCTGACCATCGCGCGGGCGATCGCGAGCCGCTGGCACTGGCCGCCGGACAGGGTGCGGCCACGCTGTCCGACGAGGGTGTCGTAGCCGTCCGGGAGCCGTTCGATGAACTCGTGCGCGTCCGCCGCGCGCGCCGCCGCGACGATCTCCGCCTCGGACGCCTCCGGACGGCCGTAGGCGATGTTCTCCCGCACCGTGCCGTGGAAGACCAGGGTCTCCTGGAGCACCACCGCGACGCTCTCGCGCACCTCGGCCAGGCGCAGTTCGCGCAGATCGGTGCCGTCGAGCCGGACCGCGCCCCGCTCGGGGTCGTAGAACCGCAACTGGAGCCGCGCGGCGGTGGACTTGCCCGCGCCGCTCGCCCCGACCAGCGCCAGCGTCTCGCCGGGCGCCACCCGGAACGACACGTCCGCGAGGGCCCAGGGGGTGGTGCCGGGGTAGCGGAACCAGACGCCGTCGAACTCCACCGCTCCGCGCGCCCGGCCGAGTGAGCGGGCCCCGGGGCGCTCGGTGACCTGCGGCCGCTGGTCCAGCAGTTCGATGATCCGCTCGGCCGAGGCGGCGGCGGAGTAGAAGGTGGTGCCGAGCCCGGACAGGCCGTGCACGGGGCTGTACATCTTGCCGATCAGGGCCAGGAAGACCAGCAGCCCGCCCAGGGTGAGCTGGCCCTGCGACAGCTTCCAGGTGCCGAGGCCGAGCACCGCGAGCCCGCCCGCCACCTCGATGATCTCCACCAGCGGGGCGTACAGGGACCGGATCCGCGTCGAGGCCATCACCGCCCGGAACCGCCCCACGCTCTCCCGTTCGAACCGGCGCGCCTCCCAGCTCTGCCGGTTGTACGCCTGCACGAGCGCGACATTGCCGAGCACCTCCTCGGCGATCGCGCTGAGCGAACCGCTGCGCCGTCTGCGCTCCCGGGAGGCGTCCTTGATCAGCCGCGAGAAGTGCCGGGCCGCGCCCCAGAACAAGGGCACGATGACCAGCGCGAGCAGGGTCAGATCCCAGCTCAGATAGAACAGCAGGCCGACGAAGACGGCCAGTTGGAGCACGTAGTACAGGGCGTCCGCCACGCCCGAGAGCAGGAAGGTCTCGACCGCGTCCACATCACCCGTGACGCGGGAGAGCACATCGCCGAGCCGGCGGCGTTCGAAGAAGCCGAGGGACAGGCCCTGCACATGCCGGAAGACATCGCGGCGCAGCGAGAGCAGGAAGCGTTCGCCGACCCAGGTGGAGGTCATCTCGTCGGCGAAGCCGAGGACGCCGGAGCACAGGATCAGCCCCAGGTAGGCCGGGGCGATCCACAGAAAGGGGTGCAGGTCCCGGGGGACCAGCACCTGGTCCACGACGCTCTTGAACAGCCACAGCTCACCGGCGTCGATGACCGGTCCGGTCAGGCTGAGCAGCAGCAGCGGGGCGAGCCAGCGCCGGTTGCCGCGGGTGTAGGGCCAGAACCGGCGGAAGACCGCGCGCGGTGAGACGGCGGGCGCGGCCGCGACGACATCGCCGGATGCCTCGGGGATGTCGGAGGAGGAGCCGTCGGGGTCTCCCCAGGACAGCAGCCGCCGCAGGACTTGCGCCATGGGATGCGTTCCTCGGACAGCGGCCGGGCGGACCGGGTCCTCCGGGCCCCGGTCCGCTCAGCCTGTGGTGGTCGGTCAGTAGCCGCCGTGGCCGCCGCGCCCGTGGCCTCGGCCGCCGTGACCGCGGCCGTGGTCGTGGCCATGACCGTGGCGGTCGCCGTGCCGGTGTCCGTGACGGTCGAAGCGGTCGAAGGCGTCGAAGCGGTCGTCGTCGTGGTCACGGCCGTGACCCCGGCCGTGGCCGCCGCCCTTGGGCAGCAGACTGCTGAAGATAGCCATGGTGTTCCTCCTGGAAAATTTGCTGCACAGGGGATACGGCCGAGGGCGGCACAGGGATGGCTCTTCGGCGAAAAAATTTCCCTTTCAACCCCTTTTTCACGCTATGTGCGCGGCCAGTCCCGCGGTGTGGAGCACCTCGCCGTCCACCGTGAGCAGCAGCGCCTCGGTGTCCGGCAGCGACTCCAGCCATCCGAGGCCCGCCCGCGACCCCCGTGCGAACGCGGCCGTGGCCCAGCAGTCCGCCCAGGTCAGACGGGGTGCCACCACGGTCACCGCCACCAGGTCGGTGACCGCGGGCCGCCCGGTGCCCGGGTCCGTGATGTGCGCGCCCCGCTCGGCCGTGCCCGAGGTGGCCGGGGTGAGGGGGGTCAGCGTCAACGGCGGCGGCGATGTGCAGTCGCTGGGCGCGCCGGAGCCGGGGCGGCCCTGGCGGGTGGGGATCGCGGACCCCCTGCGGCCGGGCGGGCTGATCGCGGTGGTGTCGACGGCGGGGGCGAGTGAGCTGGCGGTGGCCACCTCGGGCACGGCCGA
>NZ_MUNF01000365.1 GCF_002154555.1 Streptomyces murinus
AAGCCGGAGCCCCCCGATGACCGCCCCCCTCCTGGTCGCCGGTGTCGGCAACATCTTCCTCGCCGACGACGCCTTCGGGCCCGAGGTGATCCGCGCCCTCGAACAGCGCCCCCTGCCCACGCAGGTGCGGGTGCGCGACTACGGCATCCGCGGCCTCGACCTCGCCTACGACCTGCTCGGCGGCTGCGCCACCGCCGTACTCGTGGACGCCGCCCGGCGCGGGCAGCGGCCCGGGACGCTGTCCCTGATCGAGGCCGAACCCCCCGACGGCACCGTCCCGCCGGAGGCGCACGGCATGGATCCGGCGAAGGTGCTGGCCCTGGCCACCCACCTGGGCGAGGAGCCGCTGCCCCGGGTGCTGGTGCTGGCCTGCGAGCCGGAGGTGCTGCCCGCCGGGGACGAGGACATCCTGCCCGGGCTCAGCGCGGCCGTACGCGCCGCCGTCGCACCCGCCGTCACCGCGCTGCACGCGCTCGTCCCGCTGCTGCTGGCCGACCCGGCCGCACCGGCCGCCGCATTGGGCCGCTCGATGGAAAACGGCCCGCCGCACCCGGCTGCGCTGCCCGCCCACACGCCCGCGACGGCCGAAGATCGATGACACCCGGGCCGCGCGGGACGCGGCCCGGGGCCCAGCCGCCGAACCCGAGGAGCAGCGCCCATGTGCCGGTCCGACGACATCCGACAGGCCGTCCTGGCGAAGAACGACGACCTCGCCGCGCGCCTGCGCGAGGAACTGGCGGAACAGGGGGTGGCCGTCGTCAACCTGCTGTCCAGCCCGGGGAGCGGCAAGACCGAACTGCTCGGCCGGATGCTCGCCGACGCGGTGGCGCGGGGCGTGCCCGTGGCCGCGCTCACCGCCGACCTGGCCACCGAGAACGACGCCACCCGGCTCGCCCGCTCCGGCGCCCCCGTCCAGCAGGTCCTCACCGACGGGCTCTGCCACCTGGAGGCCCGCCAGGTGCGCGAACGGCTCGCGGGCTGGCTGCCCGAGGACACCTCGGTGCTCTTCGTGGAGAACGTCGGCAACCTGGTCTGCCCGGCCTCCTACGACCTCGGCGAGAACCTGCGGATCGTGCTGATGGCGGTCACCGAGGGCGAGGACAAACCGCTGAAGTACCCGACCGCGTTCGGCTCCGCCCATGTCGTCGTCATCACCAAGACCGACCTCGCCGAGGCCGCGGGATTCGACGAGAGCACGTTCCGCGCGAATGTCCAGCGGGTCAACCCCGGGGTGGAGATCGTACGGTCCTGCGCCCGCACCGGCGACGGCGTCGGCACCGTCCTCGACCGCGCCCTCGCCGCCCGCGACGGCGCCCCCGCGCACCGGCCGCCGCTCGCCCCGCAGCCGCACGGACACGACCACGCGCACGGGCACGATCACGCGCACGGACACCACCACGCGCACGAACACCCCCACCAGCACACCGAGTCCGCGCCTGTCGCATGACCGCTCCCGCGACCGGCCCGGTCCGCCGCCGGCTCACCGTGCACGGCACCGTGCAGGGGGTGGGCTTTCGGCCGTATGTGCACCGTCTGGCGGCCGAGACGGGCCTGGCCGGGTTCGTCGGGAACACCGGTGACGGCGTACTGATCGAGGTCGAGGGCCCGGCGGCGGAGGTGGCCCGGTTCTGCGAACTGCTGGCCCACCGGCCCCCGCCGCTGGCCACGGTGACCCGGGTCGCCCACGAGGAGCTGCCCGCCACGGGCGCCGCCGGACCCTTCGCGATCCGCTCCACCGAACGGGCGGGCGGCCGCACCCAGCTCCCGCCCGACACCGCGACCTGCGCCGACTGCCTGCGCGAACTCGCCGACCCGGAAGACCGCAGACACCGGCACCCGTTCGTCACCTGCACCCACTGCGGCCCCCGCTTCACCATCGCCACCGGCATGCCCTACGACCGGGTGGCGACCACCATGGCCGGCTTCCCGATGTGCCCCGACTGCGCCCGGGAGTACGGCGATCCCGCCGACCGGCGCTTCCACGCCCAGCCCGTCGCCTGCCCCGACTGCGGGCCCCGGCTCACCCTGACGGGCCCCGGCGTCCGCCCGGCGCGGGACGCGGACGCGCTCGCGGGGGCACGGGAACTGCTCGCCGCCGGACGGATCGTCGCCGTCAAGGGGCTCGGCGGCTACCACCTGGCCTGCGACGCCACCGACCCGGCGGCCGTCGCCACACTGCGCGACCGCAAGGAGCGCGGCGGCAAGGCGTTCGCCGTGATGTGCGCCGATCTCGCGGTTGCCGAGCGCCTCGCGATGCTGACCCCGGCCGAACGCGCCGCGCTGACCGGACCCCGCCGCCCCATCGTGCTGGTCCGCCGCCGCACCCCCGCGGGCGAGCTGGCCGACCAGGTCTGCCCGGGCAGCCCGCACCTCGGGATCATGCTGCCCTACACCCCCGTGCACTCCCTGCTGTTCGGGCTGCCCGGCGATCCACCGGGACCCCGGGCGCTGGTCATGACCAGCGGCAACCGCTCCGGCGAACCCATCGTCACCGACGACACCGAGGCCCGCACCCGGCTCGCGGGACTCGCCGACGCCTGGCTCGCCCACGACCGGCCCATCGCCGCGCCCTGCGACGACTCCCTGCTGCGGATCCGCCCCGACGGCACCGAACAGGTGCTGCGCCGCTCGCGCGGCTATGTCCCGCGCCCGCTGCGGCTGCCGGTCCCGGTGCGGCCCGCGCTCGCGGTCGGCGGCGACCTGAAGAACGTGCCCTGCCTCGGCGAGGGCGAACTCGCCTGGTTCGGACCGCACATCGGCGACATGGGCGACCTGGCCACGCTGGACGCCGCCCGGCGGGCCGAACGGCAGCTGAGCCGGCTGACCAAGGTCACCCCCGGGCTGATCGCCGCCGACCGGCACCCCGGGTACCACTCCACCGGCTGGGCCCGCAGACGCGCGGGCGCCCGGCTGCCGCTGCGGCTGGTCCAGCACCACCACGCCCATATCGCCTCCGCCATGGCCGAACACGGCCTCGACGGCACCACCCCGGTCATCGGCGTCGCCTTCGACGGCACCGGATACGGCGACGACGGCACGGTGTGGGGCGGCGAGATCCTGCTCGCCGACTACACCGGCTACCGCCGCTTCGCCCATCTGACCCCCGCCCCGCTGCCCGGCGGCGACGCGGGCGTGGCCAACCCCTGCCGGCTGGCCCTGGCCCGGCTGTGGGCCGCCGGCCTGCCCTGGGCGCCGGAACTGCCCAGCGTCACCGCCTGCTCTCCGTCCGAACTCAACCTTCTGCGGCAGCAGTTGGACCGCCAGGTGGCCTGTGCGCCCACCTCCAGCATGGGCCGCCTCTTCGACGCCGTGGCCTCCCTCGCCGGAGTCTGCCATCGCGCCGGATACGAGGCACAGGCCGCGCTGGAGCTGGAGGCCGCGGCCCTCGAAGCGCGGGACGCGGACGCGGTGGCGTACCCCTTCGGGCTCGGCGGCGGTGCCACCCTCGCCTGCGACCCCGCGCCGATGCTGCGGGCGCTGCTCGCCGACCGGCGCCGCCGCACCCCGGCCCCGGTCCTCGCGGCCCGCTTCCACCGGGGCGTGGCCCGCGCCGTCACCGAGATCTGCCGCCGGGCCCGCGGCGCGACCGGCCTCGACACGGTCGCCCTCACCGGCGGGGTGTTCGCCAACGCCCTGCTGGAGGAGAAGTGCACGGCCCTGCTGCGCGCCGACGGCTTCACGGTCCTGCGGCACGGCGAAGTCCCCCCGAACGACGGCGGGTTGGCGCTCGGCCAGCTGATGGTCGCGGCCACCGCACCCCACCACGAGACGGAGTGAGCCATGTGTCTGGCAGTGCCCGGCAAGGTCGTGTCCATCGACCACCAGGCCGACCCCCTCACCGGCCTGATCGACTTCGGCGGCGTCCGTAAACAGGTCTGCCTGGAGTACCTGCCCGATGTGCGGGTCGGCGAGTACGTGATCGTGCACGTCGGCTTCGCGCTCCAGCGCCTCGACGAGGAGTCGGCCCGCGCCTCCCTGGAGCTGTTCGACCAACTCGGGCTGCTGGAAGAGGAGTTCGGCGACGCGTGGGAACAGGCAGCCCGCCAGGAGAACGAGAGTGAGGTCCGGTGAAGTACATCGAGGAGTTCAACGACCCCGAGCGCGCCCGCCGGCTGCTGGACGAGATCCACGCCACGGTCACCCGCCCCTGGGCCCTGATGGAGGTCTGCGGCGGCCAGACGCACTCGATCATCCGGCACGGCATCGACCAACTCCTGCCTGAAGAGGTCGAGTTGATCCATGGCCCCGGCTGCCCGGTGTGCGTCACCCCGCTGGACGTCATCGACAAGGCCCTGGCCATCGCCGCCCGGCCCGAGGTGATCTTCTGCTCCTTCGGGGACATGCTGCGGGTGCCCGGCACCGACCGCGACCTGTTCCGGGTCAAGGGCGAGGGCGGCGACGTACGCGTGGTCTACTCCCCGCTGGACGCGCTCGAACTCGCCCGCAAGAACCCCGACCGCGAGGTGGTGTTCTTCGCCATCGGCTTCGAGACCACCGCCCCCGCCAACGCCATGGCCGTCCACCAGGCCCGCCGCCTGGGCCTTGGCAACTTCAGCCTGCTGGTCTCGCATGTCCGGGTCCCCCCGGCCATCGAGGCGATCATGACCGCGCCCAGCTGCCGGGTACAGGGCTTCCTCGCCGCCGGGCATGTGTGCAGCGTGATGGGCACCGCCGAGTACCCGGACCTCGCCGCGAAGCACCGCGTCCCCCTCGTCGTCACCGGCTTCGAACCCCTCGACATCCTGGAGGGCATCCGGCGCGCCGTGCACCAGCTGGAGCGGGGCGAGCACCGGGTGGAGAACGCCTATCCGCGGGCCGTGCGCGAGCAGGGCAACCCGGCCGCCCTGCGCATGCTGGAGGAGGTCTTCGAGGTCACCGACCGCAACTGGCGCGGCATCGGCCGGATCCCGGCCAGCGGCTGGCGGCTGACCGACGCCTTCCGCGACCACGACGCCGAGCACCGCTTCGACGTCCTGGACATCCGCACCGAGGAACCGGCCGTGTGCCGGGCCGGCGAGGTCCTCCAGGGCCTGATCAAGCCGACCGAGTGCGAGGCGTTCGGCACGGCCTGCACCCCGCGCACCCCGCTCGGCGCCACCATGGTCTCCAGCGAGGGCGCCTGCGCCGCCTACTACCTCTACCGCCGCATGAACACCCCGGCACCGCAGGGATCGCGGATCCCGCGGGAGGAGATGAACCCCGTTGGCTGACCTCGCCACCCCCGCCACCGCGACCGCCACCCCCGAGTCCGCCGTCGACCCGGCGAACTGGACCTGCCCCGCCCCGCTGCACGACCAGCCGGTGGTCGTCATGGGCCACGGCGGCGGCGGTGCCCTCTCCGCCGAGCTGATCGAGCAGGTCTTCGCCCCGGCCTACGGCAACCCTGTGCTCGCCGCCCTCACCGACTCCGCCGTGTTCGACCTCGGCGGCGCCCGGCTCGCCTTCTCCACCGACTCCTACGTCGTACGGCCCCTGTTCTTCCCCGGCGGCAGCCTCGGCGACCTCGCCGTCAACGGCACCGTCAACGACCTCGCGATGAGCGGCGCCCGGCCCGCCTACCTCTCCACCGCCTTCGTCCTGGAGGAGGGCGTGGAACTGGAGGTGGTCGGGCGGATCGCGCGCGCCATCGGCGCCGCCGCCCGGGCCGCGGACGTCACGGTGGCCACCGGCGACACCAAGGTGGTCGAGTCCGGGCACGGCGACGGCGTCTACGTCACCACGGCGGGCGTCGGCCTGGTCCCCGACGGCGTCGACATCCGCCCGCAGCGCGCCCGGCCCGGCGACGCCGTCATCGTCAGCGGGCCGATCGGACAGCACGGCGTGGCCGTGATGAGCGTGCGCGAGGGCCTGGAGTTCGGTGTCGAGATCGTCTCCGACACCGCGCCGCTGGCCGGTCTGGTCGCGGCCATGCTGGAGGTCACCAAGGACCTGCACGTCCTGCGCGACCCCACCCGGGGCGGGCTCGGCGCCTCCCTGAACGAGATCGCCCGCGCCTCCGGCACCGGCGTCCTGCTGCGCGAGAGGGCCGTCCCGGTCCCGGAGGAGGTCGCCAACGCCTGCGGCTTCCTTGGCCTCGACCCGCTGTACGTCGCCAACGAGGGCCGGCTCGTGGCCTTCGTACCCCCCGAGCACGCCGAGGCGGTGCTCGCCGCCATGCACGCCCATCCGCAGGGCACCGGCGCGGCGCTGATCGGCGAGTGCGTGGCCGACCACCCGGGCATGGTCGTCGTCGCCACCGGCCTCGGCGGCACCCGGGTCGTGGACCTGCCGCTGGGCGAGCAGCTGCCCCGGATCTGCTGACCGGGACCGCAAGCGCCACGGAAAAGCCCGGTCCCCGCCGTCCTCGGCGGGGACCGGGCTTTTCCCTTGACGCTTCCTACGTGTCGACACCCGTGATCTCCAACTCGCGCCCGCTGCGCAGCTCCTGGGAGGGGCGGTCGCAGCGCGGGCACCAGAAGAACGGCGGTATGCCCACCGCGAACTCCTCGGCGCACCCGTCGCACCACGCCAGCGCGGGCACCGGCTCCACCACGAGCCGGGCGTCCGCGAGCGCCGTACCGTCGCGGGCCACCTCGAAGGCGAAGTCCAGCGCGTCGGGCACCACCCCGGACAGCTCGCCGACCCGGACGGTCACCGCGGACACCCGGTCCGCACCGTCCGCGCGGGCGATCTCCTCGGCCTGTTCCACGATCGCCGACGCGATCGACAGTTCGTGCACGGCCGTCTCAGGGGTAGCGCCGGTTCGCGCCCGGACCGCCGGTCATCCGGAAGATCCGCAGCTCCCGGATGATCCCGGGGAACTCCTTGATCACCAGCGCGGTGATCACGCCGCCGACCAGCGCGGCCTGGAGCAGCAGCAGCTGCCGTCCGGACATCCCCGATCGCGTGCGCCTTCTGCTTCTGCAATCGCTCATGGCGGTCACTTTCCGTTCTCTCAGCCGGGCGAGATGTTCGGCATGCTCTCGCCCAGGGCGTCATGCCGCTTCCAGTGGATACCGGTGGAGCGGCGCGCGTCGGAGCTGCCGTCCCGGTGGTGTCCGGTCTGCTCCTGGTACGGGCCCTTGTTGCCCTGGTGCAGCCCGGGAACATGGCTCGGGGTGTCGGGCTTCGCCTCGGGGCGGCCCACTCGGATGGTGCCCATGTCCGCTCTCCTTCCAGGCCGTACGACTACGACCGTTCGGTGAGGTCCCTGAAGAACTGTTCTACGGCGGCCCAGACCTGCCCGCCACCGGAGAGGCCCTGCCACTCGCGGCGGACCAGCGCGGTCATCCGGAAACAGTCGTCGACCGGCACGATCCAGTGCTCCGTGAGCCCCCGCACGGTGTTGACCAGCAGCGCCTCCACGTCCGGGGTCATGGACGCCACCTGCGGGACCTCGGCGGCCAGTCGCCGCCAGGCGTCCGCGTCCACCTCCCAGCGCATCGCCCCGGCCGGGCTCGGCCCCTGCGCCGTGACCGCCCCGTCGGAGCGCGGCACGAAGAACACCAGCCCCACCGGGACGCCCAGCACCGCGGTGTCGACCGGCGGGAGCCGCAGCCGGCGCCGGGGCACAAGGCGGTAGCGGCCCTCGCCCGCCGCGCCGTCCGCGAACAGCACCGAGCAGGGGCCGCACACACAGCGCACCTCGGCGGCCCCGGTGTCGTACAGATGGGCGTGCTCGTCCGCGACCCGGGCCGCGCACAGCTCGCAGCTCTCCGCGTCGGCCGTGGCCGCGCGGTCGGCGGCGGAGCGGATGACCCGGGCGAGTGCCCCCTCCACGCTCACCCCGCCTCCTGCGGCACGGACCGGCGCTTGATCGTGTTCAGCGGTACGAAGGCGGGGGCGGCCTTGCGCTCCTCGCCGTCCGGCACGATCTCCACGTCGGAAAGCTCCGGGGCCACCGCCAGTACGGCCTCCCGGACCGCCGCGGTGATGTCCGCGGAGCCGCCCCCGCAGCCACCACCGCAGCCGCCCTTGGAGCCGGAGTCGAGCCGCACCCGGGCGACCTCGCCCTCGACCCCGGCCCACGTCAGGTCGCCGCCGCGCTCGCGCACCGCCGGCCGCAGCCGCTCCATGGCACGCTCGGCCCGCTCGGCCAGCGGCTGCGGGTGCACGCCGTGCAGCACCATGAGGTGCCCGACCAGCTCGTCACCGGCCAGCCGCGCGCCCAGCCGCTCGTCGGCGCCGTCCAGGACCCGGGCGAGGGCCTCGCCGTAGACCTCGGTCAGCAGCCGTACCGCCTCCAGGGCCGGACCGGGCGTGTGCTCAAGGCCCGCAAGCACCTCGTCGAGCCGGGCGAGGCGGGCCTCCACCGCCGGATCCGCCAGGCGTCCGGCCGGATCAGCCATGGTTGGCCCCGTACGTCGGCGAGTGCACGGTGCTCAGGGTCTTGCCCTTGCCCATGTACATATGGACGCCGCACGGCAGACAGGGGTCGAAGCTGCGCACCGTGCGCATGATGTCGACGCCCTTGAAGTCGTCGGGCCCGTTCTCCTCGAAGATCGGCTGGCCCATGACCGCGTCCTCGTAGGGGCCGGGCGTGCCGTAGATGTCGCGGGGGCTGGCGTTCCACGGGGTCGGCGGGTACGGGTGGTAGTTGGCGATCTTCTTGTCCCGGATCACCAGGTGGTGCGAGAGGACCCCGCGCACCGCCTCGTGGAAGCCGCAGCCGATCGACTCGTCCGGCACCTCGAAGTTCTCGAAGACCTTGGTGTCGCCGCTCTGGAGCATCCCCATGGCCTCCTCCAGGAACTGGAGGGCCATGGCGGCGGCGTAGGCGATGAAGTACGGCCGGGCGCGGTCGCGTTCGAGGGTGTTGCTCCACTTCGGGATGCGCCACTCCAGGGTGGTCTCCGGCAGTTTCTCGCCCTTGGGCAGGGTGATGCGGATGCCGCCCCCGGTCGCCTTCACGTACGGCGTGTCCACCAGGCCGCTCAGCGCGGTCGACCAGAGCCGGGCGAGCGGGCCGCCGCCGGTGTCCAGGGCGAGGTGCTCACCGGTGTCCGGGTGGTACCAGCGCGGGCTCATCACCCAGCTGTAGTTGCCCTCGAAGTCCCGCTTCTGCGGCACCGGCACCGTGGTCTGGTTCCAGGGGTGGCGCATGTCGACGGGGTTGCCCAGCGGGTCGTGGGTGACGAACGGGTCCTCGTTCACCCAGTCCTCGTAGAAGGAGCTGCCCAGCATGATGCGCAGCCCGAGGTTGATGTCGATCAGGTTGTTGGTGACCAGCTTGCCGTCCACCACGATGCCCGGGGTGACGTACATCGCCTTGCCCCACTCGTTCATGGTGGCGTAGCGGTAGTCGACCACGTCCGGGTTCTGGAAGGCGCCCCAACAGCCCAGCAGGACACGGCGCTTGCCGACCTCCTCGTAGCCCGGCAGCGCCTCGTAGAAGAAGTCGAAGACGTCGTCGTTCATCGCCACCGCCTTCTTCACGAAGTCGATGACGCGCATCAGGCGGCTGAGGTAGTCGGTGAAGACGCTCGGCTGCGGCATCGTGCCGACGCCGCCCGGGTAGAGCGTGGAGGGGTGCACATGGCGCCCCTCCATCAGGCAGAACATCTCCCGGGTGATCCGGCTGACCTTCAGCGCCTCCTTGTAGACCTCGCCCTCGAAGGGGTTGAAGGCCTTCATGATCTCGGCGATGGTGCGGTAGCCGTGCACATCCCCGCGGGGCGCGTCGGTGCGCTCGGCGCGGGCCAGCACCCCGGGGTTGGTGGCCTTGACCATCGCCTCGCAGAAGTCCACGAAGACCAGGTTGTCCTGGAAGATCGTGTGGTCGAAGATGTACTCCGCCGCCTCGCCGAGGTTGGTGATGTGCTCGGCCAGCTTCGGCGGCTTGACGCCGTAGGCCATCTGCTGGGCGTAGTTGGAGCAGGTGGTGTGGTTGTCGCCGCAGATGCCGCAGATCCGTGAGGTGATGAACCCGGCGTCTCGCGGGTCCTTGCCCTTCATGAACACCGAGTAGCCGCGGAACAGCGACGAGGTGCTGTGGCACTCCACGACCTCACGGTTGGCGAAGTCGATCTTCGTGTAGATGCCCAGGTTGCCGATGATCCGGGTGATCGGATCCCAGTTCATGTCCACGAGCTGGGCTGGTTTGCGTCCTGAGGTCCGCGCGTCGGTGGTGGTCATCTGCGGTACTGTCCCTCGCTGTTCGGGTCGGGCGGAGCGGATGGCGGGG
>NZ_MUNF01000366.1 GCF_002154555.1 Streptomyces murinus
GCACCGAGGAAATCGGAGCCGAAAGGATCTGATAGAGTCGGAAACACCGAAGGGAAGCCCGGAGGAAAGCCCGAGAGGGTGAGTACAAAGGAAGCGACCGTTCCTTGAGAACTCAACAGCGTGCCAAAAGTCAACGCCAGATATGTTGATACCCCGTCTCCGGTCATCACGACCGGGACGTGGTTCCTTTGAAATAAACACAGCGAGGACGCTGTGAACGGTCGGACTATTCCTCCGACTGTTCCGCTCTTCGGATGTGCACCGGATTACCGGTAAACATTCACGGAGAGTTTGATCCTGGCTCAGGACGAACGCTGGCGGCGTGCTTAACACATGCAAGTCGAACGATGAAGCCCTTCGGGGTGGATTAGTGGCGAACGGGTGAGTAACACGTGGGCAATCTGCCCTGCACTCTGGGACAAGCCCTGGAAACGGGGTCTAATACCGGATATGACCATCTTGGGCATCCTTGATGGTGTAAAGCTCCGGCGGTGCAGGATGAGCCCGCGGCCTATCAGCTTGTTGGTGAGGTAATGGCTCACCAAGGCGACGACGGGTAGCCGGCCTGAGAGGGCGACCGGCCACACTGGGACTGAGACACGGCCCAGACTCCTACGGGAGGCAGCAGTGGGGAATATTGCACAATGGGCGAAAGCCTGATGCAGCGACGCCGCGTGAGGGATGACGGCCTTCGGGTTGTAAACCTCTTTCAGCAGGGAAGAAGCGAAAGTGACGGTACCTGCAGAAGAAGCGCCGGCTAACTACGTGCCAGCAGCCGCGGTAATACGTAGGGCGCAAGCGTTGTCCGGAATTATTGGGCGTAAAGAGCTCGTAGGCGGCTTGTCACGTCGATTGTGAAAGCTCGGGGCTTAACCCCGAGTCTGCAGTCGATACGGGCTAGCTAGAGTGTGGTAGGGGAGATCGGAATTCCTGGTGTAGCGGTGAAATGCGCAGATATCAGGAGGAACACCGGTGGCGAAGGCGGATCTCTGGGCCATTACTGACGCTGAGGAGCGAAAGCGTGGGGAGCGAACAGGATTAGATACCCTGGTAGTCCACGCCGTAAACGGTGGGAACTAGGTGTTGGCGACATTCCACGTCGTCGGTGCCGCAGCTAACGCATTAAGTTCCCCGCCTGGGGAGTACGGCCGCAAGGCTAAAACTCAAAGGAATTGACGGGGGCCCGCACAAGCGGCGGAGCATGTGGCTTAATTCGACGCAACGCGAAGAACCTTACCAAGGCTTGACATACACCGGAAAGCATTAGAGATAGTGCCCCCCTTGTGGTCGGTGTACAGGTGGTGCATGGCTGTCGTCAGCTCGTGTCGTGAGATGTTGGGTTAAGTCCCGCAACGAGCGCAACCCTTGTCCCGTGTTGCCAGCAGGCCCTTGTGGTGCTGGGGACTCACGGGAGACCGCCGGGGTCAACTCGGAGGAAGGTGGGGACGACGTCAAGTCATCATGCCCCTTATGTCTTGGGCTGCACACGTGCTACAATGGCCGGTACAATGAGCTGCGATACCGTGAGGTGGAGCGAATCTCAAAAAGCCGGTCTCAGTTCGGATTGGGGTCTGCAACTCGACCCCATGAAGTCGGAGTCGCTAGTAATCGCAGATCAGCATTGCTGCGGTGAATACGTTCCCGGGCCTTGTACACACCGCCCGTCACGTCACGAAAGTCGGTAACACCCGAAGCCGGTGGCCCAACCCCTTGTGGGAGGGAGCTGTCGAAGGTGGGACCAGCGATTGGGACGAAGTCGTAACAAGGTAGCCGTACCGGAAGGTGCGGCTGGATCACCTCCTTTCTAAGGAGCACTTCTTACCGAGTTCGCTCGGTCAGAGGCCAGTACATCAGCGAATGTCTGATGCTGGTTGCTCATGGGTGGAACGTTGACTACTCGGCACACTTCGGATGATGAGAACGCCAGTACTGCTTCGGCGTGGAACGCGGATCTTGTCAGCGAGGGGTGTCGGGCACGCTGTTGGGTGTCTGAGGGAATGATCTTCCTTCAGTCGCCGGCCCCAGTGCACTCACCAGTTTCGGTTGGTGGGGTGATGGGTGGCTGGTCGTTGTTTGAGAACTGCACAGTGGACGCGAGCATCTGTGGCCAAGTTTTTAAGGGCGCACGGTGGATGCCTTGGCACCAGGAACCGATGAAGGACGTGGGAGGCCACGATAGTCCCCGGGGAGTCGTCAACCAGGCTTTGATCCGGGGGTTTCCGAATGGGGAAACCCGGCAGTCGTCATGGGCTGTCACCCGCTGCTGAACACATAGGCAGTGTGGAGGGAACGAGGGGAAGTGAAACATCTCAGTACCCTCAGGAAGAGAAAACAACCGTGATTCCGGGAGTAGTGGCGAGCGAAACCGGATGAGGCCAAACCGTATGCGTGTGAGACCCGGCAGGGGTTGCGTGTGCGGGGTTGTGGGATCTCTCTTCTCCGGTCTGCCGGCCGTAGGGCGAGTTAGAAACCGTTGATGTAGACGAAGGACATGCGAAAGGTCCGGCGTAGAGGGTAAGACCCCCGTAGTCGAAATGTCAGCGGCTTGCTTGAGAGACACCCAAGTAGCACGGGGCCCGAGAAATCCCGTGTGAATCTGGCGGGACCACCCGCTAAGCCTAAATATTCCCTGGTGACCGATAGCGGATAGTACCGTGAGGGAATGGTGAAAAGTACCCCGGGAGGGGAGTGAAATAGTACCTGAAACCGTGTGCCTACAAGCCGTGGGAGCGTCGGATGCAGCTTGCTGCATCTCGTGACTGCGTGCCTTTTGAAGAATGAGCCTGCGAGTTTGCGGTGTGTTGCGAGGTTAACCCGTGTGGGGAAGCCGTAGCGAAAGCGAGTCCGAACAGGGCGATTCAGTAGCACGCTCAAGACCCGAAGCGGAGTGATCTAGCCATGGGCAGGTTGAAGCGGAGGTAAGACTTCGTGGAGGACCGAACCCACCAGGGTTGAAAACCTGGGGGATGACCTGTGGTTAGGGGTGAAAGGCCAATCAAACTCCGTGATAGCTGGTTCTCCCCGAAATGCATTTAGGTGCAGCGTCGTGTGTTTCTTGCCGGAGGTAGAGCACTGGATAGGCGATGGGCCCTACCGGGTTACTGACCTTAGCCAAACTCCGAATGCCGGTAAGTGAGAGCGCGGCAGTGAGACTGTGGGGGATAAGCTCCATGGTCGAGAGGGAAACAGCCCAGAGCATCGACTAAGGCCCCTAAGCGTACGCTAAGTGGGAAAGGATGTGGAGTCGCACAGACAACCAGGAGGTTGGCTTAGAAGCAGCCACCCTTGAAAGAGTGCGTAATAGCTCACTGGTCTAGTGATTCCGCGCCGACAATGTAGCGGGGCTCAAGCGTACCGCCGAAGTCGTGTCATTGCAGCAATAGCCCCAACGGGTGCTGTGATGGGTAGGGGAGCGTCGTCTGCCGGGTGAAGCAGCACCGGAAGGTAGTTGTGGACGGTTGACGAGTGAGAATGCAGGCATGAGTAGCGATACACACGTGAGAAACGTGTGCGCCGATTGACTAAGGGTTCCTGGGTCAAGCTGATCTGCCCAGGGTAAGTCGGGACCTAAGGCGAGGCCGACAGGCGTAGTCGATGGATAACCGGTTGATATTCCGGTACCCGCTGTGAAGCGTCAAACATCGAGCATCGTGATGCTAAGGCCGTGAAGCCGCCCTGATCTCTTCGGAGTTGAGGGGAGTGGTGGAGCCGCTGAACCGAGCGGTTAGTAGGTGAGTGATGGGGTGACGCAGGAAGGTAGTCCATCCCGGGCGGTGGTTGTCCCGGGGTAAGGGTGTAGGACGGTGTGTAGGTAAATCCGCCTCTCATATAAGGCTGAGACCTGATGCCGAGCCGATTGTGGTGAAGTGGATGATCCTATGCTGTCGAGAAAAGCCTCTAGCGAGTTTCATGGCGGCCCGTACCCTAAACCGACTCAGGTGGTCAGGTAGAGAATACCGAGGCGTTCGGGTGAACTATGGTTAAGGAACTCGGCAAAATGCCCCCGTAACTTCGGGAGAAGGGGGGCCACACTCGGTGATGACCTTTACGGTCTGAGCTGGGGGTGGCCGCAGAGACCAGCGAGAAGCGACTGTTTACTAAAAACACAGGTCCGTGCGAAGCCGTAAGGCGATGTATACGGACTGACGCCTGCCCGGTGCTGGAACGTTAAGGGGACCGGTTAGCTCCATTTCGGTGGGGCGAAGCTGAGAACTTAAGCGCCAGTAAACGGCGGTGGTAACTATAACCATCCTAAGGTAGCGAAATTCCTTGTCGGGTAAGTTCCGACCTGCACGAATGGCGTAACGACTTCTCGACTGTCTCAACCATAGGCCCGGTGAAATTGCACTACGAGTAAAGATGCTCGTTTCGCGCAGCAGGACGGAAAGACCCCGGGACCTTTACTACAGTTTGATATTGGTGTTCGGTTCGGCTTGTGTAGGATAGCTGGGAGACTTTGAAGCTCATACGCCAGTGTGGGTGGAGTCGTCGTTGAAATACCAGTCTGGTCGTGCTGGATGTCTAACCTGGGTCCGTGATCCGGATCAGGGACAGTGTCTGATGGGTAGTTTAACTGGGGCGGTTGCCTCCTAAAGGGTAACGGAGGCGCCCAAAGGTTCCCTCAGCCTGGTTGGTAATCAGGTGTTGAGTGTAAGTGCACAAGGGAGCTTGACTGTGAGACCGACGGGTCGAGCAGGGACGAAAGTCGGGACTAGTGATCCGGCGGTGGCTTGTGGAAGCGCCGTCGCTCAACGGATAAAAGGTACCCCGGGGATAACAGGCTGATCTTCCCCAAGAGTCCATATCGACGGGATGGTTTGGCACCTCGATGTCGGCTCGTCGCATCCTGGGGCTGGAGTCGGTCCCAAGGGTTGGGCTGTTCGCCCATTAAAGCGGTACGCGAGCTGGGTTTAGAACGTCGTGAGACAGTTCGGTCCCTATCCGCTGTGCGCGTAGGAGTCTTGAGAAGGGCTGTCCCTAGTACGAGAGGACCGGGACGGACGAACCTCTGGTGTGCCAGTTGTTCTGCCAAGGGCATGGCTGGTTGGCTACGTTCGGGAGGGATAACCGCTGAAAGCATCTAAGCGGGAAGCCTGCTTCGAGATGAGGACTCCCACCCACTTGATGGGGTAAGGCTCCCAGTAGACGACTGGGTTGATAGGCCGGATCTGGAAGCCAGGTAACTGGTGGAGGTGACCGGTACTAATAGGCCGAGGGCTTGTCCTCAGTTGCTCGCGTCCACTGTGTTGGTTCTGAAACCACGAACAACCATTGCTGGTTGAATGTT
>NZ_MUNF01000367.1:0-11676 GCF_002154555.1 Streptomyces murinus
TCGCGGTACCACGCGCGGCGAAGGGCCCGCGGACGCATTCCGTCCGCGGGCCCTTCGCCGTTCCCGGACCCGGCGGCTCCGGTCACGGACCCGGTGGGCGCGGCGAGGGCACAACCCATTCTTTGCCGCCTCGTGAACTCCCCTTGGATGGACGGTCCGTAAAGGGTGTTTGGAGAGGTTTCCCCATTGCTTTCACATGTTGGACGGCGCGTAGTGTTGCCCACTCGTTAAGCAAGGCTTCTTGACGCCGGCTGTCGGCTCCGCGTTGTCTTTTCAGACACCTGGGTCCTATAGCAGCACCCACGTCCGAAACACACGTGAAGTGAGCCCTCGTATGCGCCGTATCGCCCTGTCCGTGGCCGCCTCCGCGGCGACCCTCTCGCTGGCCGGCTGCGGCGTCCTGAACGCGACGGGGGACAGCACGAGCGCGAGCCCGGCCAAGGGCAACGACCTCACCGTGGGTCTGCTGCTGCCGGAGAAGACCAACACGCGCTACGACAAGTTCGACTACCCCATCATCAAGAGCAAGGTCGCCGACCTGACCGCCAAGCAGGGCAAGGTCGAGTACGAGAACGCGAACGCGGACGCGGCGAAGCAGTCCGGCCAGATGCAGAAGATGATCGACGACAAGGTCGATGTGATCCTGCTGGACGCCGTCGACTCGCACGCCATCGCAGGCGAGGTGAAGAAGGCCAAGGACGCGGGCATCCCGGTCATCGCCTACGACCGCCTGGCCGAGGGCCCGATCAGCGCGTACGTCTCCTTCGACAACGAGCTCGTCGGCGAGGTGCAGGGCCGCTCGCTGCTGGACGCGCTGGGCTCGAACGCGAGCACCGCCACGAAGATCGTGATGATGAACGGCTCGCCCACCGACCCGAACGCCAAGCAGTTCAAGGAGGGCGCGCTCTCCGAACTGAACGGCAAGGTGACCATCGCGGCCAGCTACGACACCACGGACTGGAAGCCGGAGAACGCCCAGGCCAACATGGCGAAGGCGATCAGCCAGATCGGCGCGGGCAACATCGCGGGCGTCTACTCCGCCAACGACGGCATGGCGGGCGGTGTCATCAAGGCCCTGAAGGCCGCGGGCGTCACCAGCCTGCCGCCGGTCACCGGCCAGGACGCCGAGCTGGACGCCGTACAGCGGGTGGTGGCGGGCGAGCAGTACATGAGCGTCTACAAGTCCTACCCGGACGAGGCCGAGGCCGCCGCGCAGATGGCCGTCTCCAAGGTCCAGGGCAAGGACATCCAGTTCGACGCGCTCACCGAGGACAAGGTGGACAGCCCCACCACCAAGAACATCCCGTCCAAGCTGGTCCAGGTGAGCGCCCTGACGCGCAAGAGCATCAAGGACACGGTCATCGCGGACGGCATCTACACCGTGGACGACATCTGCACCGCCAAGTTCAAGGCGCAGTGCGCCGCGATCGGCCTGAAGTAACCCGTCCGCGGGGTACGGCGGCCGGGTCCCGGGCGGGTGTCCGGGGCCGGCGACGGCTTGTCGCGGTGCGCGGCGCGGAGCCCGGGAGATACCCCCGCAAGGCGGCGGTTAACGCCCGTCGGGGTGCGGGGAGCCGTGTTGCGGACCCGGTCGGCGCCACGCATAGTTGCGCTGCGGAAGTGGCAGCACACCGGGGGTGGAATGCGCGATGGCCGGGCGGAGGGCGGAGCAGCATCCTCATGGTGCCGACCGGCTGTGCGAGGCCGGGGACCGCGTGTACGAACGGGCGGTGCGCCGGGGCCGGGTGCCGCGCGTCGAGGCCGAGGCGGTGCCCTGCCTGCTGGAACTGGCCCTGCTGCACCCGGACCCCGACGACATGGACTGGCTGGTCCCCACCTCCCCGCAGGAGGTCATGACCCGGCTGCTGCGCGGGGTCTACGACGAGGTCAGTGAGAGCCAGCGCCGGGTGGGTTCGGCGGTAGCGGCCTTCGAGTGGTACGCCGGGCTCGGCCAGTCGCAGGCGCTCGCGGCGCCGGGCGGGGGCAGCGCGGTACGGGTGCTGGACGGGCTGTCCCGGATCCAGGCCGCGATGGACGAGGCGACGCAGGCGTGCACCACCGAGGTGCTCACCGTGCAGCCGGGCGGCATCCGCCGGGAGGCCGAGCTGACCGAGGGCCTGCACCGGGCGCTGGCCCTGCGCGGGCGGGGCGTGCGGATGCGGGACCTGTACACGCATGTGGCCCGGCACGGGCAGGGGCTGCTCAACTACCTGGAGCTGATGGGCGACACGGTGGAGGCCCGCACCCTGGACGAGGTCATCGACCGGCTCATCCTCTTCGACCGCACCGTGGCCTTCATCCCGGCGAACGCCGACCGCACCATGGCCCTGGAGCTGCGTCACCCGGCGCTGGTGGAGTACCTGGTGACCGTCTTCGAGCGGCTGTGGCGGCTCGCCATCCCGCTCACCGCGCCGCTGCCGGACACCGGCATCGAGGGCATCTCGCACCGCGAGCAGTCCATCGCGGCGCTGCTCGCCGAGGGCCACCAGGACGCGGTGATCGCCGAGCGGCTCGGCATCAGCGTGCGCACCTGCCGCGCGCACATCGCCCGCCTGTCCGAGACCCTGGGCGCGGCGAGCCGTACCCAACTGGGAGTGCGCATCGCCCAGGCCGGCCTGGACGGCAGCGGCAGGGGCCTGCCGGCCGCCCGGGACGCCTCGTTATGAGCCCGGCGCCTCGTCCGCCCGGCGCAGGATCTCCGACTGCCCGATGAGATGGCCCAGCTGAGCCCGGCCGACACTGCCGAGGTCGGCGGAGAGCTTGGCGACGTGCAGGCGTACGGTGCCCGCATTCATGCCCAGCCGGGCGGCGACGGCCCGTCGGCGCGGCGCGGCTCGGCGCCGTCCGGTTCGGGGGTCGTCCGGGTGTGGTCCACATGCGGCTGGATCGCCGGGAACTCCTCGCGGACCTCGGCCGCGGCGCTGGTGAGGATCTGGTTGACGCGGTCGACGCCGGACCACCGGGGTTCCGCCGGGCACGTCATGGGTCGCCCGCAGCGGAGGTTCCATGCTCCGGGCGATACGGGTCTCACGGCGGCGTACGGCGGCGATGCGCTCGGTGGGGCGCGCAGCGGCCCCTGGCGGGCCACCGCGGCGGCCACGGGCTCCAGCGAGCACGTGTCGGCGGCGGCCGGCGGCGGTCCGCCCTGCGGGCAGGGCGCGTTCGTACACCGCGCGGCCCTGCGCGCACAGCTCCTCGGCGTCGGGTTCCGTCGCGGTCATCGGCTCACAGGTCCCGGTCCAGCATGCCGGACTGGGCGATGAGGAAGCCCAGTTGCGCCCGGCTGCCGCTGCCGAGCGCCTGGGCGAGCCGGGCGATATGGGCGCGGCAGGTGCGTACGTTCATCCCGAGCCGGCGCGCGATGGCCTCGTCCACATGACCCTCCACCAGGAGCTTGGCGATGGAGTGCTGGATCTCGGTGATGCCGTCGGGCGCGGTCTCGTACGGGGCGCCCGCGGTCAGCGGCACCGCGCGGTTCCACATGAACTCGAAGACCTTGATGAGGTAGCGGATGAGCCCGGGGTTGCGCAGTTCCAGGGCCACCTGCTGGTCGTCGCGGGTGGGGATGAAGGCGACCGACTCGTCGCAGATGATGAGCCGTTCGACCAGTTCGTCGATGGTGCGGTACTCCACCTTGCCGCTGGTGAGCTGGGCGACGTAGCCGATCTGCTTGAGGTTGTAGCGGACCGTGTGCTGGTAGAGGGTGCGGATGTGCACGCCCCGTTCCACCAGCGCGGTGTCGCGCTCCAGGCCCTGGCGTACGTTGCGCTCGGTGAAGTGGTTGCTCGGTTGGACGGTGAGCACCGAGGAACGGCATTCGGTGGTGGCCAGGTCGAGCGCGGCGTTGATGCGGTCGCTGCCCTCCAGCACGGTGATCGAGTCGGTCACCGAGGCCGTCTGGGTGCTCAGCGCGAGGAACGGCTCGAAAATGTCGGAGAGTTCGACGGCCCAGCGCCGGCGATCTGCTATCTCGCGTTCGAGCGGCGAGAGCCGTTGGGCCAGCGCCACGGCCGGGGGCACCGGGCGCAGCCAATCGGGGTCGTCCGGATCCGGGTGGAGCAGGGCGAACTCCATCAAGCAGGGAGCCGATGTCACGTCGGCACGGGAGACCCGTCCGGTACGCAGGGCGTTGGCGTAAAGTCGGCCCCCTTCCTCGCACAGTTCGGTAACCGCATGGGGATGTACCGTGTTGTGCCGATTTGAAGTCAAATCTCCACCCCCCAGGGTCCTGAACATGCAGGAACATGATGCACTGATTGTGTGGTCATGATGTGCCCGAATGAGCCATCGTCTTATCCGACGGGGGAAGAAGGGGACCTTCAAGTGAGGACGAAGTCGACCATGGGCAAGAAGATGATTCGCTCGGGGCTGGTCGCCACCTTCTCCGCCGTTGTGGCCCTTGGAGTGCTGAGTGGCCCCTTCGGTGCGAAGAGTGATCTGCGCGCAGACACGAAGTGGCCCTCGGTGGCGACGCTCGACGCGGGCAGCGTGGTGCGCGCGGACACGAAGTGGCCCAGTGACACCAAGTGGCCCTCGGTGGCGGCGAGCGGCGTGACGAACGTCGTGCCCGCGGACACCAAGTGGCCGACGGACACCAAATGGCCTTCGGTAGCCGGGAGCTGATGTGACCACGCCACCCGACGACCGCTCCTTCCGCCGTGAGATGGCCACCGCCTACCGCTCCGGCTGGCACTTCATCGATCTGGTGACCGCGATTCCCCACCCGGGGGACTCGCTGATGGTGACCGTCTTCGGCGAGCCGGTCGTCGTCACGCGCGACGACGAGGAGGACGTCCGGGCCTACCGGTGCCTGCGCAAGCCGCGTGGGGCGCCTCAGCCGGTGCGGTGTGCCATACGGTACGGAATGATCTTTGTGAACCTGGACCAGCGGGATCACCGGCTCACCGAGCCGGTGGAGTCCGACCTGAGAACCATCTCGGCCACCCCCCGCAGTGCCTGACGCGATTCCCCCGTCGTAAAAGATCGCTCAGGCGCTTCCCCCCGCAGCGGCGTCACCGTGACCTGAACACGGTGACGCCGCTGTTGTTCGTGGCGACATTTCGGGGTATGCCCCACCTCCCACAGTGGCCGAAACGAATCGAACACGGCCGCCGTGGTGTCACTCGGCCTCCACATCCCGTTCACCCCCGCCCCAGCGCCCTCTCCAGCGAGATCTCGATCACCACGCGCGCCGGGTTCGGCGCGGGCTCGCGGGTGTAGCGCTCGGCATAGCGGCGCTCCGCCTCCCTGATCCGGTCCGGGTCCGTGGACAGGTGCGCCCGCCCCTCCAGCGTGGCCCAGCGGCGCCCGTCGACCTGGCAGACGGCGGCGAGGGCGCCCGCGGGGCCGGCGGCGCGGACATGGGCCGCCTTCGCGCTGGCCCCGTTGCAGATCACCCGGGCAAGGCGCGCCTCGGGGTCGTACGTCACCCCGACCGGCACCACGTGCGGACTGCCGTCCGGGCGGATGGTCGTCAGGGTGCACAGATGCCGCTCGCGCCAGAAGCCGAGATACGCCTCGTCCGGGGAACCCGGATCCACGGAATGGTTCGCCATGCCCGGAAACCTAGCCGTAGACCGGTGCATGAGCAGCCTTGAGTGGAATAGACTCAACTTTATGTACGCTGGTTAAGTCAGCAGAGGGATGCAGGGCTGAGGTACGTCTAGGAGGAGAACGCACACGTGGACGCCGAGCTGACCAACAAGAGCCGGGACGCGATCAACGCGGCCAGCAACCGGGCCGTGACCGAGGGGCACCCGGACCTGACCCCCGCGCATCTGCTGCTGGCGCTGCTCGCGGGGCAGGAGAACGAGAACATCACCGACCTGCTCGCCGCCGTCGACGCCGACCAGGCGGCCGTACGCGCGGGCGCGGAGAAGCTCCTCGCCGCGCTGCCCAGCGTGGCCGGCTCCACCGTCGCGCCCCCGCAGCCGAGCCGCGATCTGCTGGCCGTGATCGCGGACGCGGGCGAGCGGGCCAAGGACCTGGGCGACGAGTACCTGTCGACCGAACACCTGCTGATCGGCATCGCCGCCAAGGGCGGAGCCGCCGGTGAGCTGCTGCGGCGCGAGGGCGCCGAGGCGAAGAAGTTGCTGGAGGCCTTCAAGAAGGCCAGGGGAGGACGCCGCGTGACCACCGCCGACCCGGAGGGCCAGTACAAGGCCCTGGAGAAGTTCGGCACCGACTTCACCGCCGCCGCCCGCGAGGGCCGGCTCGACCCGGTCATCGGACGGGACCAGGAGATCCGGCGGGTCGTGCAGGTGCTGAGCCGTCGTACGAAGAACAACCCGGTCCTGATCGGCGAGCCGGGCGTCGGCAAGACCGCCGTCGTGGAGGGGCTTGCGCAGCGGATCGTGAAGGGCGATGTGCCCGAGTCGCTGAAGGACAAGCGCCTGGTCTCGCTGGACCTCGGCGCGATGGTGGCCGGCGCCAAGTACCGCGGCGAGTTCGAGGAGCGCCTCAAGGCCGTCCTCGCCGAGATCAAGGACTCCGACGGGCAGATCATCACCTTCATCGACGAGCTGCACACGGTCGTCGGCGCGGGCGCGGGCGGCGACTCCGCGATGGACGCGGGCAACATGCTCAAGCCCATGCTCGCCCGCGGTGAGCTGCGCATGGTCGGCGCCACCACGCTGGACGAGTACCGGGAGCGGATCGAGAAGGACCCGGCCCTGGAGCGCCGCTTCCAGCAGGTGCTGGTCGCCGAGCCGACCGTCGAGGACACCATCGCGATCCTGCGCGGCCTCAAGGGCCGGTACGAGGCGCACCACAAGGTGCAGATCGCGGACAGCGCCCTGGTCGCCGCGGCCACCCTCTCCGACCGCTACATCACCTCCCGCTTCCTGCCCGACAAGGCCATCGACCTGGTGGACGAGGCGGCCTCCCGGCTGCGCATGGAGATCGACTCCTCGCCGGTGGAGATCGACGAACTCCAGCGCTCCGTCGACCGGTTGAAGATGGAGGAGCTGGCGATCGGCAAGGAGACCGACCCCGCCTCGCTGGCCCGGCTGGAGAAACTGCGCCGCGATCTCGCCGACCGGGAGGAGGAGTTGCGGGGCCTGACCGCCCGCTGGGAGAAGGAGAAGCAGTCCCTCAACCGGGTCGGTGAGCTCAAGGAGCGGCTGGACGATCTGCGCGGTCAGGCCGAACGCGCCCAGCGCGACGGCGACTTCGACAAGGCCGCCAAGCTGCTCTACGGCGAGATCCCGCAGCTGGAGAAGGAGCTGGAGGCCGCCTCCGAGGCCGAGGAGGAGGCCGCGCAGGACACCATGGTCAAGGAGGAGGTCGGCGCCGACGACATCGCCGACGTCGTCGGGGCCTGGACCGGCATCCCGGCCGGCCGGCTGCTGGAGGGCGAGACCCAGAAGCTGCTGCGCATGGAGGACGAGCTGGGCAAGCGGCTCATCGGCCAGGGCGAGGCCGTGCGCGCGGTCAGCGACGCGGTACGGCGCTCCCGGGCCGGTATCGCCGACCCCGACCGGCCCACCGGATCGTTCCTCTTCCTCGGCCCCACCGGCGTCGGCAAGACCGAACTCGCCAAGGCCCTCGCGGACTTCCTCTTCGACGACGAGCGGGCCATGGTCCGCATCGACATGTCGGAGTACGGCGAGAAGCACAGCGTGGCCCGGCTGGTCGGCGCGCCCCCCGGGTACGTCGGCTACGAGGAGGGCGGCCAGCTCACCGAGGCGGTGCGCAGGCGCCCGTACACCGTGGTCCTCCTGGACGAGGTGGAGAAGGCCCACCCGGAGGTCTTCGACATCCTGCTCCAGGTGCTGGACGACGGCCGCCTGACCGACGGCCAGGGCCGCACCGTCGACTTCCGCAACACCATCCTGGTGCTCACCTCCAACCTGGGCAGCCAGTTCCTGATCGACCCGCTGCGGACCGAGGAGGAGAAGAAGGAGCAGGTGCTGGAGGTCGTACGGTCGTCCTTCAAGCCGGAGTTCCTCAACCGCCTGGACGACCTGGTGGTGTTCTCCGCGCTGACCAAGCCCGAGCTGGAGCGGATCGCGGGGTTGCAGATCGAGCGGCTGGGCCGGCGGCTCGCCGAGCGCCGGCTCACCCTGGACGTCACGCCCGAGGCGCTGGCCTGGCTCGCGGAGGAGGGGATGGACCCGGCGTACGGCGCCCGGCCGCTGCGCCGTCTGGTGCAGACCGCCATCGGCGACCGGCTCGCCCGGGAGATCCTGTCCGGCGAGATCAAGGACGGCGACACGGTCCGCGTGGACCGCTTCGGCGAGGGCCTGCTGGTCGGCCCGCCGACGGGGAAGACGCTCTGACGCTCACACGGTGAACGCGCTGAACCGTACGAGGGCCCGGTCCGGGCCCTCGTACGTCACGTTCACCGTCACCGCGTCGGCGCCCGCGCCCGCCGGTGGCGGAGCCGCCTCGGAGTCCAGGTTCAGACAGAGGTCGGCGCCGTCGTCGCACAGCTCGGTGCCGGGCGCGGGTCCGGACGGATAGGTCTTCGCCAGCCACGCGCCCACGTCCTGGCGGGGCATCCGGAACTCGGCCGCGTACGACGTGTCCAGCCAGCTCCGCACGGTGCACCGGGTGTCGTACGCGCCCTGCGGCAGCTTCCCGCCGCCGAACTCCAGCGCCTCGGCGCACGGCACCCGCTCCGGGCCGCCGCCCAGCGGATAGTCCGAGGTCGCCAGCCGCACCACCGCGAGGACCACCCAGGCCAGCAGCAGCGCCGGGACCGCCAGCACGACCCCCAGCAGCACCCGTCTGCCGCGTCCCCGCCCCGCCATACCGGCCCCCGTGTGTTCACCGGCCCGCCGTCCGGGCACCGGATCATGTCAGCCATAGGCTGACAGGCCCCGCCAGGGCTTGCCACCCCCCTCCCCGCATGGGGGAGGATGGCGGGATCCGTACGAAGGGAAAAACACGGTGAGCATCGACCCGTCCTCGATTCCGAACTTCGGGGGCCAGCCCGAGCCGCAGCCCCAGGGACCGGGCGGCCCCGTCCTCCCGGATCAGGACCTCGTGAAGCAGCTCCTGGAGCAGATGGAGCTGAAGTACGTCATCGACGAGGAGGGCGACCTCGCGGCGCCCTGGGAGCAGTTCCGCACCTACTTCATGTTCCGCGGGGAGGACGAGCACGCGGTCTTCTCGGTGCGGACCTTCTACGACCGCCCGCACCAGATCGAGGACAAGGCCCAGCTCCTCGAGTCGGTCGACGACTGGAACCGCCGCACCCTGTGGCCCAAGGTCTACACCCACACGCACGACGACGGCACGGTCCGCCTCATCGGCGAGGCCCAGATGCTGATCGGCACCGGCGTCGACCTCAACCACTTCGTCTCGTCCACGGTCAGCTGGGTGCGCGCCGCGATCGAGTTCGACAAGTGGCTGGTCGAGCAGCTGGGCCTGGAGGAGGACGTCGACGGCACGGACAAGCCGGAGGACGGCGAGGCCGACTCCGGCGAGTGACCGGTCGGCGAGTGACCGGCCCTCTCCGCTACAGCGGCGCGTTCCCCAGCACCAGCAGGTACGCGCCGTAGAGGTACGACAGCCCGGCCAGGGACGCGACCAGTACGGCCGCGTGCCAGGGCCGGGCTTTCGCCGTGCGCACCAGCGCGCGGGCCGGCGGCAGCAGCAGCGGGAAGGCCGGCAGCAGGAAGCGCGGCTTGGACTCGAAGATGCCCGAACCGCCGAGCACGACCAGCAGCAGCACCCCGCTGTAGACCAGCAGCGGCAGCGGCGGCCGGTCGAGGGCCAGCAGCACGAACAGCACCACGCCCACGGCCACCAGCAGCAGCGCCATGGGAAACACCACCCGGCCGCCGTGCAGCAGCAGCGTGCGCACGAAGCGCAGTGAGCCGCGCCCGAGGTCGAAGCGCGAGCCCCAGCGGGCCTGGACGTCGAAATAGCCGCCCAGCAGATCGCCCCGGCGCCGGCCCACCCACAGCAGGAACGCGGTCCAGCCGAGCGGGGCGAGCGCCGCGCCCGTCCACAGCCTGTGGGAAACCCGGCCGCGCCGCCGCCACACCTCGCAGGCCGCGGCGGCGAGCACGGCGGCGGCCACCGCGAACCCGTTGGGACGGGCCAGCCCCGCGAGCGCCGCCAGGGAGCCCGCCCACAGCCAGCGCCCGGTCAGCACCGCGTACAGCGACCAGGCCGCGCACGCGGCGAGCACCGGCTCGGTGTACGCCATCGACAGCACCACCGAGTGCGGCAGCAGCCCCCACAGCAGCACCAGCGCGATCCCCACCGGCCGCCCGTACAGCAGCGTCCCCACCGCGTACAGGCCCGCCGCGGCCACCAGCGCCGCCGACCAGGACACCAGCAGCCCGGCCGCGCCCCCGCCGAGCGTGCTCACCTCGCTCACCGCCCGCACCAGCGCCGGGTACAGCGGGAAGAACGCCAGATCGCTGTAGCCGTGGCGGCCCAGGGCATGGCCGTACCCGTGCGCCGCGATGCCCAGGTACCAGACCGAGTCCCAGGAGCGGCCCAGCAGGGCCAGGACCGGCCGGCCCGCGGCCTCGGCGAGCAGGGTGAGGACGGCGGCACCGGCGAGCCGCGCGCCGAGGAACAGTCCTACGGCGACGCCGCTGGCCCTGAGCAGGGAGACGCGGGCGCGTTCCCCGGGCGCGGGTTCGGGTGTGGTGACGGGCGGGGCGAGGACGGTGCCGGCATGGGTCACAGTTCCGCACTGTGCAAGGAACCGCCGCCGGATGCGAGCAGGGCGCGGCCAACCGGCGGCGAACCGTCCCTCACATGGCCCGCAGGCGCTCCGCCGCCTCGCGCAGCACGTCCTCGCGCTTGCAGAACGCGAACCGCACGAAGGGGGCGCCCGCCTCGCGGTCGTCGTAGAAGACCGCGTTGGGGATGGCGACGACACCGGCGCGTTCGGGCAGGGCGCGGCAGAAGGCGAAGCCGTCCTTCTCGCCGAGGGGGCGGATGTCGGTGGTGACGAAGTAGGTGCCCGCGGGCTTGAACACCTCGAAGCCCGCCGCCGTGAGCCCCGCCGACAGGATGTCCCGGCGCTCCCGCATCGAGCGGCGGAAGTCGTCGTAGTAGGACTCGGGCAGGGCGAGGGCCTCGGCCACCGCGTACTGGAAGGGGCCCGAGGAGACGTAGGTGAGGAACTGCTTGGCCGCGCGGACCGCGCTGACCAGGGCGGGCGCGGCCGTCACCCAGCCGACCTTCCAGCCGGTGAACGAGAACGTCTTGCCGGCCGAGCCGATGGTCACCGTACGTTCGCGCATCCCGGGGAAGGAGGCGAGGGGCAGGTGCTCGGCGTCGTCGAACACCAGGTGCTCGTACACCTCGTCCGTCACCACCAGCAGGTCCCGCTCCACCGCGAGCTCGGCGATCGCGGCCAGCTCGGCGCGGGTGAGGACGGTGCCGGTGGGGTTGTGCGGGGTGTTGAGCAGCAGCAGCCGGGTCCGGTCGGTGACGGCGGCGCGCAGTTCGTCCAGGTCGAGCCGGAAGCTGCCCTCGTGCGGGCGCAGGGTCACCGGCACCCGGCGGCCGCCCGCCAGCGCGATGCTCGCCGCGTAGGAGTCGTAGTACGGCTCCAGGGCCACCACCTCGTCGCCCGGCTCCAGCAGCGCGAGCAGCGCGGCCGCGATGGCCTCGGTGGCGCCCGCCGTCACCAGCACCTCGGTGTCGGGGTCGTACGACAGCCCGTACCGGCGCCGCTGGTGCGCGGCGATCGCGGTGCGCAGC
>NZ_MUNF01000367.1:11704-12067 GCF_002154555.1 Streptomyces murinus
GATCGACCCGGTGGCGACGGCGAGGGCGGACATCTCCGCGAAGATCGTCGTACCGAACTCGGCGAGCCTGCGGTTGAGGAGGGGGCGCGCGGTGGAGGTCATGGCGGCCATCCTGCGCCCAAGCTCTGGAGTTCCTCAACTCCGCTTTGACCCGTGCCCCGGGCGGGCATCTCCGGGGCACCGCGCACGGCGCGGGAAGGAACGAGGCGCCCACGGGGGGCGGCTTCGGGGGACCGGAAGAGGGTGGCGCCATGGATCCGTTCGTCATCGGGCTGGTGGGAGTGTTCGTCCTGTTCGTCGTCGTCGCGCGGGTGTCCGGCAGGCGCGGCGGCCGGACACCCGCGCGACGACGACGAACAGGAC
>NZ_MUNF01000368.1 GCF_002154555.1 Streptomyces murinus
CGCAGCCGCGCCATCTGCGAGACCACGTCGAAGCCGCCGCCATGGGCCGCCGCGACCAGTTCCCGCAGGCTGTCCGGGGCGTGCGCGATGTCCGCGTCCGTCAGCAGCAGGTACTCCGGCTCACGCGCGCGGGCCAGCGCGATGCCGTGCCGCACCGCCCACAGCTTGCCCGTCCAGCCCGCGGGCGGCTCGCCCGGCGAGTCCACGGTGAGCGGCAGCCCGCCGTGCCGCTCCGACAGCGCGCGGGCCAGCTCCCCGGTGCCGTCCGTGCTGCCGTCGTCCACCAGGAAGACCTCGGCCCGCCCCGGATAGTCCTGCGCGAGCAGCGACGGCAGGCTCGCGGGCAGTACGGCGGCCTCGTCGCGGGCCGGTACGACCACGCAGACCGACGGCCACGCCTCCGGTTCCCGGCGCCGCGGCAACCGGACGTCCGTGCGCCAGAAGAAGCCCTGGCACAGCAGCAGCCAGCACCAGGCGGCCAGCGAGACGACGGTGATCCACAGGAAGGCGCTCACGGGCGCAGTCTGCCCCACCCGGGCCGTTCACATGAGCGGATCGTCTATCGTGGCCGGGTGAAGATCGCGCTCATGGACTCCGGAATCGGTTTGCTCGCGGCCACGGCCGCGGTACGACGCCTACGGCCCGACGCGGATCTCGTTCTCTCCCTGGACCCCGACGGCATGCCCTGGGGTCCCCGCACCCCCGAGGACCTCACCCGGCGCGCGCTGGGCGTCGCCGAGGCCGCCGCGGCCCGTCGTCCCGACGCGCTGATCGTCGGCTGCAACACGGCCAGCGTGCACGCCCTGCCCGCGCTGCGCGCCCGCCTGGAGCCCGGCATCCCGGTGATCGGCACCGTCCCGGCGATCAAGCCGGCCGCGGCCGGCGGCGGCCCCTTCGCGATCTGGGCGACCCCCGCCACCACCGGCAGCGCCTACCAGCGCGGACTCATCGCGGACTTCGCCGACGGCGTGCCGGTGACCGAGGTGCCCTGCTGGGGTCTCGCCGAAGCCATCGAACACGCGGACGAGGCGGCGATCGAGACGGCCGTCGCCGCGGCCGCCGCGCTGACACCGGCGGAGGTGACGACCGTCGTCCTCGGCTGCACCCACTACGAGCTGGTCGCCGAGCGCATCCGGGCCGCCGTGCAGCGCCCCGGCGCGGCCCCGCTGGTCCTGCACGGCTCGGCCGGTGCGGTGGCCGCGCAGGCACTGCGCCGACTGGGCGAACTTCCCGCCTCGGGGGCGCCCGCCGAGGGCGGCCTCACGGTGCTGCTCAGCGGCCGCGAGGGCGAGCTGCCCGCGGCGGCGCTGCACTACGCCGAGGGACGGCTGCTGCCCGCGGTGGAACCCTTCGCCGACCGCCGCTGACCCCGCCGCGCTCACCCGTTCCGCCTCCGTCGTCCAGGGCCGCACGGGGGCGGGCACGGGCCGAGAGGCGGTACCCGCGCGGGGAATCCTGAGTAACCTCGTAGTCATGAGGGACCAGCCCCATACCGAGGACGACGCCACCCCCGAGATCTGGACCGGACGCGCCACCAACCGGGTGCAGTGGCTGCTGGCGCTGGCCGGGGCGGCCTGCCTGGCCCTGGGGATCAAGCTGGCCGTGGACTCCGCGTGGACGTCCGGGATCACCGCGCTGACGATGTCCGTGGTCGGCTGCATCGCGGCCGGGCTGCTGGTCATCTTCGGCACCCTCGCCTTCGTCCATGTCGACCTCAGACTCGACCGGGAGTGCGTCGAGGTGCGCTGCGGCCACATCGGACTGCCGCGCCGCCGCATCCCGCTCTCCCATGTGGCGGGCGCCGACTTCACCGCCCTGGTGACCCCGCGGCAATGGGGCGGCTGGGGCTACCGCTGGCGCCCCGAGAAGGGCACCGCGGTCGTCGTACGCCGGGGCGAGGGCATCGTGCTCAGCCTGTGGGACGGACACACCTTCACCGTCACCGTGGACAACGCGGAATCGGCGGTACGAGTGATCAGGGCGCGGCTGCGCTCGATCACCCCGGGGACGGCCGCGTAGCGGATCCCGGGCCGGTCCCGATAGCTTGCCCGCCATGACCGAACCCGCACCCGTCGCCTGGCCGCCCGCCCCGATCAGGACCGAGCGGCTCGTGCTGCGCGAGTCCAAGGCCCGGGACCGGGCGGCGTTCATCGACCTGTCCGCCTCGCCGGAGGTGGGCACCTACGTCGGTGGCGCCCGGCCCCGCGCGGAACTCGAACGCGTGGTGCCCGAGGTGCCCGGGCGGCGGCCCGGCCTCTTCGTGGTCGAGCTCGACGGGACGATGATCGGCTTCATCCAGCTGCTCGACCGGCGCGCCCCGGAGCACCCCGGCCATGTCCGCCCGGAGGGCGGGGAGGCGGAGCTGGGCTATATGTTCCTGCCGCACGCGTGGGGACACGGCTACGCGGCCGAGGCGTGCACGGCGGCGCTCGACTGGTTCGCGGACGCGCTGCCCGGCGAGCCCGTGGTGCTCACCACCCAGACCGCCAACGCCCGCTCCATGCGCCTCGCGGCGAAGCTCGGATTCACCGAGGTGGAGCGGTTCGAGGAGTACGGCGCCGAGCAGTGGTTCGGGGTCTGGTCCCCGCTCGCCGCACAGCCGGGTTGAGGCGGTGAGCGCCCGCCGACCGTGGCTGTCGACGCCGAGGTCAGCGGCCGTACACTCACCCGGGTGACCGTCACCGCAACTTCCGTGGACCAGCCGGACCGGCTCCGGACGTCCCCCGCGCCCGGCGCATGGCGTCGCCGGCTGCTGCGCCTGGTCCCGGCCCTCGCCTCCGCCCTGTGCGGAGTGCTGCTCTACGTCAGCTTCCCGCCACGCCCCCTGTGGTGGCTGGCGCTCCCCGCGTTCGCCGGGTTCGGCTGGGTGCTGCGGGGGCGCGGCTGGAAGGCGGCCCTCGGGCTCGGCTATCTCTTCGGCCTCGGCTTCCTGCTGCCCCTGCTGGTGTGGACCGGCGTGGAGGTCGGCTACCTGCCGTGGCTGGCCCTGGTCGCGGTGGAGGCCGTGTTCGTCGCCCTGGTTGGCGTGGGTGTCGCCGCCGTGTCCCGGTTGCCCGCGTGGCCGGTGTGGGCCGCGGCGATCTGGATCACCGGCGAGGCCGTACGGGCGCGGACGCCCTTCGGGGGCTTCCCCTGGGGGAAGATCGCGTTCGGACAGGCGGACGGCGTCTTCCTGCCGCTCGCCGCGGTCGGCGGCACCCCCGTCCTGGGCTTCGCGGTCGTGCTGTGCGGCTTCGGCCTGTACGAGGCGGCCCGCCTCCTGGCCGAACGGCGTCGCTCGGGCGCCGTGCGCCGGGCCGCGGCCGCCGCCGCGCTGCTCAGCGTGGCCGTGCCGGTGGCCGGTGCGTTCGCCGCGCGCGGCCTGGTCAGCGACAAGGCCGAGGACGGCACCAGGACGGTCGCCGTGATCCAGGGCAATGTGCCGCGCGAGGGCCTGGAATTCAGCGCCCAGCGCCGCGCGGTGCTGGACCGCCATGTGAAGGAGACCCTCAAGCTCGCCGCCGACGTCAAGGCGGGCAAGGTCCCCAGGCCCGACTTCGTGCTCTGGCCGGAGAACTCCTCCGACCTCGACCCCTACAACGACCCGGACGCCACCGCCGTCATCGACGAGGCGTCGGCGGCCATCGGGGTGCCCATCTCGGTCGGCGCCGTCGTGGACAAGGACGGCAAGCAGCTCAACGAGCAGATCCTGTGGGACCCGGCCAAGGGCCCGACGCAGACGTACGACAAACGGCAGATCCAGCCGTTCGGCGAGTACATGCCGCTGCGCGGGTTCGTCGGGGCCATCAACAAGGACTGGACCACGATGCTCCGCCAGGACTTCAGCCGGGGCACCAAGCCGGGTGTGTTCGACATGGACGGCGCCAAGGTCGGGCTCGCCACCTGCTATGAGGCCGCCTTCGACTGGGACGTGCGGGACACCGTGACGCACGGCGCCGAGATGATCTCCGTGCCGAGCAACAACGCGACCTTCGACCGCAGCGAGATGACCTACCAGCAGCTCGCCATGTCCCGGATCCGCGCCGTCGAGCACAGCCGCACCGTGACCGTCCCGGTGACCAGCGGCGTCAGCGCGATCATCATGCCGGACGGGAAGATCACCCAGCGGACCGGCATGTTCGTGCCCGCCTACCTGGAGCAGAAGGTGCCGCTGCGCACCTCCACCACGCCCGCGACCGACCTCGGCATCCTGCCCGAGATGGCGCTCGTGCTCGTCGCCGTGGGCGGCATCGGCTGGGCGATCGGGAGCGGGCTGCGGGCGCGCCGCGCGGGCGAGGCATAGCACCCCGGCGACGCGGGGCTCAGGGGTGTCCGACGCCCGGTTAGGGTCGGTCCCATGGCTACTCCTGACTTCATCCGCACCCTGCGGGCCTCGGCCGGCCACCAGCTGCTCTGGCTGCCCGGGGTCACGGCGATCGTCTTCGACGACGCGGGCAGGGTGCTGCTCGGCCGGCGCACCGACACCCGGAAATGGTCGGTGGTCGGCGGCATCCCGGAGCCGGGCGAGCAGCCCGCGGACTGCGCGGTGCGGGAGGTCTTCGAGGAGACGGCCGTACGGTGCCTGCCCGAGCGGGTCGTCCTGGTCCAGGCGCTCCAGCCGGTCACGTACGGCAACGGGGACGTCTGCCAGTACATGGACATCACCTTCCGCTGCCGGGCCGTGGGCGGCGAGGCCCGGGTCAACGACGACGAGTCGCTGGACGTCGGCTGGTTCGCGGTGGACGCGCTGCCCGGACTGAACGAGTTCGCGCTCTCCCGGATCAAGCGGGCGATGGCCGAGGAGCCCACCTGGTTCGAACCGGCCACGCTCGGCTGACCCGGGCACGGCTCGGCTGGCCCGGCCACGCTCGGCTGTCCCGGGCACGGCACGGCACCCGTGGCCTGGACGCTCTCCGCCGGGGCCGGTGGCCTTGGTTAGGGTCGGCCCATGACCTCCCGCAGCCAGTCCCTCGCCCTCGATCTCGCCGGCCGCACCGCCCTCGTCACCGGTGCCGCGAGCGGAATCGGCCGCGCCTGCGCGCTGCGCCTCGCGGCGGCCGGGGCCCGGGTGAGAGCCGTCGACCGGGACGCGGCGGGGCTCGCCGGACTCGCCGAGGAGGCGCGGGACCTCCCGGACCTCGCGGGCGCCGTCGTCCCGCACGTCCTCGACCTCACCGACCTGGACGCGGCCGAGGCGGCGGCCGCCGGCACCGATGTGCTGGTCAACAACGCGGGGCTGCAACTGGTGCGCCCCATCGAGGAGTTCCCGCCGGACGTCTTCCACACGGTGCTGACCGTGATGCTGGAGGCGCCCTTCCGCCTGGTGCGCGGCGCCCTGCCGCACATGTACGGGCAGGGCTGGGGCCGGATCGTCAATGTGTCCTCGGTGCACGGGCTGCGCGCCTCGGCGTTCAAGTCCGCGTACGTCGCCGCCAAGCACGGTCTGGAGGGCCTGTCCAAGACGGCCGCGCTGGAGGGCGCCGCGCACGGCGTCACCTCCAACTGCGTGAACCCTGCTTACGTCCGCACGCCTTTGGTGGAGAAGCAGATCGCCGATCAGGCGGCGGCCCACGGCATCCCCGAGGAGCGGGTGCTTGCCGAGGTGCTGCTGAAGGACAGCGCGCTGCGGCGCCTGCTCGAACCGGAGGAGGTCGCCGAGGCCGTGGCCTATCTGTGCAGCCCCCAGGCGTCCTTCGTCACCGGTACGTCCCTGGTCCTGGACGGCGGCTGGACCGCCCACTGAGTCCGCTCACGTGCCGGTCAGCTCACGCCCCGTGACCACCTCGGAGTCGATCCGTACGAGCACGTCGTCGCGGACCGGCATCCAGGAGTCCGGGCCGTCGGGGAGTTCCTGGCCGTCGGGGTCCGGCAGCAGCATGGCCCGGCCGGTGACGACCACGCTCCAGCCGGAGCGGGTGGCCGCGTCGAACTCGTCTGCCTCGAAGGCGACCACGGCACCGTCGATGGCGCGCACGAGGTCCGAGCCCGCCGAGGTGCGCAGCAGCACGGAGGAGTCCGCGGCGAGGCAGAAATTGACGGGGAGGACCGCGGGGAGCGCCTGCTTGGTGTACACGACCCGGCCGACCGGCACCCCGGCCAGCAGGCGCAGACAGGTCCCCCGGTCGAGCGCGCGAAAGCCGTCGTTCTGGAGCACCGGTCCATCGTGCCCGCGCGGACCCGGCCGGGATAGGGCCGGTCGGCCCTTGTCCGTACCTGGGTGGCCTCCCTCGGCACCTGGATGGCCTCCCTCGCCGCCGGGGCTCCGTGCACCGGGTGCCCCGGCGCTGCCCGGACGGGTCCGCGCGGCCATGGCTCACACCAGCGCGGCCCGCAGCACACCGAACGCGCCGCGCGGGTCGGCCAGGGCGTGGTGGATGCCGGGGATCTCACGGTCGACGTCGAACAGCTCGTACACCGCGTGCATCGCGCCGCGCACCGAGTACTCGACGGTGAAGACGACGTCCTCCGGGACCTCGGTGTACTGGCCGAGGAAGGCGAAGTTCGCCGATCCGCGCGGGACCACGAGGGGCCGGTCCTCGGGCGTGCGCGGCGCGAACTGACTGGTGATATAGGGCATCATGACCGGGATCACGGTCGTGGTCGCCGCCACGCTCTCCTCGATGTCGGACATGCCGAGGTGGCCGAGGAGTTCGGTCAGGATCTCGCGGCCGGTGCACTCGGCCATCGGCTTGCCGGTGAAGTCGCCCGGCCGGTCGGGGAAGAGGCCGTAGCCCCACAGCGTGTACACGTCCTCGGGCTGGTCCGCGAAGTGCGGGGCGTGCGGGACCACCACGGACATCAGCCAGCCGGAGTCCGTGAAGGTCATCAGCGCGCCGGTGCCGGGCAGATTGCCCGACAGCTCCTCGATGCGGTGCAGCAGCTGCGGAGAGCGCATGGTGAGCGTGAAGGACTCCCACTTCGCCTCGTCCACATCGCCGTTGAACACCGCGGGCCGGCCGAAGTCGTCCGCCTTGGCCGCGACCGCCTCCCAGAGCCGCCAGCCGCCGTCGCGCTTGTCCCGCACCAGCTCGGGCGCCCGGTCGTCACCGCCGTACGTGGCGTCGGCGGTCATCGAGCCGAGGGTCAGGAACGCGTGGTCGTCGGGGCCCAGTTCACAGGTCTCCGGCACGCCCGCGCGCTCCAGGTGGAGCCGCCGCAGCCGTCGGGCGCCCTGCTCGTCGGTGCCGAAGTCGGCGTCCGTGACCCGTACCCCGTGCTCGAAGCGCACCCCGCGGGCCTCCAGCCAGGCCCGTACCGGGCGGATGATCGAGTCGTACTGGTTGAGCTTGGTGCGGCGCACCCCGGACAGGGTGTGCATCCGCGGGAACTCCTGGAGGAAGCGCAGGAGGTAGCGGCGCAGTTCGATGGCGCTGTGCCAGTTCTGGAAGGCGAACGTGGTGCGCCACATCGTCCAGAAGTGGGTGCCGAAGAAGTGCGGGGAGAAGAAGTCCTCGATACGGCGGGCGCCGATCAGCCGCTCGGGCAGCATCAGCAGCCGCAGCAGTTCGAGCCGGTCATGGGTGTCGAGGCCGTAGTCGGCGGCGTCCAGGATCCGCGCGCCCGCGCCGATCAGCCGGGCCTTGGCCTCGGTGGGCCACTTCTCGTTGAAGTCGATGATCTCCTGGCGCACCGAGACCGTCTCGTCGTCCAGGGTCGGAATCGTCTCCAGCAGGTCCCACAGGCAGGTGTACGCCTCCTCCTCCAGCATCCGCCCGCCGCGGGTGACGTAGCCGGCGGGCTCCCCGCTGCCGTCCATGGAACCGCCGGCCACCGGCAGCTCCTCCAGGACCCGGATGTTCTCGCCGGGAAGCCCGGCGTCGCGGACCAGGAAGACCGCCGCCGCGAGCGAGGCGATGCCCCCGCCGACGAGATGGACCCGGGACTGCCGCGGAGCGTCTGCCATGACGTTCCTCCGTTCTGTGCGCCCGGGCGGACCGGGACGGCCGAAAGTGGTACGGCATCCAGCCAACACCCCGGGTGCCCCGCGCGGCAGGGCCGTACGTCCCCGGCCGTGGGGCCCCTGGGCGCCCAAGTGGGGACCGGTTGCCGTACGGCGCGCACCCCGGTGACCAGCAGGATCGGTGGCGCACCAGCACCGCAGCCCGTCGAGGCGCACAAGGAGCACAGGTATGTCCACCACCACACGCGGCGGGGAAGACACCCGCGGCGGGGAAGAGTCCCCAGGCGGGGGAGCACCCCGCGGCGGGGAGGAACCCCCTCCATCGGTACCCGTTCCATCGGTACCCGCTGCATCGGTACCCGCTCCACCGGCCGCCCTCGGGCTGCCCGCCGCCACCGCCCTGGTGATCGGCAGCATCATCGGCACCGGGGTCTTCGCGCTCCCCTCCGCCCTCGCCCCCTACGGGCCGATCGCCCTGGTGGCCTTCGGCGTCGTCACCCTGGGCGCGCTCGCGCTGGCGATGACCTTCGGCTCGCTGTCCGGGCGGGTCCCCGGCAGCGGCGGCCCCTACGTCTACGCCAGGGAGGCGTTCGGCGAGTTCGCCGGGTTCCTCAACGCGTGGTCGTACTGGATCACCGCCTGGGCCGGGAACGCCGCGATCGCGGTGGCCTGGGTCGGCTATGTCGAGGTGTTCGTCAACACCGGGCACCGCACCGGGATCTCCTTGCTCATCGCGCTCACCGGACTGTGGATACCGGCCGCGGTCAACCTCACCGGGATGCGCAACACCGGTGCCTTCCAAGTCGTCACCACGGTACTGAAGTTCGTCCCGCTGGTCTTCATGGCCACCGTGGGCCTGCTGTTCGTCAAGGCGGACAACTTCGGCCCGTTCAACGCCAGTCACCAGTCCGCGCCCGGCGCGATCTCGGCCGCCGCGGCCATCGCCCTGTTCAGCTATCTCGGCCTGGAGGCCGCCTCGGTGGTGGCCGGGCGGGTGCGCGAACCGGGGCGCAACGTGCCGCGTGCCACCGTGTACGGCACCCTCGCCTGCGCCGCCATCTACATCCTCGGCACCCTCGCGGTCCTCGGCACCGTGCCGCACGGTCAACTCGGCTCCTCCATCGCGCCGTTCAGTGACGCGGCGAACAACATCCTCGGCGGCGGCTGGGCCGGCGACGCCGTCGCGGTGGCCGCCATCGTCTCCGGCATCGGCGCGCTGAACGGCTGGACCATGCTGTGTGCCGAGATGCCGTACGCCGCCGCCCGCGACGGACTCTTCCCGGACGCCTTCGCCCGGCTGCGCGGCAAGAACGACGTACCGGTCTTCGGAATCATCGCCTCGACCGTGCTGGCCTCGCTGATCACGGTGTTCAGCTACACCCGCTTCCAGGACGTCTTCACCAAGATCGTGCTGCTCAGTGTGCTCACCGCGGTCATCCCGTACCTCTTCTCCGCCGCCGCCCAGCTGTACTGGCTGCTGGTGCGCGGCCGGGCGAGCCTGAAGCCCGGGCGCCTCGCCCGGGACACCGTCGTGGCCGCGCTCGCGATGGCCTTCTCCTACTGGTCGATCCAGGGCAGCGGCTACCAGACCGTCTACTACGGCCTGTTCGTGATCCTGCTCGGACTGCCCGTCTACATCTGGCTCAAGCGCGACCGCGGCGAGTACGGCGAGACGGTGCCGGCACCGGCCACGACGACGGAGGCCCACGCCCCCGAGACACCCCCGGCCGACCGCGCCGCCCGGCGCCCCTGGGCCGACCGCGCGCACCGCCTCAACCCGCTGCGCCACCACCACTGATCCCACGGAACACCCCGAAGGACACCGCCATGACCACCTTCCACGTCGACTCCGAGGCCGGCCGGCTGCGCCAGGTCATCCTGCACCGGCCCGGACTCGAACTCTCCCGGCTCACCCCGCGCAACGTCGACGCCCTGCTCTTCGACGACATCCTGTGGGCCAAGCGGGCCCGCGAGGAGCACGACGCCTTCGCCCAGGCGCTGCGCGACCACGGCACCCGGGTGCACTACTTCACCGATCTGCTGGCGCAGAGCCTCGACATCCCCGGCGCCCGCGACTGGCTCCTCGACCGCGTGGTGACCATTGCCACCGTCGGCCCGGCGCTCGTCGAGCCGGTACGCGAACTGTGCGCGGGCATCGACGGCGAGACCCTCGCCGAATACCTCATCGGCGGGCTGCTCAAGAGCGACCTGCCGCTCGCCAGCCCGCACAGCCTGGTCTGGAACGCCCTGGACGAGGAGGACTTCGCCCTCGCCCCGCTGCCCAACCACCTCTTCCCGCGCGACAACTCCTGCTGGATCTACGACCGGTTGTCCATCAACCCGATGGCCAAGACGGCCCGGCGGCGCGAGAGCCTGCACGCGGAGACGATCTACCGCTTCCACCCGATGTTCGCCGCCCAGGCACCCCAGCCGATCCTGGACGGGCCGGTGGGCACCCTGGAGGGCGGCGACGTCCATGTCCTCGGCAACGGCGCCGTCATGGTCGGCATGGGGGAGCGCACCACCGCCCAGGCCGTGGAGAACCTGGCCGCCCGGCTGTTCGCCGCCGGTACGGCCACCAAGGTGATCGCCGTCCAACTCCCGCCCCGGCGCGCCTACATGCACCTGGACACCGTGCTCACCATGGTCGACCGGGACGCCTTCGTGGTCTACCCGGGCCTCGCCGACTCCCTGCGCTCATGGACCCTCACACCCAGCGACGCCCGCCCGGTCCGCTTCGCGGTCACCCCGAACCCGGACCTCGCGACCGCCCTCGCCGAGGCACTCGACCTCGACAAGGTGCGGATGCTGTCCGCGCCGCAGGACATCCGGGGCGCGGAGCGCGAACAGTGGGACGACGGCAGCAACTTCCTCGCCCTGGAACCCGGTGTCGTCGTCGGCTACGAGCGCAACGTCACCACCAACACCTATCTGCGCAAGCAGGGCATCGAGATCGTCACCGTCGCCGGCGCCGAACTCGGCCGCGGCCGCGGCGGCCCGCGCTGCATGAGCTGCCCGATCGAACGCGACCCGGTCGCCTGACACTTCCCCGAGGACACAGAGATGACCACCGACCTGCGAGGCCGCTCCTATCTGAGCGAACTCGACTTCACCGCCGCCGAGATCGGCCACCTCCTCGATCTCGCCGCCGACCTCAAGGCGACCCGGCGGGCCGGCACCGAACAACCCCGGCTGACCGGCAGGCAGCTCGCGCTGATCTTCGAGAAGACCTCCACCCGCACCCGCTGCGCCTTCGAGGTCGCCGCCCGCGAGCAGGGCGCCGCCACCACCTACCTCGGCCCCGGCGACACCCACCTCGGCGGCAAGGAGTCCGTCGCCGACACCGCCCGCGTCCTCGGCCGGATGTTCGATGGCATCGAGTACCGGGGCTCCGCCCAGAGCATCGTCGCCGACCTCGCCGCGCACTCCGGCGTCCCCGTCTACAACGGCCTCACCGACACCGCGCACCCCACCCAGAGCCTGTGCGACGTGTTCACCATGCGCGAGCACAGCACCAAGCCGCTGTCCGAGATCCGCTACTGCTACCTCGGCGACGCCCGCAACAACATGGGTAACTCGCTGCTCTCCATGGGCGCCCTGCTCGGCATGGACATCCGGATCGCCGCGCCCCGCGCCCTGTGGCCCCCCGCCGACCTGGTCGCCACCTGCCGGGCCGAGGCCGGGCGCAGCGGGGCCCGGATCACCCTCACCGAGGACGTCGAGACCGCCGTGCGCGGCGCCGACTTCCTGCACACCGACGTCTGGGTCTCCATGGGCGAGCCCGCCGAGACCTGGAAGGAACGCATCGACCTGCTGCTGCCCTACCAGGTCAACGCCACGACGCTGGCCGCGACCGGCAATCCCGACGTCGCCTTCATGCACTGCCTGCCCTCCCTGCACGACGACCGCACCCGCCTCGGCCGCGAACTGCGCGACACCTACGGCCTGACCGGCCTGGAGGTCACCGACGAGGTGTTCTCCTCGCCCCGTTCGCTCGTCTTCGACCAGGCGGAGAACCGGCTGCACACCATCAAGGCGATCCTCGTCGCCACCCTGGCGGACCGGCCCGGCGTCGTGGAGGGCTGACCGATGCGCATCGTCATCGCCCTCGGCGGCAACGCGCTGCTGCACCGCGGCGAACGTCCCGACGCCGCCGTCCAGCAGGCCAACATCGACCGCGTGGCCCTCGCGATCGCCGGCCTCGCCCAGGACCACGAGGTCGTCGTCACCCATGGCAACGGCCCCCAGATCGGGCTGCTCGCCATGGAGAGCGCGGCCGACGCGGCACTGAGCACCCCCTACCCGCTGGATCTGCTCGGGGCCCAGACCCAGGGCATGATCGGCTCCCTGCTGGCGCGCGCCCTGTACGACGCGCTGCCCGGCCGGCGGGTCGCCGCGCTCGTCACCCACACCCAGGTACGGGCCGACGACCCCGCCTTCGGGCACCCGGAGAAGTTCATCGGCCAGGTGTACTCGGCCGAGGCCGCCCGCGCGCTCTCCCGCGAACGGGGCTGGCACATCGCCCGGGACACCACCGGGTGGCGCCGCGTGGTGCCCTCCCCGGCACCCGAGCGGATCATGGAGACCGGCACCGTCCAGGATCTGCTGGGCCTCGGCACCCTCGTGGTCTGCGCCGGGGGCGGCGGCGTCCCGGTCGTGGACGGCGAGCGCGGCGGACTGCGCGGGGTGGAGGCCGTCGTCGACAAGGACCTGACCGCGGCGCTCCTCGCGGAGGACCTCAAGGCGGACTTCCTGCTGATCCTCACCGATGTGCCGCATGTGTACGCCGACTACGGCGGCCCCCACCAGCGGCCCGTCCTGGAGGCCACGCCCGCCGAACTGCGCGCCGGGGACTTCCCGGCCGGCTCCATGGGCCCCAAGACGGAGGCGGCGGCCCGGTTCGTGGAACGCACCGGCGGCCTCGCCGCGATCGGCGCCCTCGACGCGGCGTACGAGATCGTCCACGGCAGGGCGGGCACGCTGGTACGACCCGAGCCGTGACGTCCCCTCCTTCGCACCGGTGTGCCCCAACGGCCCACCGGTGCGCCGGCGTTCACAGCTTCAGCGTGAACCAGGTCGTCTTGCCCTCGTCGGTCGGCCGTACCCCCCAGCCGTCGGCGAGCGTGCGGACCAGGAACAGGCCCCGCCCGTGCTCCTCGTCCCCGGCGGCGTGCCGGGGCTGGGGCAGATGCGGGCTGCGGTCGCTGACCTCGACGGTGAGGTCCGTGGCCGTACGGCACAGCCGCAGCCCCACCGGGCCCTCGGCGTGCTGCACCGCGTTGGTGAGGGTCTCCGACAGCAGCAGAAGCGCGTCGTCGGCCGGCGCGGGACACTCCCAGGAGGCCAGCGTCCGGCGCAGAAAGGCCCGGCCCTCGGGGACCGAGGCGGGGGCGGCGGGCAGATCGGTGGTGACGGCGGCCAGCGGAGCCGCCGGGAGCTGTGCGAACAGCAGCGTCACGTCGTCGTCATGGCCGTCGACGTCCGGCAGCAGCTCGGCCAGCACATGGTCGGCCGCCGCCTCCAGGCTCGCGGAGTGCGGGAAGAACGAGTCCAGGACGGCGGTGAGTTCACCGACCCGCGCCTCGATGTCGCTGCCCGGCGTCTCGATCAGACCGTCGGTGTACAGCACGAGCGTGGCGCCCGGCGCGATGTCGAAGCACGCCTGCTCGTACAGCACACCGCCCACCCCGAGCGGCGCGTTGACCGGCGCGGGCAGCGCGCGGACGCCCTCCCAGGGGCCGACGACGAGGGTCGGCAGATGCCCGGCGGAGCAGACGGTGACGGTGCCCGCGTCCGGGGCGATGACCAGATAGCAGCAGGTGACCAGCTGGTCCGGCACATCCAGATCGCCGACCACGGTGTCCAGGGCCTGCATCAACTGGCGGGGCTGCATGCCCGTCTTGGCGAGCGCGTGGGCGGCCGAGCGCAGCTGGCCCATCACCGCCGCCGCCTCCAGGCCGCGGCCCATCACATCGCCGATGAGGACGCCGACCCGGCCGGCGCCCAGCGGTATCAGATCGAACCAGTCGCCGCCGACACCGGCGCCCTGGGTAGCGGGCCGGTAGCGGCTCGCGGTGTCCAGACCGGGCAGCGCGGGCGGTGTGCCCATCAGGCTGCGCTGGAGGGTGAGGGCGATGTGCCGCTGCTGCTCCAGCAGGGCCTTCAGCTCTGCCTCCACCTGCTTGCGGTCGCTGATGTCCCGCACGATCGCGCAGGCCCCGATGATCTTGCCCGCAGTGTCCCGGGTCGGCCACAGCGTGACATCGACGTCCAGCAGCGATCCGTCCTTGGTGACCCGCAGCGTCTCGAAGTGCTCGACCTTCTCCCCGTGGCGCAGGCGTTCGAGCAACGCCCAGATGTCGTCCTGGAGTTCGGTGGGGGCGAGCATGGAGACATGCCGGCCCATGGCCTCCTCGGCGGTGTAGCCGTACAGCTCGGTGGCGGCCGCGTTCCAGTACGTGATCTCGCCCGCGAGGGTCTTGGCGAGGATGGCGTCCTGGGAGGACTCCACGAGCGCGGCGAGTTCATTGATCCGGGCCTCGGCCGCCTTGCGGTCGCTGACGTCGCGCACCGCCGCGGAGACCAGCAGCCCGTCCGCCGTCTCCAGGGGGCTCAGGCTGATCTCGACGGGGAACTCGCTGCCGTCCTTGCGCAGTCCGTGCAGTTCGAGCCCCGCGCCCATGGGCCGCACCTGCCGGTTGGCCGCGTAGCCGTCGCGGTGCCGGGTGTGGTGGTCGCGGAAGCGGTGCGGGACCAGTAACTCGACGGGACGGCCCAGCAGTTCCTCACGGCGGAAGCCGAACAGCGCCTCGGTCTGGGCGTTGACCAGCCGGATGACACCGGTGTCGTCGACGATCACCATGGCGTCCGGCGCCGCCTCCAGCAGCCCCCGGAACCGCTCCTCGGCCGTCGACGGGCCGGCCCCCGGCACGGGGGCTCCGCACCGGCACCGCCGGGGGACCGCGGGGTCCGCCGCACAGGCCGGCTCGTCCACGCAACCATTCATATCTACCCCGCCATGTCGCTCGTGATGCTACGGACATCCCAGCGCAACCGGCGTCCCACCGCCGTGACTTGTCGCGTCCTGGCCGGAACACATCCCCACGGCGGACGAACCCGTGCAGGACCGGTCCCGGTCGAGCACAAGCGGTCACCTCCGTCAGGGTGCCCGGCCCAGGGCCGGTCGGCCCCGGACAGGGGCCCTGAGGGCCCTGCCCGTAGCGGGGTCGCCGCGAAGAGACTTGAGGAGATCCCGAACGGGATGTCCGACAACAGGAGGTGGACGTCATGTCCCGCACCGTCACCGTGGGCCTCGACGGCTCCCCCGAGAGCCGTACCGCCGCCGAGTGGGCGGCGGGCGAGGCGCGACTGCGCGGTCTGCCGCTGCGCCTGGTGCATGTGTGGGAGCCGGTGACGGAGTCCATGGCGCAGGATCCGGTCATCGGCGTGGCGACCCAGCGGCACTGGACCGAGCGGATCCCGCGCGAGACGGCCGAGGAACTGCGGCTGCGCCACCCCGACCTGGAGGTGCTGTCGGAGCATCAGGACGGCTTCCCCGGCGAGTTGCTCGCGGCGGCGGCCGAGGAGTCCGAGCTGCTGGTGCTCGGCTCGCGGGGCCTCGGCCGGGTCGGCGGTTATCTCGTCGGCTCCGTCGGCTTCTCGGTGGTCGCGCGGGCCGGCCGCCCCGTGGTGCTGGTGCGGTCCGGCTGGCAGCCCGACGGCGACGCCCCCGAGGGCCCGGTCGTGCTCGGCGTCGACACCACCGCGCCGGACGACACGGTGTTCGCGTTCGCCTTCGAGGAGGCCGAGCGGCGCGGGACGTCGGTACGGGCCGTGCGCACCTGGTCCATGCCGCCGTACTACGTCTACGGTTTCGCCGCCGACCCCACCTTCGACCAGGAGTGGTCGTTGCAGGAGGAGGCCGCGCTCACCGAGGTGCTCAAGCCGTGGCGGCAGAAGTACCCGAGCGTCGAGGTCACCGAGGAGTGCGGGTACGGAAGCGCCTCGCTGCGACTGGTCGAGGCCTCGCACGGTGCCGCACTCGTGGTCGTCGGCCGGCGCCGCCGCCCCGCGTCGTTCGGCACGCACATCGGCCCGGTGACGCATGCGGTGCTGCACCACGCGACGGCGCCCGTGGCGGTGGTGCCTCACGACTGAGGGTGACGGACAGGAACTGCGGCGCGCCCCACCCGAGTTCGTTCGGGTGGGGCGCGTGGGGTTCCCGGGCGGTGCCGGCGGGGCGCCCCGCCGTACCGTGTCGTGCCGGTATGGCGGAGCGCCCCGGAGCCTCTCGTCGGCGAGCGCGTAACTCACCCTGCCCTACTGACTGTTCACGAGGTCTCGCCGCCCCGCCACGGCGGCGGGGTCGCCGTCCTGCGGGTGCCGTGTGTGCGGTGGGCGACGCGGTCGGTGCGGCTGCGCAGACGGTCCTGGAGGCGGTCGGCGAGTTCGCGGACGCTGTGCTCACGGGCGTGGACGACGACGAGGTAGTGACCCACCCGGATCTCGGCACCGGCGGTCCAGGGCTGTCCGACATGAGGGGCGGCCGCCCTGATGACCCGGATCTCGCCGCTCACGGGCGGCAGACCCGGCCGGCCGAGCACGGCGTCCATCTTCTCCCGGAGATAGGCGAGGTCCTCCTCGGACATCTCACCGTCGGCCCGTACACGAACGGCGACGGTGGTCTCGGGGGCGTGGACGCCGGTGTCCCTGGCAGTCATGTGCTCCACTCCTTCTGATCGTTGCGTGCTGATCGTTCGGTGCAGCGCACCCAGCGTCTCCCGCGCGCCGCCCCCGCCCCCAGGGCCGCCCGACCCGGGGACCCGGGCCGGTGGTCCCGGCCGCCGGACCCACATTCCGGAACCGGCCAACTTTCCTCGAATCGGCATAATGTGGCGGCCGTGCATGTGTGAGCCCTGGACGCGCCCCCGCGTACGCGAGCAGACTGCGGTCTCCCCGAGGAAGGCAGGTCGGTCGCCATGCTGTTGCGTCTGCCCACGTCAGTGTCCGAAGCGCAGGAGTGCCTGGCCGAGGGGGCGGTCCCGGTCGGCGGGGCGACACTGGTGTGGGCCACGTGGCAGCGCGAGGGATTCCCCGAACTTGCCATGTCGCTACGGAAGTTGCCGCAGGCCAATGTCATCGGCGCCGAGCGGCTGGGCGCCGCCGTGCTGCTCGGGCAGATAGACGGCCGGGTGCCGGACGTGCTGCGCCGCGCGGCCGGCACGGTGGGCACCGGGGCGGTACGCCGCGCGGCGACGGTCGGCGGCAACCTCGTGGGCAGCGCGCTGCGTTGTCTGCTCCCGGCCGCCCTGGTCCTCGACGCACGGGCCACGGTGCTGGAGTCCGACGGCGTCCGCGAGACGGACCTGGCCGAAGTCGTCGCGAAACGGCCCCTGTTGCTCAACCTGCACTGGTCCGCCCCGCTCGCCTGTGCCTACCGCAAGCTCCCCGCCGACGCGGGCGCCCCGCCGCCCCTCGTGGTGGCCTCGGCCCTGCACGCGGGAGACGGCGCGGGGTACGGCGTCCGGGTCGCCGTACGGGACGGTTACGAGGTGTTCGAGGGCGCCGCCGTAACCGGCGCCGACCCCGAGGAGACCCTGGAGTCCCTGCGCGCCACCGCCCTCGGCGATCTGCCCGCCGCCGCGTGGAGGGTCGTACGGCCTCAGGTGCTCGACCTGCTGGCGCGCGAGCGCTGACCCGCCGGGCCGTCCGGTCCGTCGACCAGGGCGGCCACCAGACGGGTCATCGCGGGCCGGGGGTCGGGGGTGCCGGGCCGGCTGGTCATCAGGAGATGGTGGGCGGTACCGACGATCGCGAGCGCCGCGGTGCCCGGATCGACGGACCTCGCCACCCTGCCGAGCCCCTGTTCGGCCTCCAGATAGCCGGTGACGGCCTCCTGGATCGTGGCGAACCCCGGCGCCCCGCCCTCCAGCGCCCCACGGATGAGGACCGCGGCGCCGGGGCGCGTCATGGCCAGGCCCGACAGGGTCGGACCACCGGAGTCGAACAGCGCGCGCACGACGGCGTCCAGGTTCCGCACCACCGTGCCCCGCCCGGCGAGCCCCGCCAGGGCCTCCGCCTTCGTCGCCGTCCGCGCGAACCGGTCCAGGCACAGCTCGGCCACGAACTCGTCGAGCCCCGCGAAGTGCGTGTGCAGCAGCCCCTTGGCACAGCCCGCCTCGGTGGTGACGGCACGGCTGGTGAGCGCGCCGGGACCGTCCCGTTCGACGACGCGCTCGGCCGCCGCGAACAGCCGCTCGCGCACATCCGGCGTCGCCACTCCACGCGGTGACATGGGCCTCTCTTCCGTTCCGCCGTCCTCGCCCGCGAGGGGCGCAACTGTCCGGATGGTAACGGGGATTGCGGGTATGGGCACGTGCCCATACAGTTTGGGCATCCGCCCATTCTTCGCTGTCCACCGCAGGAGGCACCCGTGCCGGACATCGTCAACACCGAGCAGGCGCAGGCATGGAACGGCCCGGAAGGTGTCCACTGGGCGCGCCACCAGGACCGCTGGAACGCCGTCAACGAGGGTTTCGACGAGCCGCTGCTCGAAGCCGCCGCGATCGCCGGGGCACACCGGATCCTCGACCTCGGCTGCGGCTCCGGGCAGACCACCCGGATCGCCGCGCTGCGCGCACCCCGGGGCGGCGCGCTGGGCCTCGATCTGTCCGGGCCGATGCTGGCCGAGGCGCGGGCCCGCGCGGAGCGGGAGGGCGTCGCCAACGCGTCCTTCGCACAGGGCGACGCACAGGTGTACCCGTTCGAACCGGGCGCGTTCGACGTGGGCATCAGCCGTTTCGGGGTGATGTTCTTCGCCGACCCCGTGGCGGCGTTCGGCAACATCGGCCGGGCGCTGCGGCCCGGCGGACGCCTGGCGTTCGTCTGCCCGGCCGACGCCACGCTCAACGGCGGGGTGGCGGCGCTGGCGTCCCTGCGCGACATCCTGCCGTTCGGCGACCTCGGCCGGCCGGGGCTCCCCGGCATGTTCTCCCTGGCTGCCCCAGGCCGCGTCCGCGACGTCCTCACCGCGGCCGGCTTCACCGGCGTCACGATCGACGAGGTACGGGCCGACGGGACCTGGGGCGACGGAGCCGAGGACGCCGCGGACTTCCTGCTCGGCACCGGCCCCGGGAGTCATCTGATGCGGCAGGCCGGTGCGGCGACCCGCGCCGAGGCCCGCCGTACCCTGACGGACCATCTGCGCCCCCACGAGACGGAGAACGGCGCGGTCCGGCTCCCCAGCACGTCCTGGCTGGTCACGGCGGTGCGCCCGGACGTGCCCGGCGAGCGGCCCTGACCTCCGCCTGCGGAGGGCGTCCCGGTCAGTCCCCGTGGACGGTGAGCCGGTAGCCCTCGGGCCCGGTGAAGGAGAACGACGGACCGAACGGGGTCGCCTGGAGCGCGGTGACGCCTTCCGTGCCCGCCGCGACGAGCTGCTCGCGCAGGGCCGGGGCGTCGGTGGTGCGCAGCCACAGGGCGACACCGAGGCCGGGCTGTCCGGCGCCGTCCAGATCGACGCCGGGCAGCGGCTCGCGGACGGCGAACGGGATCGGGCTGGTGGCGAAGACGACCGCGTTCGGCGGTCCGCCCGGCGCCGGCCGCAGTCCGAGCCGCTCCTCGAAGAACGCGGCCGCGGCCGGTACGTCCCTCACCTGGAGGGCGATGAAATCGGGGCCTTCGACGGTGGCGGTCATGGTGACTCCAAGGGTGGTCTGTCGGTGCGTGTATGTCAGAACTTTGACATGGCGACAGTAGGCGCCCGGCCTCCGGCATGTCAAAATGCTGACATGGAAGATCGAGCGCCCGTCCCCTCGCCCCATCCCGCGCAGGACGTCACCGAGCACGTGGGATACCGCCTGAAGAAGGCTTCGGCCGCGCTGCGCGGCGCCATGGACAAGGCGTTGCGCGAGCACGGCCTCACCGTCCCGCAGTACTCCTGCCTGGAACTCCTCGACGAACGGCCCGGCCTGTCCAACGCCGACCTCGCGCGCGGCACCTTCGTCACCCGGCAGTCGGCCAATGTCGTCCTGCGCGGCCTGAAGGAGGCCGGTCTGATCACCCAGGCGACCAGCACCGACCACGGCCGGGCGCTGCCCGTTCACCTCACCCCCGCCGGGCTGGAGCGGCTGCACGCCGCGCGCGGCGCCGTGTACGCCATCGAGGAACGCATGATCGAAAGCATCCCCGCGCGTCGGCTGACGGCACTGCTGGCCGACCTCGACACGATGACCGGAAACCTGGAGGCGTGACCGGCCGGCCGGGACGGCGATTCAGGCTCTGGACGCGTCGGCCGTCCCGTAGGCGGCGCGCCAGGCGGCCGGGGGTGTGCCGGTCTGGCGGCGGAAGAACGTGCTGAAGTTGCCCGCGTCGCGAAAGCCGAGGCGCCGGGCGCAGCCGGTGACCGGCAGGCCGGTGTGCGCGAGGAGTCGCTTGGCCTCCAGCAGGACGCGCTGGTCGAGGAAGGTCTTGGCACCCGTGCCGGCGCCGGCCCGGGTCGCCCGGGTGAGGGTGCGTACGTCGTAGCCCAGTGCCCCGGCGTAGTCGGCCACGTGGTGCCACTCGGTGAAATGCTCCTCCACGGCGGCCCGGTAGGCGCGGAAGACGTCCGCGGACCGGTCGCCGGCCGGGACCGCGTCGGTGCGGGCGGGCGCGTCGGGAAGTGTCCGCAGGAGCAGTGCCGCCAGCAGGTGGGAGAGCAGCGCGGGAGACCCCAGGCGCGGGTCGCGCGCGCTGGCCTCGTGCTCGCGGCGGAGGTGTTCGGCGGCGAACAGGGCCAGCGGCAGCCGCTGTTCGGCCAGCTGCCAGCATGCCGGGGCGGTGGCCTCCGCCGCGGTGAATCCGGCGAGGAACCCGGGCCGGAAGAGGATCAGCGGGCCGTCGCAGGAATCGACGTCGCTCCAGCGGTGCACCATGCCGGGCCGGATCCATACGACGCCGCCCTCCGCCAGCCGGTAGCCGCGGAAGTCGGCCTCGTGGTCACCGGTGCCGGAGGCGATCAGGGCGAGGACATGGAAGTCGGGGCGCTGGGGGAGCACGCGCAGGCGCCGGGTGTCCATGCGGCGCAGGGCGGCGAAGTCGAGGACCTCCACACCGTGGGCCGAGCCGAGGGCGGGGAGATAGCGCAGCTGCCGTACGGCATCGTGTCCGTTTTCCACAAGCACCGTGTTCCTTTCCACCGGGAAGCGCATCCCACCGGCCGTACGGTCGAAGTGCGCCTGACGGGCAGGTCAGATTACTTGTTCGGGCCCCGGCCGCCGCGCTGCCGGTCGGCTCAAGCAGGCGGGTGAGAGGGAGGACGACGATGGAAAACACCATGCCGGTGGCGGTGCCGGGCGGATCTCTTGAGGTACGGATCGGGGGCGGCGGCCGTACCGGACCGACGCTGGTGTTCACGCACTACTGGGGCGGCTCCGCGGGCACCTGGGACGAGGTGATCGGCCGCCTTCCGCCCGGACAGCCGACCGTCCGCTTCGACCAGCGCGGCTGGGGTGTCGCGCGGGAGCTGCCCGGGCCGTACCACCTGGACCGGCTCGCCGACGATCTCGCGCGCGTGGTGGACGCGTGTGTGCCGGGGCCGTTCGTGCTCGTCGGGCATTCGATGGGCGGCAAGGTGAGCCAGCTCCTCGCCGCCCGCGGGCCGGCCGGGCTGCGGGGCGTGGTCCTCGTCGCGCCCGCACCGCCCGAGCCACCGGCCACGGTGACCGAGGAGTACCGGCGGGGGCTCTCCCGCGCGTACGACTCACCCCAGTCCGTACGGCACGCCCTCGACCGTGTCCTGACCGCCTCGCCGCTGCCCGAGACGGTGCTGGCCACCGCGGTGCGCGACAGCCTCGCCGCCGGGGGCGAGGCGCGGCGGGAGTGGCCGTCGCACGGCATCGCGCGGGACATCACCGGCGCCGTGCGCGGCATCAAGGTCCCGGTGACCGTGCTGGCCGGTGCGCGCGACCTGGTGGAGCCGCCGGACGTCCTGCGCGCGCACCTTTTGCCGTGCATCCCGCACGCGGCCCTCACCACCGTGCCCGCCGCCGGCCATCTGCTCCCCCTGGAGGCCCCCGGCGCCGTCGCGACCGCCCTCGGTGACTTTCTGGCGGGCCTGCGGTGAAGCACCCGGGGCGGCTATGAATCCAGCGGCAGCACCCGGGCGATGAGGAGGGCGACGTCGTCGTGGCCGGCCGGGTGGCGCAGTTCGCGCAGCAAGCGGTCGCAGGTGTCCTCCGGGGAGGGGGACGGTGCGGAGAGCAGGCGGAGCAGTTCGTCCAGGCGGGCGTCGATCGGGTCGTCGCGGGTCTCCACCAGCCCGTCGGTGTAGAGCACCAGCTGATCGCCGGGCCGTAGGGCGAGCGTGGTGGACTCGAAGGACACACCGCCGACACCCAGCGGGGTGCCGGTCGGCAGGTCGAGGAGCCGGGGCGGGCCGTCGGAGGGGATCAGGACCGGCGGCAGATGCCCGGCCGACGCCGCCTCCAGGCGGGCCAGCCGGGGATCGTGCACGGCGTAGACGCAGGTGGCGATGTACGGGTCGAGGCCGAGGGTGATCCGGTCGAGGTGGGTGAGAACGCGCGCCGGGTCGAGATCGAGATCGGCCAGCGTGGAGGTGGCGGTGCGCAGCCGGCCCATGGTGGCCGCGGCCGCGATCCCGCTGCCCATGACGTCGCCCACCGCGAGGGCGGTGCGGTCGCCGTCCAGCGGGATGACGTCGTACCAGTCGCCGCCGACCTCGCCGATCGCCTGCGCGGGCCGGTAGCGGGCGGCGATCTCCAGGCCCGGGTGGTGCGGCGAGAGCCGGGGCAGCAGGCTGCGCTGAAGGGCCTCCGCGGTGCTGCGGGTGTGCTGGTGCAGCACGGCGTTGTCGATGCTCAGCGCGGCGCGCGAGGCGAGTTCGCAGGCCAGCTCCAGATCGTCGGCGTCGAAGGGCGCGGGATTGCGGGCGCGGGCCAGGCCCATCACACCGATGCACTGGCCGCGGGCGATCAGCGGGACCGCCATGTCGGTGTGCACCCCGGCCCGGGCCAGCAGCCGGGCGGCCTCGGCGTCGGCGGCCACGCGGCCGACCTCGCCGCTGTCCAGATGGGTGATCAGCACGGGACGCCCGGTGCGCACGCTCTGGGCCGCGGGATGACCGGCGTGGTAGACGGTGAGCCGTCCGGGCGGCACCAGGGCTCCGGCCGCGTCGGTCGGGTAGGCGGTCTTCACCGCCAGCGCGCGGAACAGCGGGGGGCCCTCACCCGGATCCGTACGGCCCGTACGGAGCATGCTGTCCAGCAGATCCACCGCGGCCATGTCGGCGAGGTCCGGCACCAGGACGTCGGCCAGCTCCTGAGCCGTGCGCTCCACCTCCAGGGTGGTGCCGATGCGCGCCGAGCCGCGGGCGATCAGCCGCACCCGCCGCTGGGCCCGCTCGGCCTCCTGGGCGGCGCGATAGCGGTCGGTGACCTCCACCGCCACCTTGGCGACGCCCAGCGTGTGCCCCTGGTGGTCCTCCAGCCGGTACAGCGATGTCATCCAGGCGTGATCGCTGCCCGGGTCGGCGGCGGTACGGCCCACCACCTCCTGGTTCACCAGGGGGACACCGGTGTCCAGCACCCGGCGCATGGAACCTTCGAGCGCCTGGAACGCCGTGTCGGGGAACAGCTCCCCGAGGCGCCGGCCCACATGGTCGGCCTCGGACAGTCCGTGCATGGCCGCGAGGGCGGGGTTGACGGCCACGTACCGCAGCTCGGTGTCCAGGACGGCCAGCCCGATCGGGGCCTGGGTGACCAGCCGGGCGGACAGGGCGGCATCGCGCTCCACCCGGCGCAGGGTGGAACGGTCGGCGGCCAGCCCCAGCGCGTAGTGATCGCCGAGATGGTCGGTCAGCCGCATGTTGCGGAACTCGACGGTCCTGGTGCCGCCGTCCTTGCGCCGCACCGGGAACGCCCCGGCCCAGCCCCGGCCGGTCTCCATCACCTCGGCGAACAGCTCGATCGCCGCGTCCCGGTTCTCGGGGCTCAGCAGCAGAAGCGCCGCGTACTGCCCGACCGCCTCCGCACGGTCGTACCCGAACAGCTCCTCGGCCTGCGGGCTCCACATGTCGATCCGGCCGTCGGCCTCCAGGAGTACGGCGGCCACGCCCAGGAGGTCGAAGAGGCCGGTCGGCTGCTCGGTCTCGGGTTCCGTGGCGCGGTCCGCCCGGGGCGGGGCGGGCTGGTCCGGTGCCTCGGTGTGCTCAGGCCGGGGCCGTACGGGCCGGTCCTGGTCGACCTCGGGGGCCGTGGTGTGGTCGGCGCGGGAGACCGTGGCCGGGTCAACCGGGTCAACCGGGTCGATCGGGTCGACCGGGTCCGTTTGAGGGCGTGCGGACCGGTCGGCCCGGGGCTCCGCGGCCGGGTCCGGCCGGGGCTCGGCGGCACGGTCCGGCCCCGGCTCCGCCCGCGCCGTCTCGGGCTGGTCCGGGTCCGGGTGCCGCGTCCCTCCGCTCATCCCACTCGCTCCTTCCGCCGCCCCGCCGGGCCGACGCCGTTGTGTCCGGCCCTCGGCGGCCGCGGGGCACGCACCGTGGTGAGCGCCGTACGCGGGGGAGACCGGGCCGGGCCTCACCTCACGCCTACCCGTGGACGGGCGATCCGCAGCGACCCGTAGGGGTCAGTCCGGGGGAACCGGTCCGGGACCGGCCCGCCCCCCTCGGGGGTCGCCGGCCGTGTCCCCGGTGCCGTCGGGCCCGTTTCCGGTGGTCGCGGCGCCGTCCTCGGCGTCCCCGGGTCCGCTCTCGGCACCACCCGGTCGGCCCACACCCTCCCCGTCGCCGTCCGGCCCGAGTTCCTCGCCCCCGCGCGCGATCCTGGACAGATCGGCCATGAGGGAGTCCAGCCAGGACACGGTGGCGTAGTAGAGCCGGGGCGCGCCCGACGGCTCCGCGTCGGCGCCCGCCAGGGACCGGGCGAGCCGGGGCACCGGGCCCGTCGGGGTGTCGCCGCCGGGGTCCAGGGCCGCGGAGACCAGCAGCATGCGCCCGGCCACCCGGTCCCCGAGGCCGCTGACCGCCGGGGCGGTGGGGCCGAGGCCGGTGCACGGCGGCTCCAGCAGCCGTTCCGAACCCCACAGGGTGTGATGCCCGGCCATCAGGGCCGCCTGCCAGTCCACCGCGGGCAGCACCGGCCCGCGCCCCCGGCCGCCGAACGGCGTCGGCTCGCTCTGGAACTGCCCGTACGCGGACTCCGCGAGGATCACGGCGTGCTGGAGCGAGCGGTGCCCCGGCATCCCCGCCGGCGCGACCGCCTCCCCCGCCCGCCGCAGCGGCCCCTCCAGAGCCACCGAGGCACTGGTCGCCACCACGATCTCGGCCGCCCTGCGCAGCAGCTCCGCGGCCGCGTACCGCAACTCGTCATGGGCGCCGCGCGGCCAGGCCAGCAGCCCGAACACCGCGCCGATCGCGCTGCCGACCAGCACATCGAGCAGCCGTACCTCCGCCAGCCGCCAGGTCGGCGGCGCCAGCTGGGCGAAGACCAGGGCCACCAGCACGGTGAACAGACCCTGTGCCCAGCCGACCCCCTTGACCGGCCCGACGGTGAAGGCGAACAGCATCCACAGGGGGAGGAGCACGGCGTAGACATTGGTGTGGGTGCTGACCAGGGCCAGCGTGCCGCCGGTCACCAGGGCGCCGGCCAGGGTGCCGGCGAGCGCGGACCTGATGGTGCTCCAGGTCTCGTCCATGGTGGTGCGGGTCAGGGTCAGGGTCGCCAGCGTCGCCCAGAAGCCGTGGGGCAGCGTGTCCACGCCCGCCACCAGCCGCGCCGCCGTCAGCGCCAGGGCGATGCGCACCGCGTTCTGGAAGAACACCGAGCGCCGCCCGGCATGTCCGCGCACCCGGTGCCACCACAGCGCGGGGCCCCGGGTGGCGGCGTACCAGAAGCGCTCCGGCGGCCCGGTCACCGAGGCCCGCCGGCCGTGCGCCGCGAGATCGGCCGCCGCCCCCATCGCCAGCGCGGCATCGGCGACCTCCAGTACGGCCGCGTGCCGCCGCAGCACATCCGGCGCCGGGGTCTCCCCTTCCCCCGGATGGGCCGCGGACCGGGCGGACAGCACGGCACGGACCGCGGCCAGCTCCCGGTAGGCGGCCAGGGGTGAGGCGCCCTCGCGCAGACAGCTCGCGGTGGCGGAGGCCAGCCGCGCGACGGCGTCGAGTACGGCGGTGACGAGGGCGTCGGGCGGACAACAGGGCGCGGCCGGCGGCCGGACATCGCCGTCCGGTGTGGTCAGCGGCCGGACGCCGCCTCCCGACATGGCCGACAGCCGGGGCAGCCTGCTCAGCAGCGCCCGGGTCGCCAGGCCCGTGTGGGACAGGGCGCGGTCCCGTACGCCCGGGCCCGCCGGACGGTCCGCCTCGGGCACGGTCAGGGAGCGCAGCCGGTGTCCCGCCTCCCGGGCGGTACGGATCTCGGCCCGGGAGAGGGTGTACGGCGGGGCGGCGAGCAGGGCGGTGCAGCGGGCCGCGACGGCGGCGGCGTGGGCGGCGCGCGCCCGGTACGGCGGCGGGGTCGGCTCGGGGAAGAGCAGGGCCTCGGCGAGGACGAGCAGGGCCATGCCGGTGGTCGTACCGAGCAGCCGGTCGCCGAGCTGGCCGGGATCGTAGGGCGGGAACGACGGCAGGATGTACAGGAGTTGCAGCCCCGGCGCGGCCCCGGCCGGGCGCGGGCCGCCCACGGCGGAGAAGGCCAGCGCG
>NZ_MUNF01000369.1 GCF_002154555.1 Streptomyces murinus
TTGAGTTCGTGCCGGTCGTCGTCCTCGTCGACGACCGGCACGAACTCAAGGCCGGGCAGGCCCGGTTGGACTTCGACGACGGCTCCCGCGTCCACCCGGTGACGTTCGAGAGCACCGACGAGAAGGAGTTGGTCGGCGTGCTGGACGCACCCGGATTCGGCGGTTTCGCCGTACCGCCAGGCAAGACGGTCAGCGTGCGGGTCCGGCTCGCGCTCACCCAGGAGGCCGCCGTACCCGACCAGGTCACCGCCAACGCGGCCGCCGTGCAGCGGCGCGGTCAGGACGGGGACTGGGTGGGCGAGTCCAACGCCTACCGGTTCGGGGTCGGCACCCCGATGTCCCCGACTCCCGAGCCGCCCGGGGACCAGGACGGCACCCCGGTTGCCCAGGACCTCACGGGCACGGGCACGGGTACGGGTACGGGTACGGAGCGGCCTCAGGGCACCGGCGGCAGCGCGGGCCCCGGCACTCCGGCCCCCGGCACCGGCTCCGCCGGACCCGGCGCCCCGCGCCCCACGGCCACCGCCCCCGACTCCTCCCTCCCCTTCGCCCGGGACGCCCAGGAGGCCGGGCGGCGCGCCCGTGAACTCGCCCGCACCGGCCCCGCCCTCACCCACGGCCTGCTCGCCGCCGCCGGTGCCCTGCTCTGTGTGACCGGAGCCGCGTTCCTCCTGGCCCGCAGACGCCGCTGAGTTGAGGGCCCCTCGCCTTCATCTGCAACGATCCCTGCGTGGACTACCCGTATGAGCAGGCCCCAGGCGCCCCCGTCCGGTCCGGCATCCCCGAGCACGGCCGGATCCCGAAGTACTACGCGGTGAAGGCGAGGATCGCCGGACTGCTGGAGCAGCTCGGGGAGGACAGCGTCATCCCGACCGAGCGGGACCTCGCCGAGCGCTACGACGTCGCCCGCGAGACGGTGCGCCAGGCGGTGCGGGAGCTGGTGCTGGAGGGGCGGCTGCGCAGGCGGGGGCGCGGGACCGTGGTGGCAGGGCCCAAGCTGGCCCAGCCGCTGTCGCTGGCGAGCTACACCGAGGGCGTGCGCCGCCAGGGCCGTACCCCCGGCCGTACCCTCGTCACCCTCGACCGCTTCCCCTGCCCGGCACCCCTGGCCGCCGAGACCGGGCTGACGAAGGGCGAGCCGGTCTGGCACCTGGAGCGGGTGCTGCTCGCGGACGAGGAGCGGGTCGGCCTGGAGAGCACCTATGTCGCGGTCGAGCGGGTGCCCCGGCTGGACTCCGACTTCGACGCCGACTCCTCCTTCTATGGCTATCTCGCCGCCCAGGGCATCGGCTTCGGCGACGCCGACGAGCGCCTGGAGACCGTGCTCGCCACGCCCCGCGAGGCACTGCTCATCGGCACCCCGCCGGCCCTGCCGATGCTGCTGATCCACCGGGTGTCCCGGGACACCGCCGGCCGGCCGCTGGAGCGGGTGCGGTCGCTGTACCGGGGGGACCGGTTCTCCTTCACCGCCCACCTCCAGGGCTGAGGAACGTCCCTTTTGGGTAGGGGGATCCGGACATAGCCACCGCAGCTATGGTCACGAGGAGATAACGGGTCTAGCCCAAACGTGATGGGCAGTTCACGCCCCCGTCGACGGGCGGACGTCTCCGGTTACCCGTCCCCGAGCACCGTTGGCGTCGTGAGAGTGACAGTCGTCGGAGGCGGCGTGGTCGGCACCATGCACGCCTGGCAAGCAATCGAACGTGGCCACGAGGTCGTCCAGATCGAGCGGGAGGCCGAGGCGCGCGGCGCCTCGCTGCGCAACTTCGGACAGATCTGGGTCAGTGGCCGGGCCGGGGGAGAAGAGCTGGAGACCGCGCTGCGGGCGCGGGAGCTGTGGGAGGGCATCGGCGGCCGGGTGGCCGGGCTGGGCTTTCGCGCCACCGGCTCCCTGACCCCGGTGCGCACGGAGCTGGAACTGGCCGTCGCCGAGGCCGCCGTGGCCCGCCCGGACGCCGCCGCCCGCGGCTACAAGCTGCTGACCCCGGGCGAGGCCCGCGCGCTCAACCCCGCCCTGCGCGGCGAGTTCGGCGCCGCCCTCTTCTGCGAACGGGACGCCGCCGTCGAGCCGCGCACCGCGCAGCTCGCCCTGCGCGCGGAGTTGCGCAAGTCCCCCAACTACACGTTCCTGCCGGGCCGCGAGGTCCGCGAGGTGGTCGGTACCGGGGCCGTCCGCGACGACCACGGGGACGTGCACCACGCCGACGCGGTCGTGCTCGCCACCGGCGCCTGGCTCGGCGGCCTGGTCCGCGAGCTGGCGGGCCCCGGCCTGCCCGTGCGCCGGGTCCGGCTCCAGATGATGCAGACCGACCCGCTGGGCGAGCCGCTGCCGACCTCGGTCGCCGACGGCGACAGCTTCCGCTACTACCCGGCCTACGCCTCCAAGGCGCTCGACGCGCTCAACGCCGGCCAGCCGCAGCCCGAGACGGCGGCCGCGCACAAGATGCAGCTGCTCATGGTGCAGCGCGCCGACGGCGGCCTGACCATCGGCGACACCCACGAGTACGAGCACCCCTTCGCCTTCGACACCGTCGAGGAGCCGTACGAGCACCTGACCGGCGTCGTGGAGAACCTGCTGGGCCGGCCGCTGCCGCGGATCCGGCACCGCTGGGCGGGCGTGTACGCGCAGTGCGTCGACACCTCCCGCGTCGTGCACCGCCAGCAGGTCGCCGACGGGGTATGGCTGGTCACCGGGCCCGGCGGGCGCGGCATGACCTGCTCCCCCGCGATAGCCGAGACCACCGCGAACGAACTGGGCTGGTGAGTACCCCCATGACCGAAACTTCCCCCGACATCCGGCTCGTCGTCCTCGACATGGCCGGTACGACCGTCGCCGACGGCGGGCTCGTGGAGCGCGCCTTCGCCGTGGCCGCCGCCGAACTCGGCGTCCGGGAGGGCACGGCCGAGCACGCCGAGCACCTCGCCTACGTCCGCGCCACCATGGGCGAGTCCAAGATCTCCGTCTTCCGCCACCTGTTCGGGGACGAGGAGCGGGCCCGGCGCGCCAACGCCGCCTTCGAGAAGGCGTACGGCGAACTGGTCGACGCCGGTCTGATCGCCCCCGTCCCCGGCGCCCGCGAGACCGTCGAGGCCCTGCTCGCGAGCGGCCGCGCCGTCGTCCTGACCACCGGCTTCGCCCGGATCACCCAGGACGCCATCCTCGCCGCCCTCGGCTGGGCGGACCTGGTGCCGCTCACCCTGTGCCCGGCGGACGCCGGCGGACGCGGGCGGCCCTTCCCCGACATGGTCCTTGAGGCATTCCTGCGCACCAAGGCCGCCGCGGACGTACGCCAGGTCGCCGTGGTCGGGGACACCTCCTACGACGTGCTCAGCGGCGTGCGCGCCGGGGCCGGGCTGGTCGCCGGAGTGCGCACCGGGGCCCACGGTGACGCGGAGTTCCACGCGGCGGGCGCCACCCGGGTCCTGGACTCGGTGGCCGACCTGCCCGCGCTGCTCACGGGAGCCCGGTGAGATGAGCATCCGCTTCGAATCCGTCACGGTCGCCTACGACGGCAACGTCGTCCTCGACTCGCTCGATCTGACCGTCGAGCCCGGCGAGGTCATGGCGCTCCTCGGGCCGTCCGGCTCCGGCAAGACCACCGCGCTGCGGGCGGTCGCCGGGTTCGTCAGGCCCGCGTCCGGACGGGTGCTCCTCGGCGGCCGGGACGTGACGGACCTGCCGCCGTACCGGCGGGGCATCGGGATGGTCGTCCAGCAGTACGCGCTCTTCCCGCACCTGCGGGTCGACGAGAACGTGGCCTTCGGGCTCAAGGCGCGCGGCACCGCACGGAGCGAGATACGGCAACGGGTGAGCGAAGCCCTGGAGATGACCGGCATGGCCGGCTACGCCCGCCGTCATCCGCGCGAGCTGTCCGGCGGCCAGCAGCAGCGCGTCGCCATCGCCCGCGCGCTCGCCATCCGGCCCGGCGTGCTCCTCCTGGACGAGCCGCTGTCCGCGCTCGACGCACAGCTGCGCTCCGGAATGCTCGCGGAACTCGCCCGGCTGCACCGGGAGTTGCCCGACGTCTCGATGCTGTACGTCACCCACGACCAGGTCGAGGCGCTGACCCTGGCGGACCGGATCGCGGTGATGGACAAGGCGCGGCTGCGGGCGTGCGGGACACCGAAGGAGCTGTACCGGGCGCCCACCGACACGTTCACGGCCTCCTTCGTCGGCGGCGCCAATCTGCTGCCGGTGACCGTGAGTTCGGGAAGTGTCGACCTCGCGGGCCGGGAGGTGAAGGTCGACACGGCGGGCGTGGCCGCGGGGGCGCGGGCCACGCTGTGCGTCCGGCCGCATCTCGTGGGGATCGGCGAGGGCCCCAATCAACTCACCGGCATCGTCCAGGAGATCCAGTGGCGAGGGGCCACGCACCGGCTCTACGTCAGGATCGGCGAGCACGATGTCATGGCGGACGTAAGGGAGTTGAGGGACCCGCCGTGGCGGGGTGACGAGGTCACGTTGCACTTCGCGCCCGATGACGCGGTGCTGCTGCCCGCGGGGGTCGGTCATGGCTGATGCCGTACAGAGAGTGCGGCTCGTCCGTGGCCGGTCGCGCAGTTCCCCGCGCCCCTTCAGGGCGCTCGTCTGGACCCTGCCTCCCCTCGCGGGCCTCGCCCTCTTCTTCCTCTACCCCCTCGCCCTGGTCGTCCAGCAGTCCTTCCGGCCGGACAGCGGGGGGACCTCCGTCCAGCCGTACGCCGATGTGTTCGCCTCGGAGGCGTTCCGGCAGGCGCTGTGGACCACCGTGTGGCTGGCGCTCGCGTCGACCGCCGGGTGCCTGGTGCTGGGGTTCCTGCTGGCGCTGGTGATCGCGTTTGTGCCGTCCCCCGGGGCGAAGGCGGTGGCGCGGTTCGTGGATGTGTTCCTGTCCTTCCCGTCCTTCCTGATCACGCTGGCCCTGCTGTTCGTCTACGGCGGCGTCGGCATGGCCAACGGGGCCTGGACCGGACTCACGGGTGCCGCGCAGGGCCCGTTCCAGTTCCTGAACACACCCTGGGGCGTGCTGCTCGCGGAGATCACCTACTTCACGCCGTTCGTGATGCGCCCGCTGCTCGCCGCGTTCTCGCAGCTGGACACCGCCCAGCTGGAGGCGGCCAGTTCGCTGGGAGCGCGGGCGCCGCGGATCGTACGCCAGGTGATCCTGCCGGAGGCGCTGCCCGCGCTCGCGGCCGGCGGCAGCCTCGTCCTGGTGCTCTGCCTCAACGAGTTCGGCATCGTGCTCTTCACCGGCGCGAAGGGGGTCACCACCCTGCCGATGCTCGTCTACAGCAAGGCGATCCTGGAGTCCGACTACCCGGGCGCCTGTGTGGTCGCCGTCGTCAACGTCCTGATCTCCGTGGGTCTCTACGGCCTCTACCGGGTGGTGAGCCGTCGTGCTGGTGCATAGCCGAGGGGCCAGACGGGCTCTGTGGGCGGTGTTCCTCGTCCTCTTCCTGCCGCTGTTCGCGCTGCCGCTGCTCGTGGTGCTCGGCGCCTCCTTCGCCACCCACTGGTCCAGCGTCCTGCCCTCGGGCCCGACGCTCGCCAACTACCGCTCCGCGACCCGCGGCGAGGCCCTCCAGGCGCTCGTCACCAGCCTGCTCACCGCCACCGGCGCCAGCCTCCTCGCGCTGGCCGTCGGCACCTGGGCGGCGCTCGCAGGAGCGGCCCTGGGCAAGCGCGGCAAGCGGGTGCTGGACGCCCTGTTCGTGCTGCCGGTCGCCGTGCCCTCCGTGGTGGTGGGCCTGTCGGTCCTGGTGGCCTTCTCCCAGCCGCCGCTGCTGCTCAACGGCACCCGGTGGATCGTGATCCTCGCGCACACCGTGCTGGTCACCGCCTTCGCCCACCAGTCCGTGTCGGCGGCGATCACCCGCCTCGACCCGGCCTACGAACAGGCCGCCGCCGCCCTCGGCGCCCGGCCCTCCTCTGTGCTGTGGCGGGTACGGCTGCCCCTGCTGCTGCCCTCCCTGACCGCGGCCGCCGGCCTCTGCTTCGCCCTGTCCATGGGCGAGTTGAGCGCCACGATGATGCTCTATCCGCCGGACTGGACCCCGTTGCCCGTCCTGATCTACGCGGCCACCGACCGCGGCGCCCTGTTCACCGGCTCCGCCGTCGCCGTGGTGCTGATGGCCGCGACCCTGCTCGTCCTGTTCGCCGTCTCCCGGTTCCGCACCCGGGCGTCGTACCGCTGACCAGCCACTCCCGTACCCCCCGATCGCCTTGAGAACGCCAGGAGTTCGTCTCGCCATGTCCAGGACCAGACTCTCGCTCGCCACAGCCGTCGCCCTGCTCGCCGCCCCCGCGCTGTCCGCCTGCGGTTCCTCCTCCGCCGCCGATGCCAAGGAGGTCACCGTCTACAGCGCGGACGGCCTCAAGGGCGAGAACGGTGACGGCTGGTACGACAAGGTCTTCGCGGACTTCACCAAGAAGACCGGTATCAAGGTCAAGTACGTCGAGGGCGGCTCGGGCGAGGTGGTGCAGCGCGCCGTCCGCGAGAAGAGCAACCCGCAGGCCGATGTGCTGGTCACGCTGCCGCCGTTCATCCAGCAGGCCGACGCCAAGGGCCTGCTCCAGAAGTACGAGCCCGCGGGCTCGACCGCGGTCAGCGGCGCCGACAAGGCGCCCGACGGCACCTGGACCTCCGTCGTGAACAACTACTTCGGCTTCGTCTACAACAAGAAGGAGCTGAAGACCGCGCCGAAGACCTGGGACGACCTGCTCGACGTCTCGTACAAGAACAAGCTCCAGTACTCCACCCCGGGTGTCGCCGGTGACGGCACGGCCGTGCTGATCCAGACCATGCACGACCTCGGCGGCAAGGACCAGGCCCTCGCCTATCTGAAGAAGCTCCAGGCCAACAACGTCGGCCCGTCCGCCTCCACCGGCAAGCTCGCGCCCAAGGTGGACAAGGGCGAACTGCTCGTCGCCAACGGCGATGTCCAGATGAACTACGCCCAGTCCAAGACCATGCCCAACCTCGGCATCTGGTTCCCGGCGGGCAAGGACGGCAAGCCCTCCACCTTCGCGCTGCCGTACGCCGCGGGCCTGGTCACGAAGGCCCCGCACAGCGCCAACGGCAAGAAGCTGCTCGACTTCATGCTCGCGCAGCGGGCGCAGGCCGAGGTCAGCTCCATCGGGGGCGGCTTCTCGGCCCGGGAGGACGTCAAGGCCACGGACGCCAACGCCATCGCCCTCACCAAGCTGATGGACGGCGTCGACTTCTTCCAGCCGGACTGGAACGACATCGACAAGAACCTGACGTCGTACGTCGAGGACTGGAAGGCGGCGACCGGGAGCTGATTGATTGGCGGGGCACCGCCCCCGGCCCGAGCCGGGGGCGGCGCCCCGCCGCCCTCTCCTCGGAGGTTTCCGTGCCCCGTACGCCCAAAGTGCTCGTCATCGGCCTGGACGGCGCCCTCCTCGCCCGCATCGAGGACGCCGACGCGCCCCACCTGGCCGCGCTGACGGCCGCCGGGCTCACCGCGCCGAGCCTCGTCGAGCCGGGCGCGCCCACCCTGTCCGGGCCCGGCTGGGCCACGATCCTCACCGGTGCCCGGCCCGCCAAGCACCGGGTGCGGGACAACTCCTTCACCGGCCACGCGTTCGCGCGCTACCCGGACTTCCTCACCCGCCTCGCGTCCGCCGAACGCGACCTGGACACCTGCGCGATCACCTCCTGGGCGCCGCTCGCCGAGAAGGTCTTCTCCGCGCGGGTCGGCACCCGGGTGGCCACGCCGGACGCGGAGTACGACGCCGGTACGACGGACCGGGCGGTAGCCGAGCTGCGGGACGGGGACCCGGACGCCCTGTTCGTCCAGCTGGACGGGATCGACGACGCGGGCCACCGGCACGGCGCCGCCTCACCGTGGTACCTGGAGGCCATCCACGGCGCCGACGCCCAGGTCGGACGGATGGTGGCCGAGGTCCGGGCGCGGCCCGCGGACGAGGACTGGCTGGTCCTGGTCACCGCCGACCACGGCCACACCGACACCGGCGGCCACGGCGGCCCCAGCCTCCCGGAACGCCGAACCTTCCTGATCGCCGTCGGCGACGGACTCGTACCCGGCTCGGTCCGCACGGACGTGACGATGCCGGACGTGGCCGCCACCGCCCTCGCCCATCTCGGAGTCGCCCTCGACCCGGCCTGGGACCTGGACGGCCGCCCCCTGCGCGTGCCGGCGGCCACCGGCTGATCGAGGGGGTACGGATCAGCCGGGGCTGATTAGGCTGGGGGCGTCGGTACGCCGTGGTTCCGGCCCCCGCTCGTAGATCTCACGCATGCCAGGAGACGCACAACATGGCAGACCGCAAGCCGATCGAATCGTGGCTCACCGACATGGACGGCGTCCTGATCCACGAGGGCGTGCCGATCCCCGGTGCCGAGGCATTCCTGAAGAAGCTGCGCGACTCGGGCCGCCCCTTCCTGGTCCTCACCAACAACTCCATCTACACCGCCCGCGATCTGCACGCCCGGCTGCGCCGGATGGGCCTGGACGTGCCGGCCGAGAACATCTGGACCTCGGCGCTGGCCACCGCCCAGTTCCTGAACGACCAGCGGCCCGGCGGCAGCGCCTATGTCATCGGCGAGGCCGGTCTGACCACCGCGCTGCACGACGTCGGTTACGTCCTCACCGATCACGAGCCCGACTTCGTGATCCTGGGCGAGACTCGCACCTACTCCTTCGAGGCCATGACCAAGGCCGTGCGGCTGATCAACGACGGCGCCCGGTTCATCGCCACCAACCCCGACAACGTCGGCCCCTCCACCGAGGGCGCGCTGCCCGCCACCGGCTCGGTCGCCGCCCTGATCACCGCCGCGACCGGCCGCAAGCCCTACTTCGTCGGCAAGCCCAACCCGCTGATGATGCGCGCGGGCCTGAACGCGATCGGCGCCCACTCCGAGACCTCCGCGATGATCGGCGACCGGATGGACACCGATGTGCTGGCGGGCCTGGAGGCCGGGATGCGCACCTTCCTGGTGCTCAGCGGGGTGACCCAGCCGCAGGAGGTGGACGCGTACCCGTTCCGGCCCTCGAAGGTCGTGGACTCCATCGCCGATCTGGTCGACCTCATCTGACGTCGGCGGCTCAAACCCGGTCTCACCCGGACGGAGCAGCGGGGCGCCCCTTCGGGATGCGGGGGCGCTCCGGCCGGGAGAACCTCCTTACGTGTCTGGAGGTTCACGATGGGCTCACTTCCCCTCACTGTGTGCAGCGGTCTGCTGGTCGTAGCCGCGCTCGGCCCGGCGGCCCAGGCCGCCCGCGCGGCGGACGGCGGCACCCTCGCCGCGGCACCCGCCGCCCCCGCGCCGGGGGCCGAGGTGACCCTGAAGGTCAGCGGCTGCACCGGGAGCCAGGCCGTCGCCGCCTCGCGCGCCTTCACCGCCGACGCCCGCCTCACCGGCACTCAGGGCGCCCTCTCCGGAAGCGCCCGCGTCGGCTCCACGGTCGGGCCGGGCGCCTACGAGGTCAAGGTGACCTGCGCCGACCGGGTGGTGGACGGCAGGATCACGGTCGTGGCCATGGGCAGAGCGGCTACGGACAAGACAGCTACGGACAAAGCGGCTATGGGCAAAGCGGCCAGGGACAAAGGCGCGTCCGCCGCCCCGGTCGACGCCACCGCGCACTTCGCCACCGTGGCCACCAGCGGCTCCGGACCCGACACCGCGCAGGCCGTGACCGGGCTCGCGCTGGCCTCGATCGCCGCCGTCGCCGTGGGCCTGCGCGCCCGCCGGGGCCGCCGTACCCGCTGAACCGCCGGCGGCGGGCTCACCCCGACAGCCGGGTCCGTACGTTCCCGAAGTGGTCCCTTATGGCGCGCTCCGCGCGCGGGGAGTCCCCGGAGCGGACCGCGTCCAGGATCTCCCGGTGCTGGCGGCAGGTCACCCGGGGGTCCTGCGGCACGTCCAGCAGATCCCGGCGCACCCGGTGGAAGGCGTCCCAGAACGCCTCGAGGACCTCGCTGAGCAGGGCGTTGTCCAGACCCCGGTAGAGCGTGGCGTGGAAGGCGCGGTCGGTGTCGGCGAGCCCCGCGCCCTGGGCCGCCTGCTGTTCCATCCGGTCGACCAGCGCGTCCAGCTCGGCCAGGTCCGCCTGCGGCAGCCGCCCGGCGAGCCGGGAGACGAGGCCGGTCTCCACGGCCTCGCGCAGTTCGAGGAGCTGGAGCAGCGAGTCCTCGCCCCGGTAGTGGCCGACGACCGTGCGGAAGGCGAGGCCCTCGATCATCGGCGCGAACGACATCGGGCCGACGTACGTCCCGAAGCCGTGCCGGATCTCCACGATGCCCATCGCCTGGAGCGCCTTGAGCGCCTCGCGCACCGAGTTCCGGCTCGCCCCGAGGAACTCCATCAGCTCCGGTTCGGTCGGCAGCGGGGCCCCGGGAGGCAGCCGCCGGTCCACGATCAGCCTCTTGATCCGCTCCTGAAGGTCCCGCGCTGCCATGGCCAGAGAGTAGCGGCCCCATGAAGCGGGGCATACGAAAAGGTCCCCCGCTGCTGCGAGGGACCTTCTCCGTCTGTGCGCCGCCAGGGACTCGAA
>NZ_MUNF01000037.1 GCF_002154555.1 Streptomyces murinus
CCGCCGCGGCCGCGGCGGGCGTGGCACCGGTACCGCGCACGACGGCGTCGACCGTGGGCAGCCCGGCGGCGAGCGCGGCGACGGAGGCGAGGACGGCGCGTCTGCTGTTCACCGGACCGAGGAGGTGAAGGCGGCCCAGGTGAGGGGGCTGACGTGGAGGGTGGGGGCGTGGGAGGGGTCCTGCTTGGAGTCCCGGACGAGGATGGAATGGGCGCAGGAGGCGACTTCGACGCACTGACCGCCCTCGTCACTGCTGTAGCTCGACTTGCGCCAGGCGACGGCGACTTCGAGGCAGGCCCCGCCTTCATCACTGCTGTACGTCGACTTGAACCACTGAAGTGCGGCGCTCATTGCTCTCCTAGTAGACGATCAAGCAGTTCTCTTGAGACCTCGACGGCGAGGACGGCGCGCGTCCGCTGTTCACCGGACCGAGGAGGTGAAGGCGGCCCAGGTGAGGGGGCTGACCCGGAGGGTGGGAGCCCCGGAGGGGTCCTGCTTCGAGTCACGCACGAGGATGGAGTGAGCGCAGGAGGCGACTTCGACGCACTGGCCGCCTTCGCTGCCGCTGTAGCTCGACTTGCGCCAGGAGACGGCCACTTCGAGGCAGGCGCCGCCTTCGCTCCCACTGTAGGTCGACTTGAACCACTGAAGTGCTTCCGCGCTCATTGCTCTCCTAGCAGGCGGTCGATCAGGCCCTTGGAGTACTGGATGTTCAGGGCCTGTGTCCGCAGCATCGCATATTTGCGTGCCAGGCGAGACACCTCTTCGGGGTCGGAGACCAACTGGCTGCCGCGTTGCGATTCCGTGTAGGCGAGGTGCTGGTGGTCCGGGGTTTCGAGGAGCGTGAAAGGCCCGTCGAGCCCCGCGTGGAGGTTGCTGTCCAGCGGCAGCACTTGGAGTGAGACGCACGGCAGTTCGGCCACCTCGCGCAAATACTGCATCTGCTCCCTGCGGACCCCCTCGCTGCCGATCCTCAGACGCAGCGTGGGCTCCCACACGACGAAGCTCAGCGTCGGCGGACACTTGCGCTTGAGGATCTCCTGGCGATCGAGTCGCAGCCGTAGCGTCGTCTCCAGGCTCTCCTCGTCGTACGCCGGGATGCGATTCTGTAGAACCGTGCGGGCGTACGCCTCGGTCTGCAACAGACCGGGGATGACCGCGTTGTCGTACCAGGACAACGCGACGGCCACCTTCTCCTGATCCATGTACTCCTCAACCCAGAGCGGGAACTGGTCGATCTCCGGCAGGTTCGTCACCCCCACCGCCAACGTCCCCTTGGTGCCCAGAAGCTCGTCACACTTCTCGGCGATGTCCAACTTCAGGGGACGTCGGCCCTGTTCGATCGACGCGATCGTCTCGTCATTGACATTCAGCGCCGCGGCCAGTGCGGGTTGGCTCATACCCGCCGCCCGCCGTGCCGCACCCAGTTGACGGCCGAGCATCTTCATGGCCGACTGGTTCTTCCTCCGTGTAGGCGTCATGCCTGTTGAACTCCCCGTGCCACCCGTACGCCACCCCGCACAATCCCGTACAAACAATCTGTACGGGATCGCTTACTGCCGCAGACTAGTCACGCTGCGCGACATTCGCCCCGTGAACGAGCAGATTGAACTCCTGCGTCAGCGCGACCAGTTCTACGCGCGGGCCCGCCGCTCCGTCCCCGCTGCCAGACGGTTCGCGGAGTGGTCGTTGTCGTACTGGGGGCTGACCGATTGGGAGCGGAGCGCGGACGTCTTGCTCTGTGTGAGCGAGTTGGCGACGAACGCGGTCGTGCACGGGGTCCCACCGGGCCGGGGCTTCCTGCTGCGGCTGTGCCATGAGGACGCCCTCGTCCGGATCGAGGTCCACGACAGCGGAACGGGCGTCCCGGCCGTCGCGCACCCCACCCTGGACGAGGGCGGCCGCGGCCTGCTGCTGGTGTCGGCCCTGTCCGACAAGTGGGGCGTCGGGGAGCGGAACCCGGGCAAGATCGTGTGGTGCGAGCTCGCCCTGATGTGAGGGATCATCACATGAAGGGCAGCGGAGTGGCGAGCAGCCAGTTGGCCGAGGCCGCTCCGCTGCCGCAGGCCGTCGCCCAGCCCGCCCACTCCTTCCCGGCGAGGACCCGCGCCGACCGCGCGGCCTCGGAGCCGAGAACCACTCCGGTGATCAGCGCCAGGGACACCTCGCCCCATACGGGCTCGGGCCGGCCGACGACCAGCCACCCGAGCACGCCCGCGCCCAGCGCCGCGGCCATGTGGGACCAGGGCGTGGCCGCGGGGCCGCCGGACGGTGCGCGCCGGCGCTGTACGAGGATCAGCGCGATCTCCGCGAGTGCTGCTGCTATGGCGATCAAGGGGAGCTTCCTGCGGGGGAGGTGGGAACGAAGTCGGCAAACGGAATCATAAAGGACGCACTTTGCCAACTCTTGGGGTACCGCCCGGACGGCCCGGATCGCCAGGTCGCCCGGACAGCGCGGAGCCCCGGGTGCCGCACTCGCACCCGGGGCCCCGCGCTGCCGCTCACCTCACCCCAGCAGCTCCACCTCCGCCAGCGTCGCCGAACCACCCAGCACCAACCGGTACTTGGCGTACGACCCCGGCGCCGCGATCGTGAACGCCCGGGTCTGGCGGTCCCACGGGAAGGTCTCGCCGGAGCGGTGGTCCAGCGTCCGCCAGGTCGTGCCGTCGGCCGAGCCCTGGAGGGTCCAGCCGGTCGGCGCGGTGGTGTGGTCCGCCGACGTCAGCGTGTACTGCATCGGCTTCCCGGACCCGCTCACCGGCAGATCGACGGAGGTGAACGTCTCGTCCGTCGCCGACGTGTTGTCGAACAGGGCGCCCTCCCCGCGCAGCAGGTCCGTCCGGGGCGTAGGCACCTTGTCGTCCTGGGTGATCGATACCGGCCCGGCGTTCTTCCCCGAGCCCCACGCCGAGGGCCGCGGCCCCATCGTGAACGTCAGCTCCCCGCCCTTGGCGAGCAGCGACTGCGGCAGTGAAGTCGACGTCCAGGGGCGGCCGTTGAAGGTCACGCTCTGCACATACACGTTCTTCGCGCTGTTGCCCGGCGCCTTGACCACCAGATCACGGCCGTTCTCCAGATGCACGGTGACCTTCTTGAACAGCGGGGAGCCGATGGAGTAGTCGCCGCTGCCCATGACCAGGGGGTAGAAGCCGAGCGCGGAGAAGAGGAACCACCCCGACTGCTCGCCGTTGTCCTCGTCACCGTGATACCCCTGACCGATCTCGCTGCCGAGGTAGAGCCGGGACAGGATCTGCCGCACCGCCGCCTGCGTCTTCCAGGGCTGCCCCGCCGCGTCGTACATGTACGACACGTGGTGCGCGACCTGGTTGGACTGCCCGAGCATGCCCATCCGCACGTCCCGCGCCTCGGTCATCTCATGGATGACCCCGCCGTAGGAGCCGACGAACTCGGGGGACGCGGTCTCCGGGGTGGCGAAGAACTGGTCCAGCTTGTCGGCGAGTTGAGTCCGCCCGCCGTAAAGGTCGGCCAGGCCCCTGGTGTCCTGCGGTACGGAGAAGGCGTAGCCCCACCCGTTGGTCTCCGTGTAGTCGAAACCCCACACCCGTGGGTCGTAACTCCCCGAATCCACCCGCCAGTTGCCCTTGGCGTCCTTGCCCTGGAAGAAACCGGCCTTCGGGTCGAAGAGATTGACGTAGTCGCGGGCGCGGTTGAGGAAGTAGTCCGACTCCTCCTTGTAGTGCTTCTCGCCCGTCTTCTTGTACAGCGCCGCGCCCATCTTCGCGATGCCGTAGTCGTTGACGTACCCCTCCATCGCCCAGGACAGCCCCTCGGCGGTGTCGGTGCCGGTGTAGCCGAGGAAGGGGGACGTGCTCATGCCCTTGCGGCCCACGCCCGAACTCGGCGGTACGACGGTCGCGTTCTTCAGCGCCGCTTCGTACGCCGCCTTCGCGTCGAACTTCACGCCCTTGACATAGGCGTCGGCGAACGCCACGTCCGAGGAGGTGCCGGTCATCAGGTCCGCGTAGCCGGGGGAGGACCAGCGCGAGGTCCAGCCGCCGTCCTTGTACTGCTGCACGAACCCGTCGACCATCGCGCCCGCCTGAGAGGGCGTCAGGAACGAGTACGCCGGCCAGGTCGTCCGATAGGTGTCCCAGAAGCCGTTGTTGACGTACACCGTGCCGTCCACGATCTTCGCGCCGGTGTGCGTCGGGGTGTCCTGGCTCTGCATCGGCGAGAACGGCGACGCGTACCGGTCCTTCCCGCCCACCTTCTCGTAGCCCGAGTTGGGGTACAGGTACAGCCGGTACATGCTGGAGTACAGCGTGGTCAGCTGGTCCGGTGTCGCGCCCTGCACCTCGACCTTGCCGAGCAGCTTGTCCCAGGTGCGCTGCGCCCGCGCCTTGACGGTGTCGAAGGAGGTGCCGCCGGGGATCTCCTGGCGCAGATTGTCCTTCGCCTGGTCGACGCTGATCAGCGAGGTCGCGAGCCGCAGCGTGACCCGGTGGTCGGCGCCGGCCGCGAAGCGCAGATAGCCCTTCACCCCGCTCGCCGTCCCGTCCGTGACCGGCTTGTCGAACACGCCGTACACGAACAGCCGGGTCGCGCCCGTCGACAGGCCTGACTTGACGTCCGAGTACCCGGTGACGGTCCCGTGCTCCTTGTCCAGCGTCAGCCCCGCCTGCTCGGTGACATTGTCGAAGAGCACACTCGCGTCGGAGCCCGGGTAGGTGAAGCGCATCACCGCCGCGTGATCGGTCGGCGCCATCTCCGCCTTGAGCCCGTTCTCGAACCGTACGCCGTAGTAGTACGGCCGCGCCGTCTCGTTCTCGTGCCGGAACGCCAGCGCCCGCGCCTCCCGCCCGGTGTCCGGGGTGCCCGCCGCGGCCGACGGCATCAGCTGGAAGGTCTGCCGGTCACCCATCCACGGGCTCGGCTCATGGCTCGCGCTGAACGCCTGGATCGTCGGCAGATTGGCGTCGTTGTTCGCATGTGCGTACTCGTAGAGCCAGCTCAGCGACGACGCGTTGGTCACTGGCGTCCAGAAGTTGAAACCGTGCGGCAGCGCGGTCGCCGGGAAGTTGTTGCCGCGCGAGAAACTGCCGCTGGAGTTCGTGCCGCGCGTGGTCAGCGCGTAGTCGGACAGATGCGCCTTCGGCTTCTCGGGTGCGACCGGCTTCAGCGACACGTCGTCGATCCAGCCGCGGAACTTCGCCGGTCCGGTGGGGGAGTCGTACCCGACGAGAATCCGGTCGACCGTCTTGCCGGCCGCGACCGAGCCGATCCGCGCGACCACGTCGTTCCACTGGTTGACGTACAGCGACTTCGCTTCGCCCTGCCCGCGCGGCGACAGGAGGAACCCGTGCTGGTCCAGCGCGCCGAGGTCACTGAGGTAGGTGCCGTCGGTGAAGGCGAGGTCCAGGGAGACGTTCGTCGCGTCGTAGTCCCGGTCGCCGTCGGCCATCGACGGGAAGATCCGGTACGACAACTGTGTGTCGCCGCCGACCTTCACGTTGACGTCGAACACCTTGTTGTACGAGTACGCGCGCCCGCTCGCCGTGTGGCGCCCCGCGTACCGCAGCGCCCGGGTGCCGGTGAACCCGACCCGCGCCTTGGCCGTCGGCGAGGCGGTCGGGCCCTTGTCCACCAGGGTCAGCATGTCCTGCGGCACCGGGCCGCCGCTGCCGCCCGTGGAGAACTGCACATCGGCGAGCTGGAGGATGTCCGGCGCCCCGTTGTTCTTCGTCACCTCAAGCCGGAAGTGCTGGTACTCCGCCGCCTGCTGAAGGTCGTACGACTTGGTCTGGAACCGCTCCGAGAAGGTCTCGCCCGCCCGCGTGTCGAGGGTCTTCCAGTCCTTGCCGTCGGCGGAGCCGAGCAGCTTCCAGTCCCGCGGATCGCGTTCGGCCGCGTCGTTCGCCGAGGTCAGCGCGTACGTCCGCACCTCGACCGGCTTGTCCAGGTCGAACTCCGCCCAGCCCGTGGGCTGGAAGGTCAGCCACTTGGTGCCGGACTCGCCGTCGGCCAGGTTCTCCTTCACCTCGCCCGCGCCGGCGTTCTCGCCGCTCGCCCGGACCTCGGTGACATGGTCGTTCACATTGCCCGGTATGCCGGTGCTGTAGCCGCCGTCCACGCCCGAGGCACGCGGGGTGCCGTCCGCGCCGGTGTCGACCGTGTTCAGCCAGTCCGGGGCGGGATCACCCGCCTCGAACGAGGATGCGAACTCCCGGTCGCCCACCGGGGCCTTGGCGGGCAGCGCGACCGCGGCGCCCTGCGCGCCCACGGCCATCACGAAGGCGGCCGTGAGCACGGCCGCCGGGCCCCATCTGTGCCGAGTTCTCCGCTGCATGGACGGATTTCCTCCCCGCGCCGTTGCCGACAACGTTGTCATAGGCGGTACACAGGAACCAAGTAGGTGGTCAAGTGATGGGTGATGTCAAGGGTGTTGGGCGTGTCATTCAGGGGTTGATGTCGCGCTGATTTCCCCGGGGCCGTACACAGCCCGCTCCCATGTCGGCGAGGTCTCAACTCGGAAAAGACCCACGGCCAACCCTGCATTCGATCTTGCTCCGCTGGCGGGAAGTGGACTATACCTGTCGGCGCCCGGTACAAGAGCAATCCCGGCAGTTCATGCACGTAGCACTTCCTGCACCACCCAGCTTGACCCGACCGCGGTGCCGGGCAGGATCCGGTTCACCGCCTGAGTCCTGGAGAAGGCGAGGACTTGAGCATGGGATCCACTGCGCATCACGATCGTGAGGGTGTCGGCCGCCGAGAACTGATCAGGCGGTCCGCCGCACTCGGCCTGGTCGCCGTTCCGGGGATGAGCCTGCTGTCCGCCTGCGCGAGCAGCGGCGGCGACGGACAGAGCAAGGCGAAGGCCGGAAAGAAGACCGCCAAGAACCCGCTCGGCGTGAACGACACCGCCAAGATGGAGTTCGTCCTCTTCGACGGCGGTTTCGGCAAGGAGTACGCGCAGGACGCGGTCAAGATCTACCAGAAGGACTTCCCCAAGGCCCAGGTGAAGTTCTCCGCCACCCAGAAGATCCAGTCCACGCTCCAGCCCCGCTTCAACGAGGGCAACCCGCCGGACCTCATCGACAACTCCGGCGCCGAGCAGATGGACATGGGCGTCCTGGTCGGCAAGAACCAGCTGTCCGACCTCACCCCGCTGCTCGACGCGCCGTCGTACGACGACCCGAGCAAGAAGGTCCGCGACACGCTGCGCCCCGGCATCGTGGAGATGGGCCAGTTCGACGGCAACCCGGTGTGGATCATGTACTACGCGTACACGGTCTACGGCGTCTGGTACTCGCAGAAGGCGCTCGACTCGCTGGACGCCGAGTACCCGAAGACCTGGGACGAGATGCTCCAGGTCTGCGCGAAGGCCAAGAAGAAGGGCATGGCGGGCTGGACGTACGCGGGCAAGTACCCGTACTACATCCCCTTCTCGCTCTACCCGATGATCGGCAAGGTCGGCGGCGTCGACGTCCTCAACGCCATCGACAACCTGGAGCCGAACGCCTGGAAGCACCCGGCCGTCAAGGCGTGTTTCGAGGCGTACTACGAGCTGTTCAAGAAGGGCTACATCCTCAAGGGCACCCCGGGTCTGGACCACATCCAGTCGCAGACGGCGTGGGCCAAGGGCGAGGCCCTGTTCATCCCGAACGGCTCCTGGGTGGAGAACGAGTCGGCGAACGTCATCCCCGCCGACTTCAACCTCGCGGTCTCGGCGCCCTCCGGCATCGACAGCGGCGACAAGATGCCCTTCGGCACCATCTGGGCGTCCGGCGGCGAGCCGTTCATCGTGCCCTCCAAGGCGGCCAACCCCGAGGGCGGCATGGAGCAGCTGCGCATCATGCTCTCCGAGGCGTCCTCGAAGAACTTCACCTCCAAGGTGAAGTCGCTCTCCGCCTACAACGGCGGCACCGACGGCATCGAGCTGACCCCGGGCCTGAAGTCCGGCGTGGCGGCGCTGAAGCTGGCCGGCACCAATGTGGTGAACCCGCGCCTGCAGGACTGGTACGTCCAGTTGCAGAAGGAGAAGATCGGCGTGGGCGCCCTCGGCGAGATGATGGCGGGCCGGCTCACCCCGGCGGAGGCCATAAAGAAGATCCAGGGCTTCGCCGACGAGGCGGCCAAGGACACCACCATCAAGCACTACAAGCACCAGTAACCAGCACCCCCGAGCGCACCGGAGTAACGATGCAGCACGGCAAGTACCGGTTCATCGTGGGGTTCCTGGTCGTACCCCTGGGACTGTACGCGCTGTTCGTGGTGTGGCCCTTCATCCAGTCCATCTATTACTCGTTCACGGACTGGACAGGGCTGAGCCCCGAATTCAAGATGGTCGGCCTCGACAATTACAAGAGGATGCTGCACGACGACGTCTTCTGGAAGTCGTTGCAGCACAGCCTGCTCTTCGCTCTGGTGCTGCCGATCGTGACGATCAGTCTGGCGCTTTTCTTCGCCTTCATGATCAATGTGGGCGGACGACGCAGAAGGGGCGGCCCCGCGATCACAGGTGTGCGGGGCTCCTCCTTCTACAAGATCGTTTATTTCTTTCCGCAGGTCTTGTCCATCGCGATCGTCGCGCTCCTCTTCCAGTTCGCCTACAACCCGGACAGCGGAGCGATCAATTCGCTCCTGCGCGGGATCGGACTCGATCATGTGCAGCCGTTGTGGCTGGGTGATCCGAGCCTCGCCCTGTGGTGTGTGATGGCGGTGCTCGTCTGGTCCACCACCGGCTTCTTCGTGGTCCTCTTCTCCGCGGGCATGGCCTCGATCCCGGCCGAGCTGTACGAGGCCGCGCTGATCGACGGCGCGGGCCGCGCCACCACCTTCTTCCGCATCACCCTGCCCCTGCTGTGGGACACCGTGCAGTCCGGCTGGGTCTACATGGGCATCCTCGCGCTCGGCGCCGAGTCGTTCGCGGTCGTACAGATCATGACGACCGGTCCGGGCGGGCCCGACTACTCGACCACCGTGCTGGTCCTGTACGTGTACCAGAAGGCGTTCCGGGACGGTCAGGCCGCCTACGCCACCACCATCGGCGTCGCCCTGCTGGTCGTCACGCTCGCCTTCGCGGCGATCGTGATGCGGCTGGGCCGTCGCGAGCGGCTGGAGTTCTGAAGCGATGAAGACGACCGAGACCCCCGCCCCGCCGCCGGCCGAGCCCGGTGCGAGCGTCTCCAAGGTGGACGCGCCGGTTTCGAAGCCGGGCCGCCGCAAAAGGGAGGGCACCGTCCTCAACGTCTTCTCCCACGGCGTGCTGGTCATCTGGGCGATCATGGTGGTCACGCCGCTGCTGTGGGCGGTGATGACGTCCTTCAAGGACGACGGCTCCATCTTCGGCTCGCCCTGGGCGCTGCCGGACCGGCTGCACTTCGGGAACTGGGCCCGGGCCTGGACCGAGGCCAACATGAGCGGCTACTTCCTCAACACCGTCCTGGTGGTGGGCGGTTCACTCATCGGCACCCTGGTGCTCGGCTCGATGGCCGCCTATGTGCTCGCCCGGTTCGACTTCCCGGGCAACCGCTTCATCTACTACCTGTTCATCGGCGGCATGAGCTTCCCGATCATGCTGGCGCTGGTCCCGCTGTTCTACGTCGTGAACAACATGGGCCTGCTGAACACCATCCACGGGCTGATCCTGGTCTACATCGCGTACTCGCTGCCCTTCACCGTCTTCTTCCTCACGGCGTTCTTCCGCACCCTGCCGACCTCGGTGGCGGAAGCGGCGTTCGTGGACGGGGCTTCGCACACGCGTACGTTCTTCCAGATCATGCTGCCCATGGCCAAGCCCGGTCTGATCAGCGTGGGCATCTTCAACTTCCTGGGCCAGTGGAACCAGTACATGCTGCCCACGGTCCTCAACACCGACCCCGACAAGAAGGTGCTCACCCAGGGCCTGGTCCAGCTCGCGGTCAGCCAGGGCTACAAGGGCGACTGGTCGGGCCTGTTCGCGGGCCTGGTGATGGCCATGCTGCCGGTGCTCGGGGCGTACATCATCTTCCAGCGGCAGGTGGTGCAGGGGCTCACCGCGGGGGCACTGAAGTAGGCCGTCCCCTCATCCCGGGGTGACACCCCGTAGTCGTACCGGCGCACGCCGTACCGGATCTCCGGGCGGCGTGCGCCGCTGTGGTGTACCCCGGATCTGGCTCAACCTCTTGACGTGAGTCACCCCGAACGGCTCAGCTTAGAGTTCACTAGTTGGACATACACGGGGCCTCGCCGAAGCGGCCCCGCGCTCAGGAGGTCGTCGTGGAGACTCCAGGGTCGCAGTCGTCACTGCACCGAGCCAACCTGGAGCGGGTGGTACGGGCCGTCCGGCTTGCCGGTTCGCTCACGCAGGCGGAGATCGCGCGGACGACCGGCCTGTCCGCCGCCACGGTCTCCAACATCGTGCGGGAGCTGAAGGACGGCGGGACGGTCGAGGTCACGCCCACCTCGGCGGGCGGGCGCCGGGCCCGCAGCGTCAGCCTCAGCGGGGACGCGGGCATTGTGATCGGCGTCGACTTCGGGCACCAGCATCTGCGGGTCGCGGTCGGCAACCTCGCCCACCAGGTGCTGGCCGAGGAGGCCGAGCCACTGGACGTGGACGCCTCCGCCGCCCAGGGCTTCGACCGGGCCGAGGAACTGGTCAGCAGGCTGATCGTGGCCACCGGCGTGGACCGCTCCAAGGTCGCGGGCGTGGGCCTCGGCGTGCCGGGCCCCATCGACCTGGAGTCCGGCACCCTCGGACACAGCGCCATCCTGCCCGGCTGGGGCGGCACCAAGCCCGCTGAGGAGCTGGAACAACGCCTCGGCGTGCCCGTCCACGTGGACAACGACGCGAACCTCGGCGCCCTCGGCGAGCTGGTGTGGGGCAGCGGCAAGGGCGTGCGCGACCTCGCCTACATCAAGGTCGCCAGCGGCGTCGGCGCGGGCCTGGTCATCGAGGGCAAGATCTACCGCGGGCCGGGCGGCACCGCGGGCGAGATCGGTCACATCACCCTGGACGAGTCCGGCCCGGTCTGCCGCTGCGGCAACCGCGGCTGCCTGGAGACCTTCGCGGCGGCCCGCTACGTCCTCCCGCTGCTCCAGCCCAGCCACGGCTCCGATCTGACCATGGAGGGCGTCGTACGGCTCGCCAGGGAGGGTGACCCGGGCTGCCGCCGGGTGGTCGCCGACGTCGGCCGCCACATCGGCAGCGGCGTGGCCAACCTCTGCAATCTTCTCAACCCCAGCCGGGTGGTCCTCGGCGGCGATCTCGCGGAGGCCGGCGAGCTGGTCCTCGGGCCCATCCGGGAGTCCGTCAGCCGCTACGCGATCCCCAGCGCCGCCCGCCAACTCACCGTGCTTCCCGGGGCACTTGGGGGCCGCGCCGAGGTGCTGGGCGCGCTCGCCCTCGCCCTGAGCGAGATGGGCGATTCGGCCCTTCTGGACGGATCCGCCACCGGTGCTCCGGCCGTGTCCGCGCCTGCCTTCACTTAGAGAAGGAATGGCACCGTTGCCATCTCGTTAAGGATTTACTTCTTGACGTCGCACGTGTGGCCGAGTTGACTTCCAGCCACCTCGGCCGCAACGACGCGGCCTCGTCAGGGAGGTTTGAGAAGTGAACACGCGTATGCGTCGTGCGGCCTTCGCCGTTGCCGCTGGTGCCATGGCCGTCTCGCTCGCCGCCTGTGGCAGTGCCAAGGAGTCCGGCAGCGGAAGCAAGTCCTCCGGCAGCGCCAAGAAGGGCGATGCCATCAAGGTCGGTCTGCTCCTTCCGGAGAACCAGACGGCCCGTTACGAGAAGTTCGACCGCCCCTTGATCGAGAAGAAGGTCAAGGAGCTGACGAACGGCAAGGGCCAGATCGTCTACGCCAACGCCAAGCAGGACGCCAGCACGCAGAACCAGCAGGTCGACACGATGATCACCAACAAGGTGAACGTCCTCATCGTGGACGCCGTGGACACGGCGGCGATCAAGAGCTCGGTGCAGAAGGCCAAGGACGCGGGCATCCCGGTCGTCGCCTACGACCGGCTGGCCGAGGGCCCGATCAGCGCCTACACCTCGTTCGACAACGAGACCGTCGGCAAGACCCAGGGCGAGGCCCTGCTGAAGGCCCTGGGCTCCAAGGCCAAGTCCGGCAAGATCGTGATGATGAACGGCTCCATCACGGACCCGAACGCCGCGCAGTTCAAGAAGGGCGCCCACGAGGTGCTCGACGGCAAGGTGAACATCGGCAAGCAGTACGACACCAAGGACTGGAAGCCGGAGAACGCCAACTCCAACATGGACGCCGCGATCTCCGCGCTCGGCAAGAAGAACATCGTCGGCGTCTACTCCGCCAACGACGGCATGGCCGGCGGTATCATCACCGCCCTCAAGGCGGCCGGCATCTCCGTCCCGGTCACCGGCCAGGACGCCGAGCTCGCGGGTGTGCAGCGCATCGTCGCCGGCGAGCAGTACATGAGCGTCTACAAGCCGTACGCCCCGGAGGCCGACGCGGCCGCCGAGATGGCCGTGGCGCTCGCCCAGGGCAAGTCGCTCGACTCCATCGCCAAGGACAAGGTCGACAGCCCGACCACCAAGCAGGTGCCCACCGTCATCCTGCCGGTCACCGCGCTGACCAAGGACAACATCAAGGACACCGTCATCAAGGACGGCGTCTACACGGCCGCCGACATCTGCACCTCGCAGTACAAGGCCGCCTGCGACAAGCTCGGCCTGGAGTAAGCCGCCGCAACGCGCCTCCCTCCTCGGGGAGTTCACCCCCGTAACCCCCCGAGGAGCCCCTTTCGTGAGGGGCGAAGGCGTCCCACTGTCCTCCGGCGCTCCGCGACACATACAGCCCCGCAAGCTCGGCGCGGGGCGCCGGACGGAACCCCCCCAAACTTTCTGCACAACCTCCCGCCGGGTCAGGCGGCGAAGGAGATGGTTCACGTGTCCGCTACGCCCGTGCTGGCGTTGCGCGGGGTCTCCAAGCGGTTCGGTGCCGTCCAGGCGCTCACCGACGTAGAGCTTGAGGTCCACGCCGGTGAGGTGGTCGCCCTGGTGGGCGACAACGGCGCCGGAAAGTCCACGCTGGTCAAGACGATCGCCGGCGTGCATCCCATCGACGAGGGCGTCATCGAATGGGAAGGCCGGGCCGTCCAGGTCAACCGGCCCAACGACGCCCAGGGTCTGGGCATCGCGACGGTCTACCAGGACCTCGCGCTGTGCGACAACATCGACGTGGTCGGCAACCTCTACCTGGGCCGGGAGCTGCGCAAGCGCGGCGTCCTGGACGAGGTGGAGATGGAGCGCCGCTCCCGCGATCTGCTCGACCAGCTGTCGATCCGCATCCCCAGCGTGCGCATCCCGATCGCCTCCCTCTCCGGCGGTCAGCGCCAGGTGGTGGCCATCGCCCGCTCCATGCTCGGCGAGCCCAAGCTGGTGATCCTGGACGAGCCCACCGCGGCCCTCGGCGTCGAGCAGACCGCTCAGGTGCTCGACCTGGTGGAGCGGCTGCGCGAGCGCGGCCACGCCGTCATCCTCATCAGCCACAACATGGCCGACGTCAAGGCCGTCGCCGACAAGGTGGCGGTGCTGCGGCTCGGCCGCAACAACGGCGTGTTCGACGTCGCCTCGACCTCTCAGGAAGAGATCATCTCCGCCATCACCGGCGCCACCGACAACGCCGTCACCCGGCGTGCGGCGCGTAGCACCAAGGAGGTCCAGAAGTGAGCCTGGACAAGACCTCCACGCCTCCCGAGGACCACACTCCCCAGGACGCCGTCGTGGAGAACCCCGAGGCGGCGGCCGGCACCGTCACCGCCGTAGACCCCCGGCTGCTCGTGCGCGAGCAGGGCTTCGCGGGCTACCTCACCGAGTTCAAGCGGAAGATGAAGGCCGGTGACCTCGGCTCGGTTCCGGTCATCATCGGCCTCGCGGTCATCTGGATCATCTTCCAGAGCCTGAACTCGAACTTCCTCACCGCGGGCAACCTCTCCGACATCTCCGTCGCCATGGTCGGCACGGGCATGATCGCCGTCGGCATCGTCTTCGTGCTGCTGCTCGGCGAGATCGACCTCTCGGTCGGCTCGGTCTCCGGTGTCGCGGGCGCCTCCTACGCGGTGCTGACCGTCACCCACGGCATGTCCGCCTGGCTCGCCCTGGTGCTGTCCATCCTGGTGGGTACCGTCGCGGGTGCGCTGCACGGCTTCTTCTTCGCGAAGATCGGTGTCCCGGCGTTCGCCGTCACCCTGGCCGGTCTGCTCTTCTGGAACGGCTTCATGCTCCAGATCCTGGGCGACAGCGGCACCATCAACCTGGACAGCGAGGGCCTGGTCGCCAAGCTGACCAGCTACTACTTCTCCGACGTCGCCGCCGCCTACGGTCTCGCGCTCGTCGCCACCGTGCTGTTCTTCCTCTCGTCCTACTTCGGCAACCGGCGCCGCGAGGCCGCCGGCGTCCCGTCGCGGCCGCTGAGCGAAACCATTCTCCGTACGGTGCTGCTCGCGATCGTCTCCTTCGCCGCCGCGGCCGTGTACAACCAGTACAAGGGCCTGCCGCTGGCCGTCGTGATCTTCCTCGCCATGCTGGTGATCACGGACTTCGCGCTGCGCCGCACGGCCTACGGCCGCAAGGTGTTCGCGCTCGGCGGCAGCGTCGAGGCGTCCCGCCGCGCCGGTATCAACATCAACATGGTCCGCATCTCGGTCTTCGCGATCTCCGGCACCTTCGCCGCGATCGGCGGTCTGATGATGGCCTCCAAGATCGCCGCGGCCAACCAGGGCGCGGGCAGCGGTGACCTGCTGATGAACGCGATCGCCGCGGCGGTCATCGGCGGCACCTCGCTCTTCGGCGGCCGCGGCCGCACCTGGAACGCGCTGCTCGGTGTGCTGGTGATCGTCTCGATCCAGTACGGCCTCGCGCTCGAAGGCATCGCGTCGCCCGTGCAGTACATGATCACCGGTGGTGTGCTGCTCGCGACCGTGGTGATCGACGCGATCACCCGTAAGACGCAGAAGACGGCCGGACGGGCCTGACGCACCCCGATTCGGCGAACTCCACGTGCCCGGCACCCCCAAGGTGCCGGGCACGTTCATGCCGGGCGCCGCCGGAAAGTTAGACTCTGGCGAGCCCGGCAAGCTCGATCAGCTCTATTGCAAGGAGGCACGGGTGCCGCTGCTGACCCGCATCACGGGACCGCGCGATCTGGACCGGCTCAGCCTGGAGGAGCTGGACCAGCTGGCAGGGGAGATCAGGACCTTCCTCGTGGAGGAGGTCTCCAAGACCGGCGGACACCTCGGCCCGAACCTCGGCGTGGTCGAGCTCACCATCGCCCTGCACCGGGTGTTCGAGTCCCCCAAGGACAAGGTGCTCTTCGACACCGGCCACCAGTCCTATGTGCACAAGCTCCTCACCGGCCGGCAGGACTTCTCCCGGCTGAAGATGAAGGGCGGCCTCTCCGGCTACCCCGCACAGGCCGAGTCCGCGCACGACGTCATCGAGAACAGCCACGCCTCCACGGTGCTCGGCTGGGCCGACGGCATCGCCAAGGCCAACCAGCTCATGAAGCGCGACAGCCATGTCGCCGCCGTCATCGGTGACGGCGCGCTGACCGGCGGCATGGCCTGGGAGGCGCTCAACAACATCGCCGCCGCCAAGGACCGCCCCCTCGTCATCGTCGTCAACGACAACGAGCGGTCGTACGCCCCCACCATCGGCGGCCTCGCCAACCACCTGGCCACGCTGCGCACCACCGACGGCTACGAGCGCTTCCTCGCCCGCACCCGCGAGGTGCTGGAGAAGACCCCCGTCGTCGGCCGCCAGCTGTACGAGACCCTGCACGGCGCCAAGAAGGGCCTGAAGGACTTCATCGCCCCGCAGGGCATGTTCGAGGACCTGGGCCTGAAGTACGTCGGCCCGATCGACGGCCATGACATCGAGGCGCTGGAGTCCGCGCTGGCCCGCGCCAAGCGGTTCGGCGGCCCGGTCATCGTGCACTGCCTCACCGAGAAGGGCCGCGGCTACCAGCCCGCGCTCCAGGACGAGGCCGACCGCTTCCACGCCGTCGGCAAGATCCACCCGGACACCGGCCTGCCGATCGCCGCGTCCGGCGCCGACTGGACCTCCGTGTTCGGCGAGGAGATGGTCAAGCTCGGCGAGGAGCGCGAGGACCTCGTCGCCATCACCGCGGCCATGCTCCAGCCGGTGGGCCTGGACAAGTTCGCCAAACGCTTCCCCGAACGGGTGTACGACGTCGGGATCGCGGAGCAGCACGGCGCCGTCTCCGCCGCGGGCCTCGCCCACGCCGGCGTCCACCCCGTCTTCGCCGTCTACGCCACCTTCCTCAACCGCGCCTTCGACCAGGTCCTGATGGACGTGGCGCTGCACAAGTGCGGCGTCACCTTCGTGCTCGACCGGGCCGGCGTCACCGGCACCGACGGCGCCTCCCACAACGGCATGTGGGACATGTCGATCCTCCAGGTCGTCCCGGGCCTCAGGATGGCCGCGCCGCGCGACGCCGACCAGGTGCGCGCCCAGCTGCGCGAGGCCGTCGCCGTCGAGGACGCGCCGACCGTGGTGCGCTTCTCCAAGGGCGCGGTCGGCCCCGCCGTCCCCGCCGTCGGCCGGGTCGGCGGCATGGACGTGCTGCGCGAGGCGGGCACCGAACGGCCCGACGTCCTCCTGGTCTCCGTCGGCGCCCTCGCCCCGATGTGCCTGGAGATCGCCGGCCTGCTCGACAAGCAGGGCATCTCCACCACCGTGGTCGACCCGCGCTGGGTCAAGCCCGTGGACGAGGCGATGGCCCCGCTGGCCGAGCGGCACCGGGTCGTCGTCACCGTCGAGGACAACAGCCGGGTCGGCGGCGTCGGCTCCACCATCGCGCAGGCGCTGCGCGACGCGGGTGTCGACGTACCGCTGCGCGACTTCGGCATCCCGCCGCGCTTCCTCGACCACGCCTCGCGCGCCGAGGTGCTCACCGAGATCGGGCTCACCGCGCCCGACATCGCCCGCCAGGTGACCGGTCTGGTCGCCAGGCTGGACGGCCGGTTCGACCGTACGGCGGACCCGGTGGACTCCGTGGAAACCGCGCGCGACTAGGACCGGCGCTCCCAACCGGGCCGGTTCCGCCCCTCCTTGCGGTGGCGGAACCGGCCCGCGTGCGTAAGCCTGCCTGTCACGGGGCACTCGCGTCCCGGTCCTCTCGATCAAGTCGACCAGGTCGAGGACGACAAGCGTGGGAGGCAGCAACGTGGGCAGCTCGCTCTTCCGGACGAAGAACGTCGAGCAATCGATCCGGGACACCGAGGAACCGGAGCATGCGCTCAAGAAGTCGCTCTCCGCGCTCGATCTGACCGTTTTCGGCGTCGGCGTGATCATTGGTACCGGTATCTTCGTTCTGACCGGACAGGTCGCGAAGAACAACGCCGGACCCGCGGTCGCCCTGGCCTTCGTCGCCGCCGGCGTGGTCTGCGCCCTCGCCGCCCTGTGCTACGCCGAATTCGCGTCCACGGTCCCGGTGGCGGGCTCGGCGTACACCTTCAGCTACGCCTCCCTGGGCGAGCTGCCCGCCTGGATCATCGGCTGGGACCTGGTCCTGGAGTTCGCGCTCGGCACCGCGGTGGTCGCGGTCGGCTGGTCCGGCTACATCCGCTCACTGCTGGACAACGCGGGCTGGCACCTGCCGGAGTACCTCTCCGGACGCGACGGCGCCCACGGCTTCGGCTTCGACATCCTCGCCGCGCTCCTGGTGCTCGTCCTGACCGCGATCCTCGTCCTCGGCATGAAGCTCTCGGCCCGGATCACCTCGCTGGTCGTCGCGATCAAAGTGGCCGTCGTGCTCATTGTGATCATCGCGGGCGCGTTCTTCGTGCAGTCCCGCAACTACCACCCCTTCATCCCGCCGGCCCAGCCGGTGCCGGCCGGTGCCAGCCTCAAGGCGCCGCTGGTGCAGCTGATGTTCGGCTGGGCGCCCGCCAACTTCGGCGTGATGGGCATCTTCACCGCCGCCTCGGTGGTGTTCTTCGCCTTCATCGGCTTCGACATCGTGGCCACCGCGGCCGAGGAGACCCGCAACCCGCAACGGGACGTGCCACGCGGCATCCTCGGCTCGCTGATCATCTGCACCGTGCTCTACGTGGCCGTCTCCGTCGTCGTCACCGGCATGCAGAACTACACCCAGCTGTCCGTGGACGCCCCGCTCGCCGACGCCTTCAAATCCATCGGGCACCCCTGGTACGCGGGCGTGATCAGCTTCGGCGCCGCCATCGGACTGACCACCGTGTGCCTGATCCTGCTGCTCGGCCAGACCCGGGTGTTCTTCGCGATGAGCCGCGACGGGCTGCTGCCGCGCTTCTTCTCCCGGGTGCACCCCCGGTTCCGGACCCCGCACCGGCCGACCATCCTGCTCGGTGTGATCATCGCGATCGTCGCCGGTTTCACCAGCCTCAGCGAGCTTGCTGAACTGGTCAATATCGGCACATTGTTCGCGTTCGTGGTCGTAGCGATCAGCGTGATCATTCTGCGCAAGACGCGCCCCGACCTGCCCCGCGCCTTCCGCACCCCCTGGGTTCCGGTCGTTCCGATCGTCTCCGTGTGCGCCACGCTCTGGCTGATGCTCAATCTGCCCGCCGAGACCTGGCTGCGGTTCGCCATCTGGATGGTGATCGGCTTCGCCGTCTACTTCCTCTACGGCCGCTCGCACAGCCGGCTCGCCCACCCCGAGCAGCCGTCGGAGCCGGAGCCCGCGCCGCCGATCTCGTGACCGCCCCGGTGACGCGGGGCGCCGCGGCGGCCCCGGCTCAGCCGAGCACCGCGCGCGGCCCGGTCACCCCCGCCCCCAGCGCCGTCACCCGGCGCCGCAGCTCACGGTCCGCGGTGACGACCAGACAGGTACGGCCCGCCGCCTCCCCGGCCAGCTCCACGATCCGGTCGTCCCCGCTGCCGGGCGCCTCCGCCACCCGCACCCCCGGCACCGACGCCACCCCGCGCGCGGCGCCCTCGACCACCAGCACCAGTTCGAGCGGCCCGGGCAGCTCCGCCGTACCGGAGTCGGCGTACGCCACCAGGCGGTCGCGCAGCCGTTCGGCGGCTCCGCGCCGGTCGCGCCACCAGCCGTCGGGCACCGAGCCGACCACATTGGCGCCGTCGACGATGAGCAGAGGCAGGTCGTTCGTCATGCCTGCCATGGTGCCCGCTCGCCGGGCGCACAGGGTCCCGGCTTAAAGTGACCGGGTGAACGGAGACTGGCTCCTGCGCGGCCGCGACGGCCGGCTCAGCGTCTACCAGTCGTCGGGCGACGCCGTCCTGTGCCGGGCGGAGAGCACCCCCGGCGGCCCCTGGACCGGTCCGCGCAAGGTAGGCGGCGAACAGAGACTGCACCCCGTCCCGGCCCTCGGCCAGGGCGCGGACGGCTACACCCACCTGGTGTCCTGGCGGCCCACCGGCAAGGGCGAGTCGGGCCTCGTGCACTCCACCCACTACCGCGCCCACCTCGCCGCCCTGGACTGGAGCCCGGTCGGCCACCCCGACAAGAAGGGCGACCGCACCGGACAGCCCGCCGTCGCCGTGGACGCGCAGGGCCGCGCCCACGTCTTCGTGCGCAACAAGGGCGGCGGCGTCAGCATGCTCGCGCAGAAGGAGAAGGGCGGCTGGGAGCCCTGGCGGGACCTCGGCGGCAAGGGCGTCCAGGACGGACTCGCCGCGGTGACGGGGGAGTCCGGCAGGGTCGAGCTGTACGCGGCGGGCCCCGAGGGCGTCCTGTACTGGCGTCAGGAGGCCCCCGGCGCCCAGCCGGTACTCCAGGAGCCCCTGAAGGCCCCGGTCCGCCCAGGGACCCTGTACGCCCTCGCCACGTCCGCCGCGAGCACGACGCTCTACTACACCGGCACCGACGGCGAACTGTGCGCCTGGCGGCCCGGCGGCGAACCGGTCACCCTGCTGACGGCCGCGGGCCACGGCCCGGTCAGCGCCGTCCGCTGCGACCTCGAGGGCCACGACTGCACCCTGCTGGCCCAGCGCTCCGCCACCGGCCGCGTCGCCTTCGCCGCCTACCCGACCGAACTGGAGTCCGCGGGCGCCTGGTGGACCGAGTCGGGCCCCCGGCTGACGGTGGACGCCCGGGTGTCCCTCGCGACCGACGAGGACGGCCGGGTGGTCGCGGCGACCCTCTCCCCGTCGATCGGCCAACTCCTCCTGACCCGCCGCAAAGCCGAACCGGGCCTCGCGCTGGAGGCGTGGCGGACCGTCTGAACCCGCGACCGGCGCGAGCCCGCCGCCGAAGGAACCGCCCGCCGGACCGTTCCCCGACCGGGCCCCGCCTCGTTCCCCATCCGGCCGCCGCGTGCGCCACGCGGCACCGGACGACGAAGGAACGACCATGAAGCTCAGGCACCTTGCCCGCGCCACCGCCGCGGCCGCCGCCCTGGCGGTGTCCGTACTCGCGGCCCCCGCGACCGCGTCCGCCGACGACGGCCCGCACCCCGAGGTCGGGACCCACTGCACCGGCTGGGAGGAGGTCTACGGCCGCGACGGCTACACCTTCACCGCGTTCCGGACCTGCGTCCAGGTCGGCGACCGCGAAGGGCGGTCCGCCATGTACATCGAGACCGACAAGAACACCTACTGGTGGGGCGGTGCCTGGTACAACACCACCCCCGGCTACGACGCCCGGGTGTCGGCCACCGTCACCATGGACGCCAACCCGGTCCAGGGCGGTCCGTCCGTCAGCCGGCGGGGCTCCTGGACCCAGACGTCCCGCGGCGAGGAACTGGTCTTCGGCCCCATCGGGATCATCAGGTGCGGCGTCCGCCACCTCGACATGTCCTACTACCAGGTCGGCGGCTACTACGACGCGGACCGCGCGATCGATGTGAAGCGGTCCTACGACGACTTCGTCATCCCCTGCTCCTTCGACTGAGCCACGCCGGGCGGACGTACGGAAGGGCCCCCGCCGAGCTTTAGTTCTAGTGGTCGTTGCAACACCCCAGCTCAAGGGGTGCGATGGACTTCGAGGTCCGCAAGAGCAGGAAGCCGCAGGGGCCCCGGAAGTTGGTCCGTGAGCGGGCCGCATACTTCCGGCTCATGGAGCAGGGTTACAGCACCCGGGAGGCGGCCCGGATCGTCGGTATAGACCGGCGCACGGGCATGAAGTGGCGTAACGGTCACCATGCGCCCGGGAACCTTCGCAAGGCGGTTCCTCCGATCTACCAGGAGCAGGGGCAGAGCCCCGACAACCTGCACGGTCCGGAGGAACCGCCCGCCCGCTCGTCGCGGTATCTCCAGGAGCACGACCGCATCCACATCGCCGACCGGCTGCGCGAGAAGGCATCGGTCCGGCAGATCGCCGCCGAGCTGGGCCGCAGCCCTTCGACGATCAGCCGCGAGATACGCCGCAACCGTCGCCCGATGCCCAGGGGCGGTTTCGTCTACCGCCCGTTCGAGGCGGACCGCAGGGCCACACGACGCCGTGCACGGCCGAAGACCGGCAAGATCGGCCAGAACCCCGAGCTGCGGGACTTCATCCAGCAGCACCTCGCGATGCGGTGGAGCCCCGAGCAGATCTGCCAGGCTCTGCGGGCACGCTTCCCCGACCGGCCGGAGATGCACGTGACCCACGAGACGATCCACCAGGCCCTCTACGTCCAGGGCCGCGGTGAACTCCGCCGGGAACTGACCCGTGCTCTTCGCACCGGCCGGGCCCGCCGGCGCCCGCACCGCCAGGCCCACAAGCGCGCCTCCCGCGCCATCAAGGACATGGTCCTGATCAGCGAACGGCCCGCCGAAGCCGCCGACCGGGCCGTCCCCGGCCACTGGGAAGGCGACCTCATCATCGGCAAGGACGGCCGCTCAGCCATCGGCACCCTGGTCGAGCGGGCCACCCGCTACGTGATGCTCGTGCACCTGCCAATCGGTCACAGCGCGATGGCGACCCGCAACGCGCTCACCGCCACCGTCCAGACCCTTCCGCCACATCTGTGGCGGTCTCTGACCTGGGACCAGGGCTCGGAGATGGCCGCCCATCGCAGCTTCACCGTCGCCACGGACATCCCGGTCTACTTCTGTGACCCGGCCAGCCCCTGGCAGCGCGGCTCGAACGAGAACACCAACGGCCTGCTGCGACAGTACTTCCCCAAGGGAACCGACCTCAGCGGCCACACCATCGAGCACCTTCAGGCCGTGGCCGCCGAACTCAACAGCCGCCCACGCAAAACGCTCGGCTGGGAAACCCCAGCCGAGCGCCTCGCTAAACTCCTGGCGACAGCCAGTTGATCACTGTGTTGCTACGACCCCTGGAATTCGCCAGCAGGTGGGGGCCCTTCTCGCTGCGTACTCAGATCGTGCGGAACGCCAGCACCACGTTGTGGCCGCCGAACCCGAACGAGTCGTTCAGCGCGGCGATCCGGCCCTCCGGCAGCTGCCGGGCCTCGCCGACCACGACATCCGCGTTGACCTCGGGGTCGAGGTCCTTCACGTTGATCGTCGGGGGCGCCGTACGGTTCACCAGCGCCAGGATCGACGCCACCGTCTCGATGCCGCCGGCGCCACCGAGCAGATGACCGGTCATCGACTTGGTGCCGGAGATCGCCATGTGCTCGACATCGTCGCCGAACACCTTCCACAGCGCCTTGATCTCGGCGACATCACCCTGCGGGGTGGACGTGGCGTGCGCGTTGACGTGTACGACCTCGGCCGGCTTCAGATCCGTGCTGTCCAGCAGGTTCTGGAGCGCGTGCGCGATGCCGTTGCCCGAGGGCTCCGGCTGCGTGATGTGATGGCTGTCGGCGGAGATGCCCTGGCCGACCGCCTCCACGTAGATCCGGGCGCCGCGCGCCTTCGCGTGCTCCTCGGACTCCAGGATGACCACACCGGCGCCCTCGCCGAGCACGAAGCCGTCGCGGCCCGTGTCGAAGGGCCGGGACGCGCCCGAGGGGTCGTCGTTGTTCTTGGACATCGCCATCATGTTGCCGAAAGCGGCGATGGGCAGCGGGTGGATCGCGGCCTCGGTGCCACCGGCGATGACCACGTCCGCACGCCCGGTGCGGATCATCTCGATCGCGTACCCGATGGCCTCGGCGCCGGAGGCGCAGGCCGACACGGGGGTGTGCACGCCGGCGCGGGCGCCCAGGTCGATACCGACGTTGGCCGCCGGGGAGTTGGGCATGAGCATCGGCACGGTGTGCGGGGAGACGCGGCGTACGCCCTTCTCCTTCAGCACGTCGTACTGGTCCAGAAGCGTCGTCACACCGCCGATGCCAGAGGCGATCACCGTGCCGAGACGGTCCGGGTTGACGGACGTGCCCGACGCGTCAGCGTCTGATGTCACAGCGCCGGCACGAGCGGTGAAGCCGGCGTCCTGCCAGGCCTCACGCGCGGCGATCAGCGCGAACTGCGCCGAGCGGTCGAGCTTGCGGGCCTGCGGCCGGGGGATGATCTCACCCGGCTCGACGGCGATACGAGCGGCGATGCGGACCGGCAGGTCCGCCGCCCACTCCTCTTCCAGAAGACGGACACCGGACTTGCCGGCGACCAGGGCCTCCCAGAACGAAGCTACGTCGCCACCCAGCGGTGTGGTTGCGCCGATACCGGTGACGACCACGGTGCGATTGGTCGGGCTCACGGGAATTCTTTCTCCAACGGATGCGGGAATCTACGGCGCCACCGCCGGGTGGCGGGGCCTTGCCGGCCCGACGGCCTCGCGGCCTGACGGGCCGTAAGGGCCTCAGCGAGTGGCTCAGGCCTGGTGCTTGAGGATGTAGTCGGTCGCGTCGCCGACGGTCTTGAGGTTCTTGACGTCCTCGTCCGGGATCTTCACGTCGAAGCGCTCCTCGGCGGCGACGACGACCTCGACCATGGACAGCGAGTCGACGTCCAGGTCGTCGGTGAAGGACTTGTCCACCTGGACGTCCTCAACCGGGATGCCGGCGATCTCGTTGACGATTTCGGCGAGACCTTCGACGATCTCTTCCTGGGTGGCGGCCATGTCAGGCGCTCCTTCTTCGATATTCCAGACGGTTTGTGGCATTTTTCCCCCCACCGGATCGCATGATCCGGCACGGAGTGCCTAGGGGAGGGTAACGACCGTGGCGGCGTAGACGAGACCCGCCCCGAATCCGATGACGAGCGCGGTGTCACCGCTCTTCGCCTCCCCGGTCGCCAGGAGCCGCTCCATGGCGAGCGGGATCGAGGCGGCCGAGGTGTTGCCGGTGGTGCGGATGTCACGGGCGACCGTGACATGCTCCGGCAGCTTGAGAGTCTTCACCATCGAGTCGATGATCCGCACATTGGCCTGGTGCGGGATGAAGACGTCCAGGTCCTCCGAGGTGATCCCGGCCGCGTCCAGCGCCTGCTGGGCGACCTTCGCCATCTCGAACACGGCCCAGCGGAACACCGCCTGGCCCTCCTGCGTGATCGCGGGGAACTTGATGTTTCCCTCGCGGTCCAGCGGAAGCTCGTTGACATCGCCCACGTGGAAACGGTCCCACGAGACGGTCTGCTTGATGATCGTGGACTTGTCGCCCTCGGAGCCCCACACGGTCGGGCCGATGGCCGGCTCCTTGGAGGGGCCGACGACGACCGCGCCCGCGCCGTCACCGAACAGGAAGGCCGTGGCCCGGTCCTCCAGGTCGGTCAGGTCGCTGAGCCGCTCCACGCCGATCACCACGACGTACTCGGCGGAGCCCTCCACGACCATGCCCTTGGCCAGGGTGAGGCCGTAGCCGAAGCCCGCGCAGCCGGCCGAGATGTCGAAGGCGGCCGCCTTCTCGGTGCCGAGCTGGTCGGCGATCGAGGTGGCGATGGCCGGGGTCTGGGCGAAGTGCGACACCGTCGACACGACGACCGCGCCGACCTGCGAGGCATCGATACCGGCGTCGGCGATCGCCTTGCCGGCCGCCTCGACCGACATCGCGGCCACCGTCTCCTCGGGGCCCGCCCAGTGCCGGGTCTCGATGCCGGAGCGCGAGCGGATCCACTCGTCGGACGAGTCGATCTTCTCCAGGATCACCTCGTTGGGCACCACACGGGTCGGACGGTAGCCGCCGACACCGAGGATGCGCGCGTACGGTGCGCCCTTGCTGGGCTTGATCTTCGCCATCTACGGCTCCTTATGCGTCAGGCGTCGGCATGCGTCAGGCTTCGGCGTGCTCGGCGATGAGCGCACGGGCGGCGTCGAGGTCGTCGGGGGTCTTCAGGGCCAGCGTCTTGACGCCGGGCAGCGCACGCTTGGCCAGTCCGGTGAGCGTGCCGCCGGGGCACACCTCGATGAGCGCGGTGACGCCCAACTCCTTGAACGTCTCCATGCACAGGTCCCAGCGCACCGGGTTGGCCACCTGGCCGACCAGGCGCTCCAGCACCTCGGTGCCGGACGTGACGGACCTGCCGTCCTTGTTGGACACGTAGGGGACCTCGGGGTCGGCGGGCGCGAGGCCGGCGGCGGCCTTGGCCAGCGTCTCGACCGCGGGGGCCATGTGCCGGGTGTGGAAGGCGCCGGCCACCTTCAGCGGGACGACCTTGCGCACGCCCTCGGGCTTGTCCTCGCTCAGCGCGGCCAGCTGCTCCAGCGTGCCCGCCGCGACGATCTGCCCCGCGCCGTTGATGTTCGCCGGCGTCAGGCCCAGCTTCTCCAGGTGCGCGAGGGAGGTCTCCGGGTCGCCGCCGAGCAGCGCCGACATACCGGTCTCGGTGATCGCGGCGGCGTCCGCCATGGCGAGGCCACGGGTGCGGACCAGCTGGAGGGCCGCGGCGTCCGACAGCACGCCCGCGAAGGCGGCCGCGGTGATCTCGCCGACGCTGTGCCCGGCCACCGCGCCCGGCGCGATCTCCGACATGGCACCGAGTGCCGCGGCGGACAGGATCCCGGCGGCGACCAGCAGCGGCTGGGCCACGGCGGTGTCACGGATCGCGTCGGCGTCGGCCTGGGTTCCGTAATGCACCAGATCGAGGCCGATGGCGTCCGACCACGCGGCGACACGGTCGGCGGCACCGGGGAGTTCGAGCCAGGGGGTCAGGAAGCCGGGCGTCTGGGCGCCCTGGCCGGGAGCGACGAGTACGAGCACTCTCACACTCTCTCTTGGGTACGGGCACGGCCGCCCGTGGGGACAGGGACGAAGAACACGAAGGGCTTTTGTTGACCTCTGACAAAACGCTATGCCTGAGGGTCACCGTCGGCCAGGCGCCCCAGGATGAGCGCGATCCGTAGCGTGAACGCGGATCGTACATCCGAAGGCGACCACCCGGTGACGTCTGTCACACGTCGGAGCCGGTAGCGCACGGTGTTCGGGTGAACGAAGAGCATCCGTGCCGCGCCCTCCAGGCTGCTCGCCTGCTCCAGGTAGACACTCAGGGTTTCCAGGAGCGCCGAGCCGGCCTCTCCCAGCGGTCTGTAGATCTCCTCCACCAACTGCTCACGGGCGCTCGGATCGCCCGCGATCGCGCGCTCCGGCAGCAGATCGTCCGCCAGCACGGGCCGCGGCGCGTCCTGCCACGCCGTGCACGCCTTCAGCCCGGCGGCGGCGGCCTGCGCGGACCGGGTGGCGGCCAGCAGGTCCGGTACGACGGGACCGGCGACCACCGGACCCGCCGCGTAGGGCCCGATCAGCGACTTCGCCACCGCGAGCGGGTTGGGGCTGCCGCCCGCGATCACCACGAGGCGGTTCCCGAGCACGCCGGTGAGCACCTGGAGCTTGGCATGCCGTGCCGCCCGCCGGATCGCCTCCACGGTCAGCTCGCTGTCCCCGTCCGGGGCGGTGCCGAGGACGACACACACATGCTCGGGAGAGTTCCAGCCCAGCGCGGCGGCCCGGCTGACGGCGCCCTCGTCGGCCTCGCCGCTGAGCACGGCGTTGACCACCAGCGACTCCAGACGCGCGTCCCAGGCACCGCGTGCCTCGGCGGCCTGGGCGTACACCTGGGCGGTCGCGAAGGCGATCTCCCGCGCGTACACCAGCAGCGCCTCGCGCAGCACCCGCTCGTCGCCCGGGGCGGCCACCTCGTCGATGGCGCTCTCCATGACCTCGATGGTGGTGCGCACCATCTCCACGGTCTGCCGCAGCGTGATCGCCCGGGTCAGCTCGCGCGGCGCGGTTCCGAAGACGTCCGTGGAGATCGCCTGCGGGGTGTCCGGGCGCCGGAACCACTCGGTGAACGCCGCGATGCCCGCCTGGGCGACCAGCCCGATCCAGGACCGGTTCTCCGGGGGCATCGCCCGGTACCACGGCAGGGTCTCGTCCATCCGCGCGATCGCCTGGGCCGCGAGACTCCCGGAGGACTTCTCCAGCCGTTTCAGGGTCGCCGCGTGCGTATGGACGACGGACGCTGCGGGGTCACCAGGGTGGGATTCGGGTTCGGGCACGGGGACAAGAGTGCCTTATCCGGACGGGAGCATGCGTCGCCGGGTCGGCAACCCGGGGCCCGCGCGCACCGGGGACAGGACTACGGTGGGGACGTGATCGACGTACGGCGCGCCGCCGAGCGCTATCCGGGCGGGGACCCGGCGGCCGGGATCGAGACCCGCCACGCCTTCTCCTTCGGCCCGCACTACGACCCCGACAACCTGCGCTTCGGCCCGCTGATCGCCTGCAACGAGGAACGGCTCGCGCCCGGCGCCGGGTTCGACGAACACCCGCACAGCCACACCGAGATCGTCACCTGGGTGATCGAGGGCGAGCTGACCCACCGCGACTCCGCGGGCCATGAGCGGACCGTGCGCGCGGGAGACGTCCAGCACCTGAGCGCGGCGGCGGGCGTCCGGCACGTCGAACGCAACGACGGCGCGGGCCCGTTGGCCTTCCTCCAGATGTGGCTGGCCCCGCTGGAGCCGGGCGGCGAGCCGTCGTACGACATCGTCCCGGGCATCGCCGACGCCACCCCCTACGCCGTCCCGGCCGCGGGCGCCATGCTGCATGTGCGCCGCCTGGGCGCGGGGGAGCGGACCGCCGTACCGGACGCGGCGTTTCTGTACGTCCATGTCGTACGCGGCGCGGTCCGGCTGGACGACGCGGAGCTGGGCGCGGGGGACGCGGCCCGGATCACCGGCGCGCGGAATCTGGCCGCGGTCGCGGTGACGCCCGCCGAGCTGCTGGTCTGGGAGCTGTCCGGCTGACGGCTCACTGCTCGTCGTCGCTCGCGGGTTCCGCGTTGCGCCAGACGGTCAGGTCGACGGTGATGTAGTCGCTGGGGCTGCCGCGGCCCGCCGTGCCGCGGTAGGTGACCAGGCCGACATGGCCGGAAACCGTGTGCACACAGATCTGCGAGCCCTTGCTGAGCTGGGACAGATGGATGTTCTCGGCGTAGCGGGTCACCCTGCGGCAGGTGGCCAGGGAGCCGTGCTCGGCGTTGTTGAGCAGGACCACCTTGTCGCCCGCGGTGCCCACGACGGGCGTCTGGTCCTCGGAGTAGTCCGGGTCGTCGTCGTAGTAGAAGTCGGCGTTCTTGCCGAAGCTGGCGTTGGAGGTGTACTGCTCGTCCGTCGGCTTCGGCGGCGAGTCGGCGAACCGCACCCAGTAGCCCCGGGGGATGTTGATGCCCTTGAAGCTGACCGGTTTGGGGTCGGGGCGGTGCTGCCCGGACGCGCCGGCCGGGGTCCGCGAGGAGCTGTCGTCGGTGCTGTCGCCGAGGCGGCTGAGCACCGAGACACAGCCCGCGCCCCACAGCAGGGCGACCCCGACGGCCGCGCCGATGGCGATCTTCCGGCCGACGCTCCGCTTCGGCTTCGGCGGCTGCCAGCCGTACGGCTGGACGTACGGGGGGTACGGCTGCGGCGGCGCCGGGTGCCGGTACCCGGGGGCGTGCGGCGGCTGGGCGGGCGTTCCCCCGGCCGGGCCCGGATGGGGCCCTCGCGCGGTCGGCGCGGGGGTGCCGGGCCCGGGCAGCGGTCTGGTGGGCGGCGGGGCGGCCGGTGCGACCGTCGGGGCCGCGGCGAGCGCCGCCGAGGCGGAGACCCGCCGGGTGATCTGCGCGGCCAGCGCCTCCGGCAGCCAGGAACCGGACTGCCGCAGCGGCGCGGGCGACGCCTCCTGGCACAGTGCGACCACCTCGGCCGGGGTGGGACGTCCGGCCGGATCCTTCGCCAGACACCGCGCCACGAAGGCCAGTTCGGCGGGCATCCCCGCAAGGTCCGGCTCCTCGTGCACGATCCGGTACAGCACCGCGTGCGAGGGCCCTTCGCCGTACGCGCCCTGGCCGCGCGCCGCGAACACCGCGACCTGGCCGAGCGCGAACACGTCCGAGGCGGGCGTGACCGGCCGGCCCGCCGCCTGCTCGGGCGACATGAACGCGGGGGTGCCGATGGCGACACCGGTGCCGGTCAGCGCGGTGGCGTCGGCGGCCCGGGCGATACCGAAGTCGATCACCCGGGGGCCGTCGGCGGCCAGCAGCACATTGGACGGCTTCAGATCCCGGTGCACGATGCCCGCGCCATGGATCACCGACAGCGCCTCGGCCATCCCCGCGAGCAGCAGCAGGACCGACGGCAGCGGCAGCGGGCCGTGCTCGGCCACCGCCGAGGCCAGCGAGGGCCCCGCGACATAGGCGGTGGCCAGCCAGGGCCGGGCGCCCTCGGTGTCATGGTCGATGACCGGCGCGGTGTACAGGCCCTGCACCCGCTGCGCCGCCCGCACCTCCTGCCGGAACCGGCGCCGGAACTCCGGGTCCTCGCTCAGCTCCGGCCGGATCGTCTTCAGGGCGATCGGATGGCCGCCCGGCGTGTACGACAGATACACCGTGCCCATGCCGCCCGAACCGAGCCGGGCGGCGAGCCGGTAGCCCGCCACCGCCCGCGGATCACCGCTGTCCAACGGCCGGAACTCGCCGTCGGCCCGAACCCCGTCCATCACTGTCCCCCGATACCCGCTGCCGTGCGCCGCCGGTGAATTCCCGTGCGCACGGGGGAGGTTATCGGACCGCCGATCAGCGCAGGCCGCGCGTCTCGGCCAGCACCGCGTCGGTGAAGACCGGCCATGCCTCGATCGCCCAGGGGCCGAAGGCGCGGTCGGCGAGGGCGGCGCAGGCGAGGCCCGCGTCCGGGTCGATCCACAGGAACGTGCCGGCCTGGCCGAAGTGGCCGAAGGTACGGGGGGAGGAGGAACCACCGGTCCAGTGCGGCGACTTGCCGTCACGGATCTCGAAGCCGAGGCCCCAGTCATTGGGGTTCTGATGGCCGTAGCCCGGCAACACGCCCTTGGTGCCCGGGAACTGGACGGTCATCGCCGCCGCGACCGTGCGCGGGTCCAGCAGCCGGGGCGCCTGCACCTCCGCCGCGAACAGCAGCAGGTCCGCCACCGTCGAGACGCCGTCCTTCGCCGGGGAACCCGCGAGCGAGGTGGACGTCATGCCCAGCGGCTCCAGCACCGCCTGCCGCGCGTAGTCCGCGAACGGGATGTCCGTCGCCTTGGCGATGTGGTCGCCGAGCTGCTCGAACCCGGCGTTGGAGTACAGCCGCCGCTCCCCGGGCGGCGCCATCACCCGGTGCTCGTCGAAGGCGAGGCCGGAGGTGTGCGCCAGCAGATGCCGCACCGTCGCCCCGGGCGGCCCGGCCGGCTCGTCCAGCTCGATCGCCCCCTCCTCGTACGCCACCAGCGCCGCGTAGGCGGCCAGCGGCTTGGTGACGGAGGCGAGGGGGAAGCGGTGGGCGAGGGGTCCGTGCGTCCCGAGGACGGTCCCGTCGGCTCGTACGACACCCGCGGCCGCGGTGGGCACGGGCCAGTTCTCGATCGACGCCAGGCTGTTCAACGACATGCCGTCGAGCCTATGCGGCTCACAGCATGAGCCGCATCGACGGGTCAGGATCCCGGGTGAAGCCCAGCGACTCGTACAGCGGCTGGGCGTCCGGGGAGGCGGTGAGCAGGACATGTCCGGCGCCCCGCGCCCGGAACCAGGCCAGCAGCTCGTCCATGCACGCCCGCGCGTATCCCCGGCGCCGGGCGTCCGGGTCGGTGGCCACGCTGAAGACGTAGCCGACCCGGCCGAGCGGATTGTGGGGGGTGCCGACGCGGTAGTCCACGGTGCCCGCCGCCAGCGCGGCCAGCCGGCCCGGCCGCTCCGGGGACTCGACGACGAACACCCCGAAATCCCCGTCGGCGTCGTCCTCGCTCGGCGCAAGCCGCTCGCGCAGCAGCGGCAGGGACTCGGCGTGCCAGCCCGTCGCCCCGGTGAACCCCGGCCTGCCCAGCGCATCGATCATGACCTGGCGCAGGCGCAGTACTTCGGCGGCGTCCTCGGGCCCGGCCCGGCGTGCGAGACTCATGCCCCGCACGCTATCCAGCCACCCGGCGCCCGGTCCTGCGGTTTTCTTACCGGCCCGGCTTGCTTGGAGTGCACTCTAAGGTCATAGCGTTGAGGCATGACGGTGATGCAGACCACGCCTGCGACCCTTGAGGACTCACACCCCGCCGACATCTGCTCCGCCCGGCCCCCGCGCCACCCGCGCCCGGACGGCCAGGACCGCTACACGATCAGCGAGGTCGTCGCCTGCACCGGCCTGACCGCGCACACGCTGCGCTGGTACGAACGGATCGGCCTGATGCCGCACGTCGACCGCTCGCACACGGGTCAGCGCCGGTACACCAACCGCGACCTGGACTGGCTGGACCTGGTGACCAAACTGCGGCTGACCGGTATGCCGGTGGCGGACATGGTCAGGTACGCGGAGCTGGTGCGCGAGGGCGCCGGGACCTACCGGGAGCGGCAGGAACTGCTGGAGCAGACCCGCCGGGACGTGCTCGGCCGGATCGCGGAGCTGCGGGACACGCTCGCCGTGCTCGACCGCAAGATCGATTTTTACGCCACTGAGGGGAACACGCGATGACCGACACCAGGATTCCGACGGCCCGCCTGGGAGCGCAGGGGCCCGAGGTCGGTGTGCAGGGACTCGGCTGCATGGGCATGAGCTTCGGCTACGGCCCCACCGACACCGACCAGGCGCGCGCCGCCCTCGACCGGGCGCTGGAGCTCGGCGTGACCCTCTACGACACCGCCGACGCGTACGGCGCCGGCGAGAACGAGCGGTTCCTCGCCCCGTTCTTCCGGGCCCACCGCGACGAGGTGGTGATCGCCACCAAGTTCGCCCTGTCCATCCCGAAGGACGACCCGACCAAGCGGATCATCCGCAACGACTCCCCGTACATCCGCGAGGCCGTCGAAGGCAGCCTCCAGCGGCTCGGCGTGGAGGTGATCGACCTCTACTACATGCACCGCCGCGATGTGAACGTGCCCATCGAGGAGACCGTGGGCACGATGGCGGAGCTGGTGCGCGAGGGCAAGGTCAAGCACCTTGGCCTCAGCGAGGTCACCGCCGAGGAGCTGCGCGCCGCGCACGCCGTGCACCCGATCGCGGCCGTGCAGTCGGAGTGGTCCCTGTTCAGCCGGGACATCGAGGCGCATGTCGTGCCCGCCGCACGGGAGCTGGGCGTCGCCCTGGTGCCGTACTCGCCGCTCGGCCGGGGCTTCCTGACGGGCGCGTTCGCCAACGCGGACAAGGACCTCTCCTCCGACGACTTCCGCCGTCAGCAGCCCCGCTTCACCGGTGACAACGCCGCCGCCAACGCGGCCCTCCTGAAGCCCCTGCACACCATCGCCGCCGCCCATGACGCGAGCGCCGCCCAGATCGCCCTGGCCTGGGTCCAGCAGCGCGCGACGGTCGACTCCCTCTCGGTGATCCCGATCCCGGGCACCCGCAAGGCGAGCCGGGTGGAGGAGAACGTGGGCGCGACCCGGATCACCCTGACCGAGGACGAGCTGGCGCGGCTGGAGCCGATCGCGGGCAAGGTGGCGGGCGAGCGGTACGCGGACATGGCGTTCACCTCGGCGGGCCGGGAGTGATCACAGCTCCGCGAGCAGTTCCGCCTTCTTGCCGGTGAACTCCTCGTCGGTCACCAGCCCGGCCTGATGCAGCTCGCCGAGGTGTCTGATCCGCTCGGCGATGTCCGCGGGGTCGCGGCGGCACTGCGACACCGCGGGCACCGGCCGCCGCGAACGCACGGCCGCGAGCACCGCGGCGGCGAACGGCAGCGACTCGTGCACCGGGCCGTAGCCCAGCCCGAACACCACCGCCGCCGGATCCTGGTCGGGCTCCGGGACCGCCGCCGCACCCGAGGCGCGCAGCCGCAGGAACCCCTCCAGGGCCTCCGGTGAGCGCCATTCCACCCCGCTGAGGTCGGCGATCGCGTAACTCTGGTCGCCGGCCTTCCACTTGGCCGTGGACGCACCCGTCCAGGACCAGCGGAACTGCACCGACGTCCCGTCGAACGTCGCCTTCCCGTCGTACGCCTTGAACTGGAGCGGCGCCGTGGGCGCGGCCACCAGATACCGGTCCGCGGGACCCGACTCCGTCAGCCGCGCCGCCAGCTCCTCCGCGCAGGACGCCGCCTGGGGCTCCCGCTCGGCCGGCAGCACCAGCCGATAGGGGTCGGAACCCTCCTTCAGCTGCCCGTCCGCCGCCTCCATGAGCGGATCCGCGCCCGCCCGGGGCACCAGCCGCAGAACGAGGGTGCCACGCCGGCCCGGAGTGAGTGTGACCTCTTCCAGCGCGGACAGCGGGATCCGCCGCTCACCGAGCGCCTGGAACAACTTCGGTGTTCGAATCCCCCGTTCGTAGCGGATGAGCACGGAGTCGGACTCGAACTCCCAGACGGCATGAAAACCCGCCAGTACGTCACCCATGCGGCTCATCGTATGCGGCACGTCCTTCTCCGTCGCCACCTTCGCGGACCGCACTTCCTGCTGTTTCTACGCGCGTCGGGCCGTCGCCGTCGCGCCCAGACCGGCCCGGCACATGTCAGTTTCACCGGCGCATGTCACCGAGTCGTACGCGCCCGTGCCGATGTCGGCGAGGTTGCGCAGGCTGTCCGTGCCCGGAGTGAAGTACCCGGCGTGGCCCTGCGCGTCCCGCGCGGACAGCACCCGGGCGCCGAAGCCCGAGGCGACCGGATCGGCGCCGTGCCCGAGCCCGCCCAGCTCCAGGTACGGGACGTCCTGGATCCAGTCGGTGGCGTCCCGCATGGCCCACACCCGGGCGGTGGTGTCCAGGTCGGCGGCCCGGGAAACCCGCATCCCGGGGCTGGCGGCCACCGCTATGTCGGCGACCCGTCCGGGCATGCCGTGCGCGGCGACCCCGCACAGCACGGAGCCGTAGCTGTGGCAGAACATCGACACCGGGGCCCGGCCGGGCAGGGCCCGCAGCAGCGCGTTCAGCCGCAGGGAGCCCTCCGCCGCGCGCGCCCCGGTGGCCGCGTCCACCCCGAGGCCGTCGGGGGAGGTGTAGTCGGCCCAGGCGATCACGGCCGTACGCGTCTTCGGGGCGGCGGTGCGCTCCGCCGCGTACAGCGCCTTGGCCATGCCGACCGGGGCGGTGTAGGGGCGGTTGGTCTTCTGGAAGGTGAGCAGGTCCGTGTCGACGCCGGGGACGACGACCGAGATCCGCTGCGCCTTCGCCAGGTTCCCGAACACCTCGGAGATGCGGCCGGTGCCCGACGGGTCGAAGGAGAGGATCTGGCGGCCGGGGGTCAGCAGCGACTCGTAGCGGTGCATACGACGGCCCGCGTCCTGCTGGCCGGCCGTGCTGAGCCGGCTGTCGTGCATGCGCTCGCGCTCGACCGCGCGCTGCTGCTCCAGGGCGAGGTGGTTGGCCTGGTAGCGCAGGGAGACCGGCGCGCCGTTCATGTTGCCCACCGCGAGCGGATAGCGGTGGGCGAGGCGGGAGCGGTCCTGCGCGGAGAGCGAGACGAAGAAGCGGGTGAGCCGCGCCGGGTCGGCCTCCGGGTCCGGCAGCCGCAGCCCGTGCAGGCTGCCGTGGGTCCACTTGTCGCGGGACGCCTGGAGTTCGCCGGACTCCCGGTGGGTGCGCAGGGCGGTCCAACCGGTGGTGGCGAGCATCACGAACACGACGGCCAGCGCCAGCATCGCGCGCCAGACGTTGAGTTGCGGGGAGGAGGTATCGAAGGAAGTCACTGGGAGGACACACTAGGAGAACGAGACGGTCTCGCGGTAACCAGGTGACCGGGATCACGTTTCGGCGGAGATCGAACACACGGTGAACGATCTTTCGAACCTGTCGCAGTCGATCTGCTGAACACCACATCGGCGGTCCCCCGGACGCACTTCCGTCGATCTTTCCGACGTCGTGCCAACGGCCTCAGTTCGCGCGCCAGTTCCCCTGGAGGGCCGAACTCACCTGATCGAGGTACGAGACGGTGAGTGATCTGACGGCCTCCAGGCTGAAGTCCCGGCCCAGGCACCACTGCCGTTCCGTGACCCGGATCACCCCGCCGAACACCGCCACCGCGAGCCTCGGCCGGGGGTCCGTGTCCACGTCCACGCCCTCCCGCTCGGCCAGCAGCCGCGCGAGGCTCTCCTCGACGGCGGTCGAGCGGCGCAGATGGGCGGCGAGCAGCGCGGGCGTCGACTCGATCGTCCGGTACATGCGCAGATACAGCTCCATCGGCACGGCCGACTCGACGGTCTCGCGGATCGAGTCCCAGTCCTGGAGGACGGCCTGCCGCAGCGCCTCCATCGGCGCCTCGTGCGGCGGCCGGGCGCGCAGGGCGGCCAGGAAGTGGGCCTCCGTCATCTCCTGCACGGCGAAGGCGGCGTCCTCCTTGCCCGCGAAATAGCGGAAGAAGGTGCGCTGCGAGACCTCGCAGGCCGCGGCGATCTCGTCCACCGTCGTGCGCTCGTACCCCTGGGTGGTGAACAGTTCGAGAGCGGCCCGCAGCAGCGACTCCCGGGTACGCCGCTTCTTGCGCTCGCGCAGCGTCTCCATGGCCCCTCGACTGCCCCTTCCCCGATGTTCGACCAGCTCAGCCTATGTGGAAGTCCGCACTGTCAGTTACCGACTTATGAAAATGTTTGTCAACTGTCAGTGGCTGTCACTAGTCTCGAACGCATGACTGGTCAGACCACCATCGACACGACGGGCCCGGGCGACGGAGCCCCGCCGGCCCCGGCGGAACAAGCGCCGGCCACAGGGATGCGCGGCCACCCGTGGCTCACCCTGATCACCGTCGCCGTAGGGGTCATGATGGTGGCCCTGGACGGCACCATCGTGGCCATCGCCAACCCGGCCATCCGCGACCATCTGCACGCGACCTTCGCCGATGTGCAGTGGATCACCAACGCCTACTTCCTCGCCCTCGCGGTCACCCTGATCACCGCGGGCAAGCTCGGTGACCGCTTCGGGCACCGGCAGACCTTCCTCATCGGTGTGACCGGCTTCGCCGCCGCCTCCGGTGCGATCGGGCTGTCGGACAGCATCGCCTCCGTCGTCACCTTCCGCGTCTTCCAGGGCCTGTTCGGCGCGCTGCTGATGCCGGCCGCGCTCGGCCTGCTGCGGGCCACGTTCCCGGCCGAGAAGCTCAACATGGCCATCGGCATCTGGGGCATGGTGATCGGCGCGTCCACCGCGGGCGGCCCGATCCTCGGCGGCGTGCTCGTGCAGCACGTCAACTGGCAGTCGGTGTTCTTCATCAATGTGCCGGTCGGCGCGATCGCCCTGGTCCTGGGCCTGCTGATCCTGCTCGACCACCGCGCGAGCAACGCGCCGCGCTCCTTCGACGTGCTCGGCATCGCCCTGCTGTCCGGCGCGATGTTCTGCCTCGTCTGGGCCCTCATCAAGGCGCCGAGCTGGGGCTGGGGTTCGGGCGAGACCTGGGGCTTCATCATCGCCTCGGTCCTGCTCTTCGCGTTCTTCGCGTTCTGGGAGACCAGGGTCGCCGAACCGCTCATCCCGCTCGGCCTGTTCCGCTCCGTGCCGCTGTCGGCCGGTGTGGTCCTGATGGTCCTGATGGCCATCGCCTTCATGGGCGGCCTGTTCTTCGTGACCTTCTACCTCCAGAACGTGCACGGGATGTCGCCGGTCGACGCCGGCCTGCACCTGCTGCCGCTCACCGGCATGATGATCGTCGCCTCGCCGCTCGCCGGCGCCGCGATCACCAAGCTCGGCCCGCGGGTCCCGCTGGCCGGGGGCATGGCCGCGACCGCGATCGCCATGTACGGCATGTCCACCCTCACGGCCGGCACGGGCAGCGGCGTGATGTCCGTCTGGTTCGCCCTCCTCGGCCTCGGTCTCGCACCGGTCATGGTCGGCGCGACGGAGGTCATCGTCGGCAACGCGCCGATGGAGCTGTCCGGTGTGGCCGGTGGCCTCCAGCAGGCCGCCATGCAGATCGGCGGCAGCCTCGGTACGGCGGTGCTGGGCGCGGTGATGGCCTCCAAGGTCGACAGCGCGCTGCCGGGCAACTGGTCCCACGCGGGGCTGCCGCCGCTGACGCCGGCCCAGCTGGACCAGGCGTCGGAGGCCGTGCAGGCGGGTGTGGCGCCGGTGCAGAAGGGGATACCGGCCGAGATCGCCGCCAAGATCACGACCGTGGCGCACGACACGTTCATCTCCGGGATGAGCCTCGCCTGCCTGGTCGCCGCGGGTGTCGCCGTGGTCGCGGTGCTGGTGGCCTTCCTGACCAAGCGGGGCGGGAACGCGGAGGCGGGGGCGGGCGTGGGGCATATCTGACCCCGGCCATCCGACCCCGGCCATCCGACCCCGGCCATCCGACCCCGGCC
>NZ_MUNF01000370.1 GCF_002154555.1 Streptomyces murinus
GGGCCGACTGGCGCTGGTCGTCCACCACTTGGCCGTCGACGGGGTGTCCTGGCGCATCCTCCAGGACGATCTGCGCTCCTGCTGGGAGGCGCTCGCCACGGGCCGCGCACCCGAACCGGCGCCGGTGCCGACCCCGTTCGCGCACTGGGCCGGACTGCTGCGGGCCGACGCCACCTCGGGCCGCCGGATGGCGGAGGCCGTACGGTGGACCGGCACCCTGCGTCCCGCGCCCGAACCCCTCGGCGGAGTCTGCGCGTTGGACCGGCTCGACGCCGAGAGTGCCATCAACCGGCACACCCGCACCCTGCCCCCTGACGTCACCGGGCCACTGCTCACCCTGGCACCCGGGCTGGTCAACGGCACCGTGAACGACGTCCTGTTGACCGGTCTCGCCCTCGCCGTCCTGGCCTGGCGGCGGCCCGGCACCGGGGGCGGCGACGGCGGTTCGGTGCTCGTGGACATCGAGGGGCACGGGCGGGAGGAGATCACCGACGGCGTGGACCTGTCCCGCACCGTCGGCTGGTTCACCACCATGTACCCGGTCCGCTTCGACCTCGGGCTGCCCGATCTGGCCGACGCCCGGGCCGGCGGACCCACCGTCGGAGCCGCCCTGCGCCAGGTCAAGGAGACACTGCGGGCGATCCCCGACCACGGCATCGGGTACGGCCTGCTGCGCCACGGCAACAGCCGTACCGGCCCGGGGCTCGCGACCCTCGGCATCCCCGAGATCGGCTTCAACTACCTGGGCCGCTTCCCCATGGGCGACACCGCCGACTGGGCCGCCGCCCCCGGGCACGACTTCGCCCTCGACGACGCCGACGAGGGCCTGCCCATGGCGCACGCCGTCGAGGTCAACGCGGCCGCGCACGAGGGCCCCGACGGGCTCACCCTCAGCGCCACCTGGACCTGGGCGGACAACGCCTACCCGGCCGACCGGGTGCGGTCGCTGGCCGACGAGTGGTTCGCGATGCTGCGGGCCCTCGCCCGGCACACCGCGCTGCCCGGCGCCGCCGGACTGACCCCGTCCGACGTGTCCCTCACCGGCCTCAGCCAGGCCGACCTCGACGCCTTCGAATCCCAGCTCGGAGATCTGCTGTGATCCCCCTGTCCCACGCCCAGCGCCGTCTGTGGTTCCTGTGCCGCGACGGCGACCCGTCCGGCCTGCACAACATCCCCGTGGGGCTGCGCCTGCGGGGCGACCTCGACCGCGCCGCCCTCGCGGCCGCCGTCGCCGATGTGACCGACCGGCACGAGGCCCTGCGAACCGTGTTCCCCGACGCGGACGGCCGCCCCCGCCAGCACGTCCTGGAGCCGGGCGCCGCACCGGACCTGACCGTCACGGTCTGCCCGGCCGCCGAACACGGCGAGCGCGCGCGGTCCGCCGCCGGCCGGCCCTTCGACGTGGCCGCCGAAGTCCCCCTGCGCGCCCACCTGTTCACCGACGAGGCCGACGAGCACCAACTGCTGCTGGTCCTGCACCACATCGCGGGCGACGGCGCCTCGCTCGACGTCCTCGTCCACGACCTGGCCGCCGCCTACACCGCCCGGGTCCTGGGCGGCGATCCCGAGTGGCCGGAACTCTCCGTGCAGTACCCGGACTTCGCCCTGTGGCAGCAGGAGGTACTGGGCGACGCGGCGGACCCGGGCTCGCTGCACGCACGTCAACTCGACCACTGGACAAGCGCGTTGGCGGGCCTGCCCGAGGAGCACGCGCTGCCCACCGACCGGCCGCGTCCCGCCGTCGCCTCGTACCGCGGCGCCGTGGTGAGCGCCGAGGCCGGCGCCGATGTCCACGCGGGGCTCGCCGCACTGGCCCGGGAGCGGCACGCCACGCCGTTCATGGCCGTCCAGGCGGTCTTCGCCGCGCTGCTCACCCGGCTCGGCGCGGGCACCGACCTGCCCCTGGGCTGCCCGGTGGACGGCCGCGACGACGAGGCGCTGCACGATCTCGTCGGCCTGTTCGTCGACACCGTGGTGGTACGGGCCGACACCTCGGGCGACCCCGCCTTCACCGAGGTGCTCGACCGGGTCCGCGATGCCGTGCTCGACGCCCACGCCCACCGCGATCTGCCCTTCGACGCGCTGGTCGAGCGGCTCAACCCGCCGCGCTCGCCCGGCCGTCACCCCCTCTTCCAGATCGCGGTGGCCAGCCAGCGGGACGCGCACGACGAGCCGGTCTTCCCCGGACTGCGGGTGGAGACGGAGGCCGTGCGCACCGACACCGCGAAGTTCGATCTGACCCTGGAGGTGGACGAGCGCCACGACCCCGCGACCGGCGCGCCCGCCGGGATCGGCCTGGCCCTCGAATACGCCGCCGACCTCTTCGACGCCGAGACCGCCCAGCGGCTCCTCGACCGACTGGTCCGCCTCGCCGCCGCCGTCGTCCACGACCCGGCCGCCCCGCTCGCCGCCCTCGACCTGCTGACCCCCGCCGAGCGCGCTGACCTGCTGCACGGCTGGCAGGGCGCCCCCGCGCAGCCCCATGCCACCACCGTGGACGCCCTGTTCACCGCGCGGGCCGCCGCCCATCCGGAGCGGACGGCCGCCGTCTGCTCCGGACGCGAGGCCACCTACGGTGAACTCGACGCGCTCTCCGCCCGGTTGGCCGCGCGGCTCGCTCGGCTGGGTGTGCGGCACGGCGACACCGTCGCGGTGCTGATGGACCGCTCGGTGGAACTGATCGCGGCCACCCTCGGGGTGCTCAAGGCCGGCGCGGCCTACCTCCCGCTGGACGCGGCCGCCCCTCTGGCCCGTTCGGCGGCGATCGTCGCCGAGGCCGGGGCGGCCGTGCTGATCACCGATGCCGGGGCCGCCCCCGATCTCGGCGTACGGCACACCCTGCGCGTGGACGACAGCAGCGACAACAGTGACAACAGCGGCGACGGCAAGGGCACCGAGGGCGGCACCGCCCCGGACCGCGCCGCCGCCCACCCCGACGGCCTCGCCTATGTGATGTACACCTCCGGTTCGACGGGCGCCCCCAAGGGCGTCGCCGTCTCGCACCGGGAGGTCGTCGCCCTCGCTGTGGACCGCCGTTGGCGCGGCGGCGCCCATGAGCGGGTCCTCTTCCGCTCCCCGCACGCCTTCGACGCCTCCACCTACGAGTTGTGGGTGCCGCTGCTGAACGGCGGCCTCGTGGTCATCGCCCCGCCCGGCGACCTGGACGTCCCCGCCCTCGCCGCGCTCATGCAGGAGCAGCGGGTCACCGGCACGTTCCTGACGGCGACCCTCTTCAACGAGCTCGCCGACCGCTGCCCGGAGCGGCTGGCCACGCTGGTCGAGGTGATGACCGGCGGCGAGGCGGCCTCCCCCGCCGCCGTCCGGCGGGTCCGCGAGCACTGCCCCGGCACCACCGTCACCAACGCGTACGGGCCGACCGAGACGACCACCTTCGCCGCCACGTTCGCCATGGCACCCGGGGCGCCGCTCCCGGACGGGCAGGTGCCCATCGGCCGCCCCCTGGACGGCACTTGCCTGCACATCCTCGACGACCGGCTCGCCCCGGTGCCGCCCGGTGTGACCGGTGAGCTGTACATCGCCGGGGCGGGTCTCGCGCAGGGCTATCTGGGCCGTCCCGGGCTCACCGCCGAACGGTTCGTGGCCTGCCCGGCGGGGCCGCCCGGCGCCCGGATGTACCGCACCGGCGACCTCGCCCGGTGGAACACCGCGGGGCTGGTCGAGTACCTCGGGCGGGCCGACCGCCAGGTCAAGATCCGCGGGCTGCGCATCGAACCGGGCGAGATCGAGAACGTGCTCGCCGGGCATCCGTCCGTCGGCCGGGCCGCCGTGACCGTCGTCCCCACGGCGGCCGGACCCGCCCTCGCCGGGTACGCGGTGCCCGCCGAGGGTGCCGCCCCCGACCCGGCCGAGCTGCGCCGGTATCTGCGGTCCGAACTGCCCGACTACATGGTGCCGTTGACCATCACAGTGCTGGACCGCCTCCCCGTCACGGCGAACGGCAAGACCGACCTGGCCGCACTGCCCTCCCCGGCCCCGGCCGCCGCCGAGCGGCCCTACGAGGCACCCCGCGACGACACCGAACGGGCGCTCGCCGCGCTGTGGGAGCAGTTGCTGGGCGCGGACCGCGTGGGCGTCCACGACGACTTCTTCCACCGCGGCGGGCACTCCCTGCTCGCCACCCGGCTGATCAGCCGCATCCGCACCATCTGGAGCACGCACACCACGATCAGCGACCTGTTCCGCTATCCGACACCCGCGCTGCTCGCCGAGCACATCGCGGCCGGTGCGGACGGCGGCAGGGCCAATCCGCTGGAGGCGGTCCTGCGGATCCGCGGCTCGGCGGAGGCGTCCGCGCCGCCGCTGTTCTGCGTCCACCCCATCTCGGGGATCAGCTGGGGGTACGCCGGTCTGCTGCGGCACATCGGTGAGGAGCACCCGGTCATCGGGTTGCAGGCCCGGCACTTCACCGAGCCGCAGCGCCGCCCCGGGTCCATCGCGGAGATGGCGGACGACTACCTGGCCTCGATCCGCGCGGTCCAGCCGCACGGGCCGTACCACCTGATCGGCTGGTCCTTCGGCGGCATGGTCGCGCACGCCGTCGCCGCCCGGCTGGAGCGGCTGGGCGAGGAGGTACGGCTGCTCGGGCTGCTGGACGCCTATCCGCTGCCGGAGGGCTTCGAGGCGCGGCCGATCACCGGCGGGGACGTACTGCACGGCCTGCTCGGCGAGGTGCCGGCGGACGCGTCCGTCCGCTGCGCCGAGGGGGCGCCGGACGTACGCGAACTCGCCCTGCTGGTACGGGACCGGGCACCCGGGCTCGGCGAACTCGACGGACCGGGCGCGGCAGCCGTCGTCGAGGCGACGATCGCCAACCTGGACATCAGGCTGCGCCATGTGCCGGACCTGTCCTTCGGCGGCGATCTGCTTTTCTTCAACGCCACGGGTACGCCCGCCCCGTTGACAGCCGCCGAGGCATGGGCGCCGTACGTCGGCGGCTGTCAACGGGGCG
>NZ_MUNF01000371.1 GCF_002154555.1 Streptomyces murinus
ACGACCGGCCGCCGCGCACCGAGTACCACCACACGGTGATCTACGAGGCCCACGTCAAGGGACTGACCATGCGTCACCCGGGCCTCCCCGAGGAGTTGCGCGGCACGTACGCGGCGCTCGCCCATCCCGCGGTCATCGACCATCTGACCAGGCTCGGCGTGACCGCGCTGGAGCTGATGCCCGTACACCAGTTCGTCAACGACCACCGGCTGGCGGACCTGGGCCTGAGCAACTACTGGGGCTACAACACCATCGGGTTCTTCGCCCCGCACAACGCGTACGCCTCCTGGGGCGATCGCGGCCAGCAGGTGCTGGAGTTCAAGTCGGCGGTGCGGGCGCTGCACGAGGCCGGGATCGAGGTCATCCTGGACGTCGTCTACAACCACACCGCCGAGGGCAACCACCTGGGCCCGACGCTCTCCTTCAAGGGCATCGACAACCCGTCGTACTACCGGCTCACGGACGATCCCCGCTACTACACGGACACCACCGGCACCGGCAACTCGCTGCTGATGCGGTCCCCGCACGTGCTCCAGATGATCATGGACTCGCTGCGCTACTGGGTCACCGAGATGCATGTCGACGGCTTCCGCTTCGACCTCGCGGCGACCCTGGCCCGGCAGTTCCACGAGGTGGACCGGCTGTCCTCGTTCTTCGACCTGGTGCAGCAGGACCCGGTGGTCTCCCAGGTGAAGCTGATCGCCGAGCCGTGGGACGTGGGCGAGGGCGGCTACCAGGTGGGCAACTTCCCGCCGCTGTGGACCGAGTGGAACGGCAAGTACCGCGACACCGTACGGGACCTGTGGCGGGGCGAGCCGCGCGCGCTCGCGGAGTTCGGCTCCCGGCTGACCGGCTCCTCCGACCTCTACCAGGACGACGGGCGCCGCCCGCTGGCCTCCATCAACTTCGTCACCTGCCACGACGGTTTCACGCTGCGCGACCTGGTGTCGTACGACGACAAGCACAACGAGGCCAACGAGGAGGGCAACCGGGACGGCGAGAGCCACAACCGGTCCTGGAACTGCGGGACCGAGGGCGAGAGCGACGACCCCGGGGTGCTCGCGCTGCGCGCCCGCCAGACGCGCAATTTCCTCGCCACGCTGATGCTGTCCCAGGGCGTGCCGATGATCAGCCACGGCGACGAGTTCGGCCGTACCCAGCGCGGCAACAACAACGCCTACTGCCAGGACAACGAGATCTCCTGGCTGCACTGGCCCGAGGACGGCGGGGAGCTGCTGGAGTTCGTGCGCACCATGGTGTGGCTGCGCCGCGACCACCCCGTGCTGCGCCGCCGCCGCTTCTTCCACGGCCGCCCGGTGGAGGGCAGCCACGGCCGGCTGTCCGACATCGCCTGGTTCACCCCGCAGGGTTCGGAGATGACCCAGCGGGACTGGGACGCGGCCGGGGCGTCCGCGCTGACGGTGTTCCTCAACGGCAACGCCATCTCCGAGCCGGGTCCGCGCGGCGAGCGGATCACCGACGACTCCTTCCTGCTGCTGTTCAACGCCTCTCCGGAGCCGCTGGACTTCCGGGTGCCGGTGAACCACGGCCGGCAGTGGCAGGTGGTGGTCGACACGGCCCGGGACGAAGGGATCCCGCCAGGTTCGGGGGCGAAGGCGGGGGCGGGCGACCGGCTCACCCTCAAGGACCGCAGCCTCATGGTCCTACGCCGTCCGGCGTAGGGCGCCGTGGGCCATGTGGGTGAGCGCGGATGCGCCGCCTCACCCTACGGCCCGGTCCGGGTGACACGAAACGCGGCAGGGCGGGTACGTAGGTCTCCATGACCTCTGCGCGACCCGGACCGGGGGTGCCCACGGCCACCTACCGGCTCCAGCTCCAGCCCGCCTTCCCGTTCTCGGCCGCCGCGGCGGCCGTCCCGTACCTCGCCTCGCTCGGCGTGTCCCATCTGCATCTGTCCCCCGTCCTGGAGGCCGTCCCGGGTTCCACGCACGGCTACGACGTGGTGGACCACACCCGTGTCCGCGCGGAACTCGGCGGCGAGGAGGGGCTGCGCGCGCTGTCCCGGACCGCCCGGGAGCACGGCCTCGGCCTGGTCCTGGACATCGTGCCGAACCACATGGCGATGGCGCCCGGGCACAACCGCGCCCTGTGGGAGGTGCTGCGCGAGGGACCGGAGTCGGCCTACGCCCGCTGGTTCGACATCGACTGGGACGCGGGGGGCGGCCGGGTGCTGCTGCCCGTCCTCGGCGCCCCGCTCGGCGCCGAGCTGGAACAGCTGCGGATCGACGGCGACACGCTGCGGCTGCGCGACCAGGTCCTGCCGCTGCGCGCCGGCACCGAGGGGCTGCCGCTGCCCGAGCTGCTGGACGCCCAGTGGTACCGCCCGGTGTGGTGGCGGCTCGCCCGGACCGAGCTGAACTACCGGCGGTTCTTCAGCATCTCGGAGCTGATCGGGCTGCGGGTGGAGGACCCCGAGGTGTTCGACGCCACCCACTCCAAGATCCTCCAGCTGCTGGACGAGGGCGTGGCCGACGGGCTGCGCGTGGACCACCCCGACGGGCTCGCCGACCCCGACGCCTATCTCGCCCGGCTGCACGAGGCGAGCGGCGGCCGCTGGACGGTGATCGAGAAGATCCTCGCCGACGACGAACGGCTGCCGCCCTCCTGGCCGGTCGCGGGCACCACCGGCTACGACGCGCTGCGCCGGGTCGACGGCCTGTTCACGGACCCGGACGGCGCGGTCGAACTCCTCACCGAGTACCGGCGGTTCGCGGCCCCGCAGCAGGACCGGGGCGGCGTCTGGGACGCCACGGCCCGCCGGGCCGCCTACAAGGTGCTCACCCATGAGCTGGCCACCGAGACCGAGCGGCTCACCCGGGTCGCGGTACGGCTGTGCGCGCACTCCCCCGACCTCGCGCTGCGCGACCGGGCCCCCTGGGCGCTGCGCACGGCCCTGGAGGAACTCCTGGTCCGGATGCGGGTCTACCGGCCGTACGCCTCCGGGGACGCGGCCGCCGTCATCACCGAGGAAGCGGCCGAGGAGGCCCGGCTCGCCTTCGTGGTGCCCGAGGAGGCAGCGGTCGTCGACCTCGTACGCCACCTGCTCGTCGAGACGCCCGGGGACCCGGCCGCGCCGGACCACGCCGACCGGCTGGAGCTGCGCACCCGGTTCGCGCAGACGGCCTCCGCGCTGCGGGCCAAGTCGGTGGAGGACACGGCGTACTACCGCTATGTGCCGCTGCTGTCGGCGACCGAGGTGGGCGGCGACCCGGGCCGGCCGGGGATCTCCCCGCGCGAGTTCCACACGTACTGCGCCCGCGTCCAAGGCGAGCGGCCGCTCACCGGTACGGCCGTCACCACGCACGACACCAAGCGCAGCGCCGATGTCCGCGCGGCCCTCGCCGTCCTCACCGAATGCCCGGGCCGCTGGGCTGAGTTGGTGACCGGGCTGACCCGGGCCGAGGAGGGCGCCCCGGACCGGCAGCTGGCCTGGGCGGCCTGGCAGACGGTGTTCGGGCTGGGCCCGGCCGACGAGGAGCGGGTCCGTCAGTACCTGCTGAAGCATGTGCGCGAGGCCGGGATGTACACCAGCTGGACCGAGCAGGAGACGCCGTACGAGGAGGCCGTGACCGCCTTCGCCGCGGCCGGTCCCTGCGGGCCGCCCGGTGAGCGCGTGACCGCCTTCCGCAAGGCGCTGGAGCCGCACATCCGGGCCAACGTCCTCGGCACGGCCCTGGTGCACCTGACGATGCCGGGCGTCCCGGACGTGTACCAGGGCGCCGAGGGCGAGTTCCGGGCGCTGGTGGACCCGGACAACCGCCGCCCGGTGTCCCTGCCGCCCGAGAACCCGGGCGAGAAGGCCGCGTTGACGTGCGCGGCACTGCGCTTGCGCGCCCGCAGGCCCGACGTCTTCGGGGCCGCCGCGACCTACGATCCGCTGCCCGCGGAAGGCCCGGCGGCACAGCACTGCACGGCCTTCACCCGCTCCGGGGAGGTGATCACCGCGGTGACCCGGCTCTCGCTGCGGCTCGCGGAGTCGGGCGGCTGGCGGGACACCGGCCTGCCGCTGCCGCCCGGTCACTGGGCCGATGTGCTCGATCCCGAACGGGAGTTCACCGGCCGGGTACGCCTCACGGACCTGTTCGGGCCACGACCGGTGGCGCTGCTGGAGCGGGTCACGCGGGCGTGAGGGGCAGCCGCTCGGGCCGCTCCGGAAGGCCGCTCACGGCGGGCCAGCGGGTGCGCAGCAGGTCCACGAAGGCCGCGGCGGCTCCGGTGGGTTCCGTGCGGGCGTAGACGGCCAGCGGGCGCCGCCAGGAGGGGTCGGGCGTCAGGAGCACGCAGTCCTCGCCCACGGCGCCGCGCACGATGTGGGCGGGCGCGGCGCACACCCCGACCCCGGCGGCGGCCATCCGCACGGCCGTCGAGGACTGCTCGGTCCACACGGCGGTCCGGGGCGTGAACCCGGCCCGCCCGCAGGCCCAGTCGAGGAACCGGGCGCCGTGCACCACGGGCTCCATGGCGCAGCGGACCCAGGCCCGGTCGGCCAGTTCGGGCAGGGTCACCGTCGAACGGCCCGCGAGCCGGTCGTCGAACGGCACCACCAGGACGATCTCCTCCGCGCCGATCGGTACGACGGTGCCGGCCGGCTCGGCGGGCTCGGGGCCGATGGCGAGGTCGGCGGTGCCGCGCCGCACGGCGTCCTCCAGGGCCTCGGCGGTCGCGTACTCGTGCAGCCGCAGCAGGACCCGGGGACGGTCGGCGCGCCAGCGGGCGAAGACATCGGGAAGGGCGCCGACGGCGATGGAGTGCAGGGCGGCGATGTGCAGTTCGCCGCCCTCGGCCCCGGCGGCGGCGCGGGCCGCGCGGCCCATCGGGGTGAGCCGGGCGCCCCGGGGCAGCCGCTCCAGCAGGGCCCCGCCGACCTCCTTCTCCAGCGCCTTGATCTGGTGCGAGAGCGCGGACTGGGTGACATGCAGGGCGTCGGCCGCGCGGGTGAAGGACGCCTCCTGGACGACCGTCACGAAGTACTCCATCTGCCGCAGGCTCAACTGCCCGCCCTCCCATGAGCGTTCCGCATGGATTCCACAAGAACATTGCCTTGGACTCATGGCAAGGGGCGGCCGCAGGGTGGTGGGCATGAGCACGCACACAGCGGATGTCACGGACCCGGCGGATCCGACGGACCTCGCGGATGTCATCGTCATCGGCGGCGGCACGGGCGGCTACGCCACCGCCCTGCGCGCCGCCGCCCTCGGCCTCTTCGTCGTCCTCGTGGAACGCGACCGGCTGGGCGGCACCTGTCTGCACCGCGGCTGCGTCCCGAGCAAGGCGATGCTGCACGCCGCCGAGCTGAT
>NZ_MUNF01000372.1 GCF_002154555.1 Streptomyces murinus
CGGCGGGCAGATCGCGGCCGGCGGGGGCGAAGGTCTCGTACTGGCCGAGGACGCGGGAGGAGAGGAACGAGAGCAGCATGCCCAGTTCCACGCCGGTGACCTTGCCGCCGACGGCGCCGAGGACGGCGCTGCCCGNNATTGGCCCGGACCCAGCCGGGGCGGTCGACGACGAGCACGGGGGTGTCATGGCTCTGCTCGGTCTCCAGCCGGGTGAAGCCCCTCACGTGCTCCTCCGAGGCCTTCGCGTGCCGCCGCAGCTCCGCGACGACGGACCGGGCCTCGTCACGCGAGACGTCGGGGCCGGGCCGTACGAGCCGAGTCGCGGTCGCCACCGCGAGGTNNGGTGGGACACCGGGTCGGCGCGGGCCCGCCGCGGTGCCCCCGGCGGGTGCCCCGCCGGGTCAGCCGCAGCCACACGCCGACAGCGCCGTCGCCGTCTTGTCCAGGGCCGACTGGGCGGCCATCGGGTCGGTGGTGCCGGTGGCCAGGAAGGCGAAGGCGAGCAGTCGGCCGTCCCGGTCGACGACGGTGCCGGCCAGGGTGTTGACGCCGGTCAGGGTGCCCGTCTTGGCGTGCACGAGACCGGCCGCGCCATCGGCGTAGCGGGCGCTGAGCGTGCCGGTGAAGTGGGCGATGGGCAGGCCGGTGAGCAGGGGGCGCAGACCGGGGTGGTCGGGGGTGCCGGCCTTGACCAGGATCGCGGTCAGCAGGTCGGCCGTGAGCCGGTCGTCGCGGTCGAGGCCGCTGCCGTCGTGGAAAGCCGTGCCGGTGAGCGGCAGGCCCAGCTTCCGCAGCTGCCCGGCGATCGCCTTCGCGCCCCCGTCGAAGCTGCCGGGCTGCCCGCTCGCGAGGGCGGTCTGCCGGGCGAGGGCCTCGGCGATGTCGTTGTCGCTGTTGGTCAGCATGCGTTCGACCAGGGCGGACAGCGGCGGCGAGGAAACGCTCGCGACGGTCTCGGCGCCCGCGGTGCCCTTGGCCGGGGCGGGGCCGGTCGTATCGACGCCGGCGGCCTTGAGGAAGCCCGCGAACTTCCGCGCCGCGTCCTGCGCCGGGTCGGCGACCCGGCGCACGGGCCCGCTGGTGGAGTTGTCGGTACGGCCCTCGTCGGCGATCAGCGCGCTGACCGGGGCCAGGTTGTCGTTGACCCCGATGGGGTGCAGGGCGGGACCGGCGTAGAGCGTCGTGTCGTACGACAGTGCGATCTTGTGGATGCCGCGTTCCCGCAGCGTGGCCGCCGTCCGTGTCGCCAGGGTGCGCAGGCTCGCCCATCCGTCGGCCTTGGCGTGCGCGGTGAGCGTGGGGTCGCCGCCGCCGACCAGGACGAGTTCGCGGGTGCCGCCCAGGAGCGCGGTCCGGGTGGTGAAGCGGTGGTCCGGGCCGAGCACGTTCAGCGCGGCCGTGGCGGTGGCGAGCTTGGTGGTGGAGGCGGGCGTGAGCCCCTTGCCGGGTCCGACGCTGTAGAGCCGCTTGCCGGTGGCCACGTCGACCACCACCGCCGTATGGCCGTCCCCGAGCGCGGCGGAGCCCAGGAGCGGCCCCAGGACGTCCGCCAGGGCCGTGCCGCCCGCCGCCGGGGCCTGCCGGGTGTCCACGGGGCTGGTCGCGGCGCCCAGGCCCGCCAGGACGGCCGGGGCGCTCGGCGCGGGCCGCGGGCCGCCCGCCGCGGGGCCCGGCCCGTGATCTGCGCCACGTGCGTGCTCCAGGGCGGTCGCCCGGTCCCGCTCGGCCGTACGCTGACCGGTGGCGTCCCACGGCCCGGACAGGGTCACCACGCCGGCGGCGAGCACCAGGCCGGCGGTGGCGGCGCCCGCGGTGTACTGCAAGGTGCTGAGGGAACGCGGACGGGGGAGGTCGGCGAGCAGCGGTCGTACCGTGGAAATCAAGCGTGTGACCTGCGGCTTCGCCGTTCTTACGGCGTGCGCGAGACGCGGTCGTACGGCGCTCGCGATCCGCCTCACCCGCGGTCCCGCGGCCCGCCAAGGCCCGAGCTCTGGCACGACCACCAGCCCCTTTCGCGATCACACACCTGCGTGAGGGACACTTAATCACCAGAACTATGTGCTGATCATGAAGGAGCCACCGGTGGAGTTCGACGTCACGATCGAGATCCCGAAGGGTTCGCGCAACAAGTACGAGGTGGACCACGAGACCGGTCGGATCCGTCTGGACCGTCGCCTCTTCACCTCGACCGCTTACCCGACCGACTACGGATTCGTCGAGAACACCCTCGGCGAGGACGGCGACCCGCTGGACGCGCTGGTCATCCTTGACGAGCCGACCTTCCCGGGCTGCCTGATCAAGTGCCGCGCGATCGGCATGTTCCGGATGACGGACGAGGCGGGCGGCGACGACAAGCTGCTGTGCGTGCCGGCCACCGACCCCCGGGTGGAGCACCTGCGCGACATCCACCACGTGTCGGAGTTCGACCGCCTGGAGATCCAGCACTTCTTCGAGGTCTACAAGGATCTGGAGCCCGGCAAGTCCGTCGAGGGCGCCAACTGGGTGGGCCGTACGGAGGCCGAGCAGGAGATCGAGCGGTCCTACAAGCGCTTCAAGGAGCAGGGCGGTCACTGACCCCTGGTTCACGAGACGGGCCGCACGCTTTTGTGTGCGGCCCGTTTGCATGCCCGCCCGCGGTGCATGCGCATACTGAGGCCAGCGGAAGGTGTCGTTCAGGGACGGTGCGAGGTGACGGAGGCGGACGACCGCAAGCCCCGGTCGGACGAGGCGCGGTACGACCCGGAGATCACATCGGAGTTCGCCATCCCCAAGGGACTCGACGTCCCGAAGACGGGGGGCGAGCCGGAGACGACCTCCGAGTTCCAGGTGCCGCAGGGGCTGCTCACGCCGCAGCCGCCGGCCGGTGAGCCGGAGGGGTCGGCGTTCAGCACGCCGCGCACGTACGACCCCCAGGGCGGCCTGGCCGCGTTCACGCCGGCCACCGGGGTGCCCCTGGTCAGCCTGGTCAAGGACGCTCCTTGGCAGGACCGGATGCGCACCATGCTGCGCATGTCGGTGGCGGACCGCCCGGCGCCCGAACCGGTGCAGCACGAGGAGGAGAGCGGCCCGGCCGTCCCGCGCGTGCTGGACCTGACCCTGCGTATCGGTGAGCTGCTGCTGGCGGGCGGCGAGGGCGCGGAGGACGTGGAGGCCGCGATGTTCGCGGTGTGCCGGTCCTACGGCCTGGACCGCTGCGAGCCCAACGTCACCTTCACCCTGCTGTCGATCTCGCACCAGCCGTCCCTGGTCGACGACCCGGTGACGGCCTCGCGGACGGTACGGCGCCGGGGCACCGACTACACCCGGCTGGCGGCCGTCTTCCGGCTGGTGGACGACCTGACCGATCCCGAGACCCATGTCTCCCTGGAGGAGGCCTACCGGCGCCTCGCGGAGATACGGCGCAACCGGCACCCCTACCCCGGCTGGGCGCTGACCCTGGCCAGCGGGCTGCTGGCGGGCGCCGCCTCGATACTCGTCGGCGGCGATGTGATCGTGTTCTTCGCGGCGGCGGTCGGCGCGATGCTCGGCGACCGGCTCGCCTGGCTGTGCGCGGGGCGCGGGCTGCCGGAGTTCTACCAGTTCACCGTGGCCGCGATGCCGCCGGCGGCGATCGGGGTGGCGTTCGCGCTGGCCCATGTGGATGTGAAGGCGTCCGCGGTGATCACCGGTGGACTGTTCGCGCTGCTGCCCGGACGGGCGCTGGTGGCGGGCGTCCAGGACGGTCTGACGGGCTTCTACATCACCGCCTCGGCCCGCCTCCTGGAGGTCCTGTACTTCTTCGTGGGCATCGTCGCCGGGGTGCTGCTCGTCCTGTACTTCGGTGTGAAGCTGGGCGGCAAGCTCAACCCGGAGGCGGCGCTGCACATCTCCGAGCGGCCCCTGATCCAGATCGCGGCCTCCATGCTGCTGTCGCTGACCTTCGCGGTGCTGCTCCAGCAGGAACGGTCCACCGTGCTCTGGGTGACCCTCAACGGAGGCGTCGCCTGGAGTGTGTACGGCGCGATGCACTATGTCGCCGACCTGTCGCCGGTGGCCTCCACGGCCGTCGCCGCGGGCCTGGTCGGGCTGTTCGGGCAGCTGCTGTCCCGCTACCGCTTCGCCTCCGCGCTGCCGTACACCACGGCCGCGATCGGGCCGCTGCTGCCCGGTTCCGCCACGTACTTCGGGCTGCTGAACATGGCGCAGAACAACGTGGACAAGGGGCTGGTGTCACTGGCCAACGCGGCGTCGCTGGCCATGGCGATCGCGATCGGGGTCAATCTGGGCTCGGAGATCTTCCGGCTGTTCCTGCGGGTCGGCTCCCCCGGTAAGCGCCGGGCGGCGAAGCGGACCAGGGGTTTCTGAGGGGCTCACTGCTCCCGGTAGTCGTACGGGTACTGGCCCTGATTCTGGCTCTGGCCCTGCTGCTGCGGGTACTGCCGCGGGTCGTAGTACGGCTGCTGGGGCTGGTTCCAGTCCTGCTGCTGGGGCTGCTGGTACTGCGGCTGCTGATACTGCGGCTGATGCTGGGGCTGGTTGCCGTAGCCCTGGCCGCCGTAACCCTCCTGGTGGCCGTAACCCTGGTCGTGCCCCTGACCGCCATACTGCTGCTCGCCGTACGGCTGCTCGCCGTACTGCTGCCCGCCGTACGGCTGCTGCTGCCCGTGGCGCTCGTCCGGCTCGATGCGGCGCAGCCGGGTGGTGGCGTCGTCCATGACCGGCGGCTGCGGGAACCGCGGCGCCTCGGCGGCGGGGCGGGGCTGCTCCGCGGGGGCCTTCTTGCTCTTGGCGCGCGCCCTGAGGTACTCGATCGCGATCGGCACCACCGAGACGAGGACGATCAGGATCAGGATCGCCTCGATGTTGTTCTTGACGACGGCGATGTTGCCGAGCCAGGAGCCGAGCAGCGTGACACCCGCGCCCCACAGGGTGCCGCCGATGACGTTGAAGATCAGGAAGGAGCGGTAGCGCATGCCGCTCACGCCCGCGATGATCGGCGTGAAGGTGCGCACCACGGGCACGAAGCGGGCCAGGATCAGCGACTTGGGGCCGTACTTCTCGAAGAACTCGTGCGCCTTGACGACGTTCTCCTGTTTGAACAGGCGCGAGTCGGGCCGGTTGAACAGGGACGGGCCGACCTTCTTGCCGAACATGTAGCCCGCCTGGTCGCCGAGGATCGCGGCGACGCAGATCAGGGCGATCGCGCCCCACAGCGGGAAGTCCAGCTGATGCGAGGTGATCAGCAGACCGCAGGTGAACAGCAGCGAGTCACCGGGCAGGAAGAAGCCGATGAGCAGGCCGGACTCGGCGAAGACTATGAGCAGCAGACCCCAGATGCTGTACGTGTCGAGCAGATAGTTGGGATCGAGCCAGCTCGGGCCTAGGGCGAGTGTCATCACGGGTCCGGGCTCCTGAAGGGGGGAGAAGGGGCGGCTACGGTGACCGAGTAGGGCCGCACAAAGCTATCAACGTGACGTGACCGCCCCGGGTTCCCCCGATGACGCCCGGGACGACGGGAAGAAAGCGGTGGTCCATGGGACTCGACGACTTCGGCGGCGGTCAGGGACCCCAGCCGGACGTACTGGTCGTGACGACGAACGACGTGCCGGGCCACCGGGTGGAGCAGGTGATCGGCGAGGTCTTCGGGCTCACCGTGCGCTCCCGGCACCTGGGCAGCCAGATCGGCGCCGGGCTGAAGTCGATGATCGGCGGCGAGCTGAAGGGGCTCACCAAGACGCTGGTGCAGACCCGCAACCAGGCCATGGAGCGCCTGGTGGAGCAGGCACGCGCGCGGGGCGCCAACGGGGTGCTCGCGTTCCGGTTCGACGTGGCGGAGGCGGCCGACGTGGGCACCGAGGTCTGCGCGTACGGCACGGCGGTGGTCCTGGCCCGGGAGTGACCCGGGGCCAGGACCGGTTCGGGGGCGCGGCGGCCGCTCAGGAGGCCCCCCGGTCGGCGTTCGCCAGGATCGCGGCGTGCAGGTGTTCGGCGAAACCGGGGTGCATCGCGTCGTAGTACGCCTTGAAGCGCTCGTCGGCGACATACATCTCGGCGAGACAGCGGTGCATCGTGTACGGGCACTCGTAGAACCACCGGCCGATGTGCTGCCGGTGCTCCTCGGCCATGGCCCTGGCGGCCTCCCCCGTCGCGGGCTCGCCGGCGGCCACCAGGCGGGTGTAGCGCTCGCTCCAGTCGTCGGCCTCGGCCCGGAGCCGCTTCCAGTCCTCCTTGCCGTAAGCGGCGGCGGCCCGCTGGGACTCGGCCCACTGCGCCGTGCCGCCCCAGCGGGCCTCCGCCTCCTCGGCGTACTGCTCGGGATCCTCGTCCCCGAACACCTCGAAGCGCTCCTCGGGTGTCAGATCGATGCCCATCCTGCGTGCCTCCATGGCGTGTTCCACGGCTTCGGCCATCCGGCGCAGCTTCTCGATCCGGGCGGTCAGCAGGGCGTGCTGCCGGCGCAGCTGCGCGCGCGGGTCCGCGTCCGGGTCGTCGAGCAGCACCGCGACCTCGTCGAGCGGAAAGCCGAGCTCCCGGTAGAACAGGATCCGCTGGAGCCGGTCGAGGTCGGCGTCGGTGTAGCGGCGGTGACCCGCATGGGTGCGCCCGCCGGGCGCCAGGAGGCCGATCTCGTCGTAGTGGTGCAGGGTGCGCACCGTGACACCGGCGAACCCCGCGACCTGTCCCACGGAGTAGCCCAACTGTCCACTCCCTTCCGTTCGTCGGTCGGTACGACGGTCAGCCTGCGGCCTCACGTGACGTGAGGTGCAAGTCCGCGGCGACCCTGATGCCGGGGCACGGGGGTCAGGGTAGGCGTCCGGGTCATTCCGGATGTCGGGGTGGTGCGGCCTTGCATAAGGTGGCGGCGAGGAGGCAGCCATGGCCCTGCACAAAGGTCCGCAGAAGCATCAGGAGCGGGTGTTGTCCGTCAACCCGTTCTTCGGGGAGGCGAACCCGGTCGGCGGTATGACCGAGGCCCCGCCCACGCACCGGCTTCCGGACGCCCCGATGCCGCCCACGACCGCGTATCAGCTGGTGCACGACGAGCTGATGCTGGACGGCAATTCCCGGCTGAATCTGGCCACGTTCGTCAGCACCTGGATGGAGCCGCAGGCCGGCGTGCTGATGTCGGAGTGCCGGGACAAGAACATGATCGACAAGGACGAGTATCCGCGCACCGCCGAACTGGAGCGGCGCTGCGTGGCGATGCTCGCGGATCTGTGGAACGCGCCGGATCCGGCGGCCGCGGTGGGCTGTTCGACCACGGGGTCCAGCGAGGCGTGCATGCTGGCCGGGATGGCCCTGAAGCGGCGCTGGACGCAGCGCAACGCCGACCGGTACCCGGGCGCCCGGCCCAACCTGGTGATGGGGATCAACGTCCAGGTGTGCTGGGAGAAGTTCTGCAACTTCTGGGAGGTGGAGGCGCGGCTGATCCCCATGGACGGCGACCGCTACCACCTGGACCCGCGGGCGGCGGCCGAGCTGTGCGACGAGAACACCATCGGTGTCGTCGGCATCCTCGGCTCGACCTTCGACGGTTCCTACGAGCCGATCGCCGAGCTGTGCGCGGCCCTGGACGCCCTTCAGGAGCGCACCGGCCTGGACATCCCGGTGCATGTGGACGGAGCCTCCGGCGCGATGGTGGCGCCCTTCCTGGACGAAGACCTGGTGTGGGACTTCCGGCTGCCGCGGGTGGCCTCCATCAACACCTCGGGGCACAAGTACGGACTGGTGTACCCCGGTGTCGGCTGGGCCCTGTGGCGGGACTCGGAGGCGCTGCCCGAGGAGCTGGTCTTCCGGGTGAACTACCTGGGCGGCGACATGCCGACCTTCGCCCTGAACTTCTCCCGCCCCGGCGCCCAGGTCGTCGCGCAGTACTACAACTTCCTGCGCCTGGGCCGCGAGGGCTACCGCGCGGTCCAGCAGTCCACCCGTGACGTGGCCCGCTCCCTCGCCGACCGCATCGAGGGTCTCGGCGACTTCCGGCTGCTGACCCGGGGCGACGAACTCCCGGTGTTCGCGCTGACCACGGCCGACCATGTCACGGCGTACGACGTCTTCGACGTCTCCCGCCGGATGCGCGAGAGCGGCTGGCTGGTCCCGGCGTACACCTTCCCGGCCAACCGTGAGGATCTCTCCGTCCTGCGCATCGTCTGCCGCAACGGCTTCTCGCACGACCTGGCCGACCTCTTCCTGGACGACCTGACCCGCCTCCTGCCGGAACTGCGCCGCCAGCCGCATCCGCTGAACCGGGACAAGGCGGCGGCGACGAGCTTCCACCACTAGGACGCCGACGGACAGGACGGCGCGGTGGCCGGCTCCGGTCAGCCCCGCGCCCGCTCCAGGGCCACCAGCTCGAACGCGGTCTTCCCGTCGAGGGACTCGCGGACGATGTCGGCGTGGCCGGCGTGGCGGGCGGTCTCCCGGATCAGATGGAGGCAGAGCCAGCGCAGGGAGACCCGGCCCTCCGGCGGGAACCAGGGGTCCGGCGGAAGCGGGAAGGTGTCGTCCAGGCTCGGCGCGGAGCGGATGAACTTCTCCGTGTCGGCGGCGACCCGCTCCCAGTGGGCGAGCTGCGAGGCCACCGTCTCCTCGCCGACCAGCTCGAAGCTCTCGTGCCAGTTGGACTGATCCCGCCGTACCGGCGGCGCCTCCTGCCTGGCCCGGGCAAGCCACATCTGCTCGACCTCGGCGGCGTGCTTGAGCAGCCCGCCCAGCGACAGCTCGCTCGCGCTCGGCCGGCTGCGGGCCTGCTCTTCGGTCAGCCCGAGCACCGACCGGCGGATCCCGCCGCGCTGCTCCTCGATGAACGCCAGCAGCGCTCCCCGCTCGTCGCCCCGCACCTCTGCGGACACATGCGTGACCATGACCGGTCGCCTTTCCTCGGTTCGCCGTGGCGTTCGCCCCGACGTCGAAAAAGCTACGGGCCCTCTAGGCCAGATCCTGTCCTAAAGGGCCCGCGGGGCGATCGGGACGACCAGCGGCGATCAGAACGGGAAGCCGCTGCGCCCGTGCTGGACGGAGATCCACTTGACCGTGGTGAACGCCTCCAGGGTCGTCTCGCCGTTGAGCCGGCCGACACCGGAGTGCTTCTCGCCGCCGAAGGGCACTATCGGCTCGTCGTGCACGGTGCCGTCGTTCACATGGAACATGCCGGTGTCGACCCGCTTGGCGAAGGAGACGCCCCGCTCGATGTTCCCGGTGTGCACGGCGCCGCTGAGGCCGTAGGGCGTGTCGTTGACGATCCGCACGGCCTCCTCCTCGCCGTCGAACGGCACCAGGAAGACGACCGGTCCGAACACCTCCTGCTGGAGCAGCGGGGAGTCGGCGGGGACGCCGGTGAGCACCGAGGGCTCGACCAGGTTGTTGGTCGTACCGCCGTGCACCAGCGCCGTCGCGCCCTCCGCGAGCGCCTGCTCGACCACACCGGAAACGGCGTTCGCCTGCGCGGAGTTGATCACCGGGCCGATGACGGTCTCCGGGTCGCTCGGGTCGCCCACCTTGAGGGTGCGCACCTTGGCGACGAACTTCTCGGTGAACTCGTCCGCGACCGAGCGGTCCACCAGGACCCGGTTGGCGGCCATGCAGACCTGCCCCTGGTGCACGAACCGGCTGAAGACCGCCGCGTCCACCGCGTAGTCGAGGTCCGCGTCATCCAGCACCACCAGCGCGCTGTTGCCGCCCAGTTCGAGCACCGAGCGCTTGAAGTTCGCGGCGCAGACCGTGGCCACATGCCGGCCCACCTGGTCGGAGCCGGTGAAGGAGATGACCTTCGGGACGGGGTGCTCGATGAAGGCGTCGCCGATCTCGGCGATGTCGGTGACGACCACGTTCAGCAGCCCGGCGGGCAGGCCCGCCTCCTCGAAGAGCCGGGCGATCAGGGTGCCGCCCGCGATCGGGGTGTTCTGGTGCGGCTTGAGCACCACGCCGTTGCCGAGCGCGAGGGCCGGGGCGACGGACTTCAGCGACAGCAGGAAGGGGAAGTTGAAGGGGCTGATCACGCCCACGACGCCCACCGGGACCCGGTAGACGCGGTTCTCCTTGCCCTCACCCGGGGAGGGCAGGATCCTGCCCTCGGGGCGCAGCGCCAGGTGGACGGACTCGCGCAGGAACTCCTTGGCGAGGTGCAGCTCGAAGCCGGCCTTCACCCGGGTGCCGCCGAGCTCCGCGATGATCAGGTCGGCTATCTCCTGCTCGCGGTCCTCGACCAGCCTGAGCACCCGCTCGAACACCGAGCGCCGGGCGTACGGGTTGGTGTCCGCCCATGCCTTCTGGGCGCGCTCGGCGGCCCGGTATGCCTGGTCGACCTCGTCGACGGTGGCCACGGTGATCGAGGCCAGCTTCTCGTCGTCGTACGGGTTGAAGTCGATGACGTCCCAGGAACCGCTGCCCGGTCGCCATTCGCCGTCGATGTACTGCTGGGCCAGGTCGCTGAAATAGGACGACATGTGATCCCTCAATCACTAGCGGAGCCGGAACCCGGCCACGGTCTGAGTCTGATCACGCGTCATCCTACTTGCGGGTCAGGAGAGTTGGAGTAGTCCTCTCAGAAGATCACGGCTCTCGTCCGGGCCCGGGCTGTCCTGCTGCAACTCCTTCAGCGCCTGCTCGTACTGGGCCACGTCCTCGCGCTTGTCGAGGTACAGGGCACTGGTCAGCTGCTCCAGGTAGACGACGTCGGAGAGGTCGGACTCGGGGAAGCTGAGGATGGTGAAGGCGCCGCTCTCGCCGGAGTGCCCGCCGAAGCTGAACGGCATGACCTGGAGCCGCACATTGGGCCGCTCGGAGATGTCGATGAGGTGCTGGAGCTGGCCGCGCATCACCTCGCGGTCGCCGTAGGGACGGCGCAGGGCGGCCTCGTCCAGGACGATGTGGAACTCGGGGGCGTTGTCGGAGAACAGGTACTTCTGGCGCTCCAGGCGCAGCGCGACCCGCCGTTCGACGTCGTCGACGCTCGCGCCCTTCATGCCGCGCCGGACGACCGCGCGGGCGTACTCCTCGGTCTGGAGCAGACCGTGCACGAACTGCACCTCGTAGGCGCGGAGCAGGGTGGCGGCGCCCTCCAGGCCCACATAGGTGGGGAACCAGTTGGGCAGGACGTCGCTGTAACTGTGCCACCAGCCCGCCACGTTGGCCTCGCGGGCGAGGGACAGCAGCGACTGGCGCTCCGCCTCGTCCGTGATGCCGTACAGCGTCAGCAGGTCCTCGACGTCCCTCGTCTTGAAGCTCACCCGGCCCAGCTCCATCCGGCTGATCTTCGACTCGGACGCTCGGATGGAATACCCCGCCGCCTCACGCGTGATCCCCCGAGCTTCACGCAGTCGCCTGAGTTGCGAGCCGAGCAGCATCCGCCGCACCACCGATCCGGGCTCTCCCGCGCTCACGTTCGCCAGCCTCCCCAACCGTCTTCAGGGGCCGAAGTCTGCCACTAAAACGCTTCGCGCAGTACTCGTACGGTTACGGAAACGGAGAGCACGGGGCCGTTTCCGACAGGCAGGGCGAGGAGAAGGTCGGTACCACTGGCGGAAACCGTCATGGAGATGGCAGAAAAAATGGCCAAGAAGCGGTACGGGACTGTCCATTTCGGTCGCGTGCACGTGCATCTGCCCTTGCATCTGCTCTTCCCATCCGAAACCATGGTCCCGCGCCACCGCTGCATCGCAACGACCGCGAATTCCCGGGAGTGCCTCGCATGGGGACGAATGGATCGACCATGCTCAAGCCGTTACGGCAGGGCCTTCCGCCGTTGGACCCCGCGGCCGTGTCCAGCGCCGCGTCCTGTGCTCTGCCGGCGCGGTACGAAGCGGTGCGCGAGGCTCGGCGGTTCACCCGGGACACCCTTGAACAGTGGGGCGTGAACGAGCGCTTCGACGATGTCTGCCTGGTCGTCTCCGAACTCGTCACCAATGCGCTGCGGCATGCGCTGCCGGGCGAGCACGGGTGTACGGAGGAGCATGTCTCCTCGGTACGGCTGCACTTGATGCGGTGGGCCGAGCGGCTGGTCTGCGCGGTACGGGACCCCAGTCATGAGTCGCCGGTGCCGCGGGACTCCGACGACTTCTCGGCGGAGTCCGGACGGGGGCTCTTCCTGGTCGAGTCCTTCGCGGACAGCTGGGGCTGGCATCCGCTGGCCGGTCCGCTGGAAGGGAAGGTCGTCTGGGCGATGTTCCACGTGGAACACCCGGCCTGACCGTCTACGCGCGTCGCCGTCTTCCCTTTTCCTCGCCCGCACACCGGCATACCCGGGTGCGGGCGAGTTCAGCTTGTGATCAGGTGGTCGAACTCGCCGTCCTTGACGCCCAGCAGCATCGCTTCTATCTCGGCCCGTGTGTAAACCAGCGCGGGACCGTCCGGGAAGCGGGAGTTGCGGACGGCGACCTCACCACCCGGCAGACGCGCGAACTCCACGCACGAGCCCTGCGAGTTGCTGTGCCTGCTCTTCTGCCAGGCCACTCCGTCCAGCTGCGTGGCAGCCATGCCGTTGTACACGTCGTACCCCCCGAACACGCCGTCAACGTCGCGGTCCACAGGTCGCTCCCCGGTGTGCACTGGCTGGTGAGGCCATAGATGCGGTGGTCAACTGACCTGGATCATAACCCCCGCCTCACGTGCAACTGCACGAGCAGATGCACGTGCACGGCGAGTGTGCTCACAGTTACAGCCTTGACGCGCGCTTTACCTGACGATGTGCGACCGTATGCCGCCGTTTTCGCCGAAGCCGTCTCAGCGCCTGCCCTGGAGCGGGCGATGCATGCCCGCCCCGCTTCCCTCCGACCATGATCATCCATGGCGCGGGTCGGGCCGGATCACCGGGATCGGATTCCTTGTGCACAAGGAAGAGACGCGTTCCGGGCCCTTACTGTTCCACGCCCGGCAAGGAAGTCCTGGCGCACGGAAGTTCCCGGCGGGCTCTGCTGATAGCTTGCTGCGGGCCGTCCGGCCGAGGGCGGCGGACGCCTACAGCTTGGGGAGCCTGACGTGACTTCGGCGACTGCTTCGACCGGTACACGGGTGCGGATCGCGGCCCTGGCCGCGGGACTGGTGGGCGCGCTGGCGCTGACGGCGTGCGGCGGCGGTGGCGGCGGCGACCATTCCTCCACGGACCCGTCGGGCACGGCGAGCGCCGCCCCCGCGCCGTCCTCGTCCGCCGACGGCTCCGGGGTCAGCGGCGCCTCCGGCAAGCTCCAGGGCAGCTGGCTGGCCACCAGCGGCGGCACCATCGTGGCCCTGGTGATCAACGGCAAGCAGGCCGGGATCTTCGCCACCGGCGGCACGGTGTGCAGCGGCACCGCGGGCACCGAGTCCGGCATGCAGATGATCCATCTGACCTGCGCCAAGGGCAACAAGGACCGCACCACCGGGATGGTCGACTCGGTCGACGGCAGCTCCATGAAGATCACCTGGTCGGGCAAGGTGGGCCAGGAGACGTACACCAAGGCGGAGGGCGGCAAACTGCCGTCCGGCCTGCCGACCGCCGCCGCGCAGTGACACTCCCCTCTCGTACGGCACTCCCCTCTCGTACGGCACTCCCCGCTCGTACGGAAAACACGGGAAACACCTGAAGCGGTGATTTGCGAGGGGCGCGCGAACGGGGCCGCCGTCCAGGCGCGATGATGCAGGAGCACCGTCACGACCTCGATGGGACCTGCTCATGCGCGCCTTTCCGCTCACCGTCACCGCCGTTGCCGCCGCCCTGCTGCTGACCGCCTGCGGTGGCGGGGGCAACAGCGGCAGCGGGGGCAAGAACAGCTCGGCCTGCCAGATCGGCGGGGTGTCCCTCCAGGTCGGAGCGGCGAGCGTGGCGCCGGCGGCGGGCGACACCGGCGAGGTGCCGGTCAGCATCACCAACCAGAGCAAGACCTGCACGCTGGAGGACTTCCCCGGCGTCACTCTCGGCAAGTCCGGCACGAGCGCGAAGCTGTCCGCCCAGAAGGGCGCGAAGGCGCAGACCCTGAAGCTCGCCAAGGGCGACGCCGCGACCTTCACCATCAGCTATGTGCGCGGCAAGGACGGCGACGCCACCAGCCTCGCGGCCACCGACCTGAAGATCACCCTGCCCGGTGGGGACGCGGTGCAGAGCTTCCCCTGGAAGTACGGCCCGATCGCCGGCCAGGGCGCCGCGACCAAGCCGAACGCCTCCGTGAGCACCTTCCAGCAGGCCGGCGACTGAGGCGCCGGGGGCGCAGGGACCGCGTCTCACTCCAGCCGTGGCCGCGCCCTGACCTGGGCACGGTCCGCGGCGGCCGCGCCCTCCGTCCAGCCCGCCTCGTCGCTCACCCCGCGCAGCCGGGTGGTGGTGGTCTGCGGGAACATCCGCTCCATGCGGCCGGTGACCGCCAGCTCGCGGGTGGCAAGCACCGGCAGCAGATCCTGGGTGACCTGGCTCTCGGCGGCGGTCGCGAGCCGGGCGCCGACCCGGTGGGCGTAGGCGGCGAGGAAGGACTGCCGGAAGGTCTTGGTGCGCTTGCGTCCGGCCGCCCGCTGGCCCGCCTCGGCCTTGGTCATGGCGTGCGTGGCCTGCACCAGCAGCGAGGTGTAGAGCAGTTCGACCGCCTCCAGATCGCCCTCGAAGCCGACGACGGTGGAGAAGCAGAGCGGTTCGTTCCACACCGCGCGGCAGTGATTGGCGGTGGCCACGGCGTCCAGCAGAACGGCCTTGGCCTGTTCGTACGGCGGCTCGACGCCTATCCGGCAGGCCCCGGGCGCGTCCGGCGCGGGCGCGGCGGCGGCCAGCAGCGCCTCGTCGACGCTGTGCCGGGCCATCAGCTCCTGCGCCTTGGCGGTCAGGGCCTCGGCCTCCTCCGGGTAGCCGGTCGCCTCGGCCTTGGCGAGCAGCGCGCGGATGCGGCCGAGGAGCCGGGAGGCGGCGGGGTCGTGGGTGCGGCGGGTCTCCTCCTCCAGGGGTTCGAGGGAGGGCAGGCGCAGCAGCAGGCGGTACAGCTCCAGGGCGGTGGTGGCATGGGAGAAGCGGTCGGCGCCGGGGGCCGGGCCCTCGGGCAGCTCGTCGAGCTGGGCGGCCCAGCGGCGCCCGCGCGGCCGGTCCGCGCCGGACTGCGCCCGGATCAGGGCCGCGGCCAGCCGGACATGCGGCTGGTCGAGGTCGCGCCGCACGAGTCGTACGACATCGGCGGGCGCCCAGCCGCGCCGCCACGCGGTCGCCATGAACTCCTCGCCGCGCCGCGCGAGTTCGGGGTCCGCGGCGGGGTCGGCGGCGAGCAGGGAGGCACCGGTGTCGAGGCCGGTGTCGGTGTCGTCGTAGAGCGCGGCCCGGAAGGCCCGCTCGACCGTGCTGGCAGAACTGGTCACAGCGCCGATCGTGCCACGCCCCGGCGACAACGCGCCGCGCACCGTCCACAGCCTGTGGATAAGTCTGCGCCGTCAAGCCTTCATTCGCTGTCAACCGCTGGTTGACACCACCTCGGGCGCAACCTACGGTTGACACATGGCGACCAACCCGAACATCACGGCATCCGTGCGCCTCGACGACCTCATCGAGGCCATCAAGAAGGTTCATCCCGAACCCCTCGACCAGCTACAGGACGCGGTGATCGCGGCCGATCACCTCGGCGATGTGGCGGACCATCTGATCGGGCACTTCGTGGACCAGGCGCGCCGCTCGGGCGCGTCCTGGACCGAGATCGGCAAGAGCATGGGCGTGACCCGGCAGGCGGCGCAGAAGCGCTTCGTGCCGAAGGAGTCCGCCGACCTCGACCCCAGCCAGGGCTTCAACCGCTACACCCCGCGCGCGCGGAACGTGGTCATGGCCGCGCACAGCGAGGCGGTGGCCGCCCGCAACCCCGAGGGCCGTCCCGAACACCTCGTCCTCGGGCTGCTGGCCGAGCCGGAGGGCATCGCGGCGAAGGCGATCACCGCGCAGGACGTCCCGCTGGACGCCGTGCGCGAAGCCGCGACGGCCGCGCTGCCGCCGGCCGCCGAGGAGGTACCCGACCTCGTCCCGTACGGTCCCGAGGCCAAGAAGGTCCTGGAACTCACCTTCCGCGAGGCGCTGCGGCTCGGGCACAACTACATCGGCACCGAGCACATCCTGCTGGCCCTGCTGGAGCACGAGAACGGCGCGGGCGTCCTCAGCGGGCTCGGCGTCACCAAGGCCGCGGCCGAGGAGTACGTGGACAGGGTCCTCGCACTGCTTCTGGAGAAGCGCTCAGAGACTCCCACCGAGGACTGAAAGCGCAGGTCACGGCGATTGTCAGTGCCGCCTGCCACACTCGCAGTCATGGCCGACCGGTGGGCACTCGCTCCGGCCGAGGACGGTGGCGTGGACGTCGCCCCCCTCGGCCCGGACGGGCTGCCCGCCGGACCGGTGCGGCGGGAGAGCGATCCCGCCGGGGCGGTGCGGAGCCGCCCGGAGGTGACGCGCTGGGTGTGGCGGTCGACCGCCGATGTCTATCCGCGCCTGCTCGCCACGGGGGTGCGAGTGGAGCGGTGCTACGACATCGAGGTCGCCGAGACCCTGCTGCTGGGCCACGAGGGGCGGTACGGCGAGCCACGCTCGGCCGCCGCCGCCCTGGCCCGCCTCCGGGGCGGCCCCGTGCCGGCCGATCCGCCGCAGCGGGCGGCCGATCCGGGCGCCCAGTCCCCGCTGTTCGAGTCCAGCGGCGCCGCGCTGCCGCTGGCCGACCTCCTCGCGGTCTACGCCGACCAGCTGCGACGGCACGAGAAGGCGGGCGACCCGGGCCGGATGCGACTGCTGACCGCCGCCGAGTCCGCGGGCACCCTGGTGGCCGCCGAGATGAACAGGGCCGGGCTGCCCTGGAGCGCCGAGGTGCACCGCGGGCTGCTGCGCGATCTGCTCGGGGAGCGGTATGCGGGCGGGGGCGAGCCGCGCCGTCTCGCGGAGCTGGCGGACGAGGTCTCCGCCGCGTTCGGGCGCCGGGTCCGGCCCGATCTGCCGGCCGATGTGATCAGGGCGTTCGCGCAGGCCGGGATCAAGGTGCGGTCCACCCGCCGCTGGGAGCTCCAGTCCCTCGACCATCCGGCCGTCGCACCGCTGCTCGAATACAAGAAGCTCTACCGCATCTGGGTGGCCCATGGCTGGTCCTGGCTCCAGGACTGGGTGCGCGAGGGCCGCTTCCGCCCCGAGTTCCAGGCCGGTGGCACGGTCACCGGACGCTGGGTGACCCATGGCGGGGGCGCCCTTCAGATCCCCAAGGTGATCCGGCGGGCCGTGGTCGCCGACCCCGGCTGGCGGCTGGTGGTGGCCGACGCCGACCAGATGGAGCCGCGGGTGCTGGCCGCGATCTCCCGTGACCCCGGTCTGATGGAGGTCGCGGGCCGGGAGAGCGACCTCTACCAGGCGGTGTCCGACCGGGCCTTCTCCGGCGACCGCGACCAGGCCAAGCTGGCCGTGCTCGGCGCGGTCTACGGCCAGACCTCCGGCGACGGACTGAAGAACCTCGCCGCGCTGCGCCGCCGCTTCCCCAAGGCCGTCGCCTATGTCGACGACGCGGCGCGGGCGGGTGAGGAGGGCCGGCTGGTGCGGACCTGGCTGGGCCGCACCTGCCCACCGGCCGCGGGCGCCGGCGAGGACGCGGCGGAGGAGGCGGGCATCCCCATCGGGCCCGGGGAGGACGAGGGGGAGACACCGGGCGACGGCCAGACCGCCTGGGTCCCGGGCTACGCCTCCACCAACTCCCGTGCGCGGGGCCGCTTCACGCGCAACTTCGTCGTCCAGGGCAGCGCCGCCGACTGGGCCCTGCTGCTGCTCGCCGCGCTGCGCCGCTCCTGCGCCGGGCTGCGGGCCGAACTGGTCTTCTTCCAGCACGACGAGGTGATCGTGCACTGCCCCGCCGAAGAGGCCGACACCGTGGTGGCCGCCATCCACGAAGCATCCGCCCTCGCCGGCCGGCTGACCTTCGGCGAGACACCGGTGCGGTTTCCGTTCACGACGGCGGTGGTGGAGTGTTATGCGGACGCGAAGTAGGGGGGCGCGGGTGCGCTGCGCTGCCGCGCGGGGTGACATGGAACCCATACGCACCGATGCCGGCCGACCAGCCACCGCCGAGCGACCATGCGCCTGACGGCCGACCACTGCCACACGGGGCGACGCCGGACCCGCACGGGACGTCCCGGGCCCGAGGGAGCGGGCGGCGGGCAGCGGGTAGCGGGCGGCCAGCCGTCGTCGGGCGGGGCGATGCCGAACTCCCTTCGGCCGGTGCCGAATCCGCGCGAGCCGGTGCCGGGCGACCAGCCGCCGCGCAACCGGCGCCGGAGCCGCGCGGATCGGCTCCGGGCGACCGGCCGCTGCCGAGCGGGCAGGCGGGCAGCTGGCGGTCGCTGACCACCACCGGGGGGGGACGCCGGGTCGGTGTGTGGCGACGCCGGGCGGCCGGTTGCCGGCGGGCAGAAACGCGCCTGACGGCCGACCGCTGTCGCACGGGGTGAGACCCGAGCCGCACGGGTCGGCTCCGGGCGAGCGCACGCCGTCGAGTGAGCCGAGGCCGGAGCCGGGTGGGGACAGGGCGAACGGCCGGGCGGCGTACGTCGGTTCACTCGGACAGTAGTTGTCGCAGTTCGGTCAGGACGGATTGTTCGTCCGTGCCGGTCAGGGCGGCGAGGGCGGTGTGCCAGGCGGTGCGGGCCTCCGGGTGGCGGCCCTGGGCGTGCAGCAGGAGGCCGTGCTGGTGGCGGGCCAGGCCGCCCGTGTAGCGGTCGGCGCGGGCGTCGGCGCGGCGCAGCAGCTCGCCGCACTCGATGTACGCCCGCTCCCCCTCCCCCAGCTCCCGCAGCGCGCGGACCAGGCCGAGCCGGGTCTGGGACTCGCCGTGCCAGTCGCCGTGCCCGCCGAGGATGCTGAGGCTCTGCTCGAAGTGCCGGGCGGCGGCGGCCGGTTCGCCGAGGGTGAGATGGGCGTAGCCGATGTTGCAGTGCGCGGAGTGGCGCACGATGACGGCGCCGACCGTCTCCCCGATCGCCAGCGAGCGCCGGTGCTGCTCGATGGCGGCGCGTGGATCGGTGTGTTCGTAGAGGTTGCCGAGATGGCTGTGGGTGACGGCCTCGCCGACGGGGTCGTTCAGCAGCCGCGCGTAGGACAGGCTCTGCCGCAGTGCCTCCTCGGACTCCGCGAACCGGCCGAGCCCCTCCAGCAGCAGGCCCCGGTTGTTCAGACAGCGCCGGATGCGGCCGGCCACCCCGAGCCGCCGCCAGCTCTCCAGGCAGCGGTCGGTCAGGGCGAGCGCGTCCTTGTGCCGGCCGGTCAGGAAATGCAGGCCCGCGAGATCGCCGAGGGCGTACGCCCGCGCCTCCTCGTCGTCGAGCCGCCCTGCCGCCCCGAGCGCGGCCCGCCCGAGCACCTCCATCTCCGCGACCCGGCCACTGCGCTGCACATACGGGAACAACAGGCGGGTCAGCACCGAGAGATGGGCCAGCCTGCGCGGATCCTCCGCGTCGGCGTTGCGGGCCACCAGCGCGACCACGTTCTCCAGCTCCGTCTCGCCCCAGGCGAACGCCTGCCCTGCCGACTCGAAGGACCGCAGCCCGGCCACGTCGGCGGCGTGCTCCGGCGGCTGCGCGGGGGTCGGCCGCAGCCGGTCGTCCAGGTCGAGGCCGGGTTCCACGATGGCGACGAGCGCACGCTCGGCCACGGCGGCGTACCAGCGCAGGGCGACCAGGTCGGGGTGCACGTCGTTCCGGGGACAGGTGGCGGCCCGGTCGACAGGGCAGGGGTCGGCCGTCGTACCGAACTGCGCCTCCGCCTCGGCCAGTTCGCGGGCGAACTCGCGGACCAGGTCGTGCGGGGTGTAGCGGCCGTAGGCGGTCTCCTCCAGGAGGGCCACGTCGACCAGGCGGTCCAGGGCGGCCTCGGCGCGGCGCGCGTCGATGCCGGTGAGGCGGGCGAGGAGCGGGGCACCGTAGGTCGGCAGGTCGAGCGCGCCGACGCGGCGCAGCACGAGGGCCGCGTCCCGGTCGGCCTCGCGGTCGGCGGCGGCGAGGGCGTCATGGGCGACGGCGAGGGAGCGCCGGACGCTGAGGTCGTCGTACTCCAGCTGCCGCAATCTGCCTCCGGTGGCGGCCAGTTGCCCGGCCAGCACGTCCGGGGTCAGGGCGCGCCGGGCCACGAGCCGGGCGGCGACCACGCGCAGCGCCAGCGGCAGTCCGCCGGTCAGCTCGACCAGGGCGTGCCCGGCGTCCAGTCCCGGACGGCCGCTCAGCGCACGGAGCAGGGTCGCGCTGTCCTCGCCGGTCAGCGGGGTGAGCGGGAAGCGCCGGGCGCCGAGGGTGGTGAGGGTGTCGTCCAGGGCCCAGCGCACATACCGGTGCGGCCAGCGCTCGGTGCCGTACCCGACGCCGAGGTCGAGGTGGTGGGTCTCCAGCTCCCGCAGGCCGCGCAGCAGCAGGTACCAGGCGGGATGGCGCCAGCCGGCCAGCGCCGGGACCAGCCGCTCCCAGGCGGGCGCGGGCAACGCGCGCGCCCCGTCCGTGAACCCGCCGAGGCTCGCCCGCAGCCGTTCGGCCAGCGGCTCCGCGGGCAGTACGGCGTCCCGTGCCACCCGCGCCGGATCCGCGCGCGGACCGGGTTCCCGGCCGGTGCGCGCGAGCTTGAGCAGCCAGGTGTACGCGTCGGCGCTGTAGGCGACATGAGCGAGCACCTGCCCCCGGGTCCACTCCGGCAGCCCCGAAGGCGCTCGTACCCCGGCCTCGGACAGCCCGGCCGCGGCCGCGGCGAGCCGGTCGGCCGACCGTACGACGTCCTCGATCACGTCGTCGAGCCGGGCACCGACCGTGCCGGAGGGGAAGCCAGGGGACACGCGTACTCCTCGCCGTGCGGGTGCCGCCGCTCACCGAAAGGTGTGCACGACCTCGATCGGACCCACGATATGCGCGTTGAACTCGTCCAATTCCTCGGCGGGCACCCACAGTTCCAGGATGGTCCGGCCGCCGGCCTGCCGCACCGGATAGCGGCCGAGGAACGCGGTGTCGACCTCGAAGCGGGTCACGAACCCGGCTCCGTCGTGCCGTACGTTCCAGTCCCGGGCGATCCGGATCGCGTAGTCCTCGTTGAGCACCGGATAGAAGATCGGCTGCTCCGGGAGTCTGGGCGGCCAGGCCCGCCAGTCCGAGGCGCGCACCAGATCCAGCTCCACGGGACCGGTGGGGCGCCAGAGCGTGGTGGTGGGGCGGGTGCGGGTCATGATGTCGGTCCTCCGGTGTCGGTCGCCCCGGACGCTATCGGCCCCGTAGGCGTCCCGGCCAGGGGATTTCGGCGTTCCGGCGGTATCCGCGTGACCCCGGGCCCCCTCGGGGAGTTGATCCGCACATGAAGAAGCGCAGCATGCTCGCCCTCGCCTCCCTGGCCACCGGTTTCGTCGTGGCCGCCGTCACCCCGTCCCACGCCGCGGACAAGGGGCCGCTGGACGGTCTCGATGTCTCCGGCACCCTGCACTCGGCCGGTGATCTGGTCAGCCACGACAGCCTGGCCCCCGCCGACTCCCCGGCCACTGGGCACACCGGACACACCACCGGACACGCCCCCGGCCTGGCCGCCGGCCAGGACTAGGACAGCGGCGTATGCGTGCCGGTGCCCCGCCGCGAGGGCACCGGCACCGCGCTTTACCGCACCCTCACCGCGGCGGGGTTTCCGTGGCAGGGTGGAGCGGGCAAGCCTCAGGGGGCCAACAGAAGAGGGGGAAGTCCGTGACCGTCGTCTGGATCAACGGCGCGTTCGGTGCGGGAAAGACCACGACCGCACGGGAGCTGATCGAACTGATCCCGCACAGCACGCTCTTCGACCCCGAGGTCATCGGCGGGTCGCTCGCGCACCTGCTGCCGCCCAAGCGCCTCGCCGAGGTCGGCGACTTCCAGGATCTGCCGATCTGGCGCCGGCTTGTGGTCGACACGGCCGCCGCGATGCTCGCCGAACTGGGCGGCACCCTCGTCGTGCCGATGACCCTGCTGCGCCAGGAGCACCGCGACGAGATCTTCGGCGGACTCGCCGCCCGCCGGATACCCGTACAGCATCTGGTCCTCGCCCCGGCCGAAACGATCCTGCGTGCGCGCATAGCCGGACGTGAGGTGCCGCCCGACCTGCCCGACGGGGAGATACGGGTGCGGCAGTGGTCGTACGACCACATCGAGCCGTACCACGCGGCCCTCGCCTCCTGGCTCACCGCCGACGCCCATCTGATCGACACCAGCGCGCTGACCCCGTACGAGACCGCCGTACGGATCGCGGAATCGGTCGGCAGGGGTGACTTCACCCCCTGCGACATCGTGCAGACCCCCGAGCCCACCGCCGAGACCCTCGCCGCCGGCGTGCTCCTCTTCGACGAGCAGGACCGGGTGCTGCTCGTGGACCCCACCTACAAGCCCGGCTGGGAGTTCCCCGGCGGTGTGGTGGAACGCGGCGAGGCCCCGGCCCGCGCGGGGATGCGCGAGGTCGCCGAGGAGACCGGGATACGGCTGCGGGAGGTGCCCCGGCTGCTGGTGGTCGACTGGGAACGGCCCGTGCCGCCCGGCTACGGCGGGCTCCGGCTGCTCTTCGACGGCGGCCGGCTCCCCTCCGACGAGGCGGCCCAAGTGATGCTCCCGGGACCGGAGTTGCGCGGCTGGCGGTTCGCCACCGAGCAGGAGGCCGCCGGGATGCTGCCCCCGGTCCGCTACGAGCGGCTGCGCTGGGCCCTGCGGGCTCGTGAGCGCGGGAAGGCCCTGTATCTGGAGGCCGGGGTGCCGCTCGGCTGACCTCACATCGCGGCGGCCCGGCGCAGTTCGGCGGCGGCGCCCCGCAGCACCGGGTCGCCGTGGCCGAAGCACGCCACCTCGGCACCGAGATCCGCCAACCGCCGTACGGAATCGAGGAGTCGGGGCCGGTCCAGGTTGAACACGCCCGGGATCAGCGTGTGTTCGACGGGGTCCGTCGGCACCGGCTCCCCGGCCCGCAGCACGCCCTCGGCCGGCAGCGCGGCCACGGTGTCCCCGGTGAACAGCACGCCCTCGGCGGGCAGATGGAGCGCGATGCTGCCGTCCGTGTGCCCGGGGACGTGCACCACCTGTGCCCCGCCGCCGAAGCCCAGCACCTCGCCGTCCGTCACCTCCGTGACGGACGGCGGCGGCAGCGGGGTGCCCTCGGGCAGCTGCCGGGCGACCTCCGCCCGGATCGGCAGCTCCCACTCCGCGAGCCGCGGCGCGGGGCCCGGCGCCTCACCTCGTACGAACGGCGCGTCCAGGCGATGGGCCAGCACCTCGGCCCCGCTCAGTGCGGCGAACTCGCCCGCCCCGCCCGCATGGTCCTCGTGGAAGTGGGTCAGCACGATGCGCCGTACGTCCTCGGGGGCGCGGCCCAAGGCCCTGACCGCCTCGGCGATCACCGGCCCCGCCCCGATCGTCCCCGCGTCGATCAGCGTCAACGCCTCGCCGTCCCGCCAGAGATACGCCTGGCCGACCGGGAAGCGCAGCAGATGCAACCGGGGGAGAAGCTCGATCACGTCCATGCCCCGACGGTAGGCCGGGGCGGGAGCGCGGAGGAGGGTTCTACGCCTTGGGCGGACGGGTGTCCGCCCAAGGCGGAACCTCATGGCCGGGGCGACCCTGCGGCGGGGCCGACCTTGCGGCCGGGGCCGCGCCGAGCGGGTGCGGTCCCGGCCTGTCGCGCGCTCAGCCCGCGTAGTTCCGCAGGAACAGCGCCTCCGCCACCGACAGGCGCTCCAGTTCCTCCGGGGAGACGCTCTCGTTGAGGGCGTGGATCTGGGCCTCCGGCTCGCTGAGGCCGATCAGCAGGATCTCGGCGTCCGGGTAGAGGCCGGCGAGGGTGTTGCACAGCGGGATGGAGCCGCCTTGGCCGGCGTACTGCATGGTCTCGCCCGGGTAGGCGACCGCCATCGCGTCGGCCATCGCCTGGTAGGCGGGGCTGGAGACGTCGGCGCGGAACGGCTGGCCCTGGCCGACCTGTTCCACGGTGACCCGGGCGCCCCACGGGGTGTGCGTCTCCAGGTGGGCCTGGAGCAGCTTGCTCGCCTCCGTCGCGTCCACGCCCGGCGGCACCCGCAGGCTGACCAGTGCGCGGGCACCGGCGTGCACCGAGGGGGTGGCGCCGACGACCGGCGGGCAGTCGATGCCGAGCACGGTGACCGCGGGCCGGGCCCACAGCCGGTCGGCGACCGAGCCGGAGCCGGTCAGGCCCACGCCGTCCAGCACCTTGGCGTCCGAGCGGAACTGCTCCTCGGTGTACTCCAGACCGTCCCACGCGGCCGACGCGTCCAGACCGTCCACCGTGGTGGAGCCGTCCGCCGCGCGCAGCGAGTCCAGCACCCGGATCAGCGCGGCCAGCGCGTCCGGGGCGGCGCCGCCGAACTGGCCGGAGTGCAGATTGCCCGCGAGGGTCTCGACACCCACCCGGACCAGCGTCATGCCGCGCAGGATCGTGGTCACCGTCGGCAGGCCCACCCGGAAGTTGCCCGCGTCACCGATGACGATGGTGTCGGCGGCCAGCACCTCCGGGTGCTGCTCGGCGTACCGCTCGAGGCCGCCCGTGCCCTGCTCCTCGGAGCCCTCCACGATGAACTTGACGTGCACCGGGACGCCGCCGTTCGCCTTCAGCGCGCGCAGGGCGAGCAGGTGCATGATCACACCGCCCTTGCAGTCGGCGCTGCCCCGGCCGTACCAGCGACCGTCGCGCTCGGTCAGCTCGAACGGCGGAGTGGTCCAGCCGGCCTCGTCCAGCGGCGGCTGCACGTCGTAGTGCGCATACAGCAGAACCGTTTTGGCACCCTCCGGGCCCGGCAGGTAGCCGTACACCGACTGGGTGCCGTCGGGGGTGTCGAGCAGGGCGATGTCGACAAATCCCTCGGCGCGCAGTGCGTCGGCGATCCAGTTCGCGGCGGCCTCGCTCTCGCTCTTCGGAAACTGCTCGAAGTCCGCCACGGACCGGAAGGCGACGAGCTCGGCCAGCTCCGCCTTGGCCCGGGGCATCAGAGAGGCGACGGTCTCGGCGACCGGATTCGACGACATGGGCACGCTCCTCGTAGGTGCGACGTTGTACCTGCTGGGTGGATCGATCCTCCCACAGCGGCGCACTCCGCTCGCGGCCGTAGGATGCGAGTACATCGGGTAACCCCCTGCTCGCGGCATGTCGCGGGTAAGGGGAGCGGCAGCGGCTTGATCGGAGCAGTAGACCATCGTGAGCGGCGAGAACTCTTCGGCGGACGACGTGCAGCGAGTGTGGGACGTCGTCGTGGTGGGCGCGGGACCCGCGGGGGCCTCGGCCGCCTATGCGGCGGCGGTCGCGGGGCGCCGCGTCCTGTTGCTGGAGAAAGCCGAGTTGCCCCGGTACAAAACCTGCGGCGGCGGCATCATCGGCCCTTCGCGCGACTCCCTGCCGCCGGGCTTCGAACTGCCCCTGCGGGACCGGGTGCACGCGGTCACCTTCTCCAACAACGGGCGCTTCACCCGCACCCGCCGTTCCCGGCAGATGCTGTTCGGGCTGATCAACCGGCCCGAGTTCGACCAGCAGCTGGTCGAGCACGCGCAGAAGGCGGGCGCCGAACTGCGGACGGGCGTCACCGTGCAGCGCGTCGAGCAGCACGGCTCGGCGGTCCCCGACCGGCGCACGGTCGCCGTCGTCCTCCAGGGCGGCGAGACGGTCCTGGCCCGCGCGGTCGTCGGCGCGGACGGCAGCGCCAGCCGGATAGGCGCCCATGTGGGCGTGAAGATGGCCCAGGTGGACCTCGGTCTCGAAGCGGAGATCCCGGTCCCCGAGTCGGTCGCCGAGGACTGGAAGGGCCGGGTGCTCATCGACTGGGGCCCCATGCCCGGCAGTTACGGCTGGGTGTTCCCCAAGGGCGACACGCTGACGGTCGGGGTGATCTCCGCCCGCGGCCAGGGCGCTGCGACCAAGCGCTATCTGGAGGACTTCGTGGCCCGGCTGGGCCTCGCCGGCTTCGAACCGGCCGTCTCCTCCGGGCATCTGACCCGCTGCCGGGCCGATGACTCGCCGCTCTCCCGCGGCCGGGTCCTGGTCTGCGGCGACGCGGCCGGGCTCCTGGAGCCCTGGACCCGTGAGGGCATCTCCTTCGCGCTGCGCTCGGGCCGGCTGGCCGGCGAGTGGGCGGTGCGCATAGCGGAGGCGCACGACGCCGTCGACACCCGCCGCCAGGCCCTGAACTACGCCTTCGCCGTCAAGGCCGGGCTCGGTGTCGAGATGGGCGTCGGCAGGCGCCTGCTCGCGGCGTTCGAGCGGCGGCCCGGCCTCTTCCACGCCGCCCTCACCGGCTTCCGCCCGGCGTGGAACGCGTTCCGCAACATCACCCGGGGCGCCACCTCCCTCGGTGAGCTGGTCCGCTCGCACCCGCTCGCCCAGCGCGCCCTGACCGTGCTGGACCCGGGCCCGGCGCAGGCGGCGGACACCGAGGAGTCCGCCGAGCCGGAGGAGGAGCCCGTCACTTCGTGACGGTGATCCGGAAGACGGGGTGGTCGCCGGCGCAGGCGATGATCTCCTCGTCGGTGGAGGCGGCGGTCACCCCGGCGAAGTACTGGTTGACCTCCCAGCCCCACTTCTCCAGATAGGTCCGCAGGACGGGGAGCTTCTCGGCGTCGGGAAGCTCCACCGCGGTGAAGGGGCGCACCTTGCGCCCGACGCGCAGCTCACCGCCGTTCGCGGCACGCATATTGCGCACCCACTGCGAGTGGCCACGCGCCGAGACCAGGTACTGCCCGCCCTCGTGGGTGTGCGGGTTGACCGGGACGCGCTGCATCGCACCGCTCTTGCGCCCCTTCACGGACAGCTCGGCGGTGCCCGCGAGGCTGATCCCGTGCCGGGCGAGCCAGCCGATCACGCTGTTCAGCCGCACATTCAGCGGGCTGCCCTTGAGGTAGTACGGCGCGGACGACGACATGGTGGACCTCCATGGTTCGGGAGAGCGGTGCTCTCGGTCGACACCAGCATGCGGGAGACAGGTGCTCCGAAGCAAGAGCAGTGCTCTTTTTTGTGTGCACCGCTCTCGCTCGTGGCAGAATGAGGCCATGACCACCGCACAGGGAGCCCGCGAACGGGCCAGGAACGAGGTAACCGCGGCCATCAAGGAAGAGGCCCGCAGGCAACTGGCGGCCGAGGGCGCCGCCAAGCTCTCCCTGCGGGCCGTCGCCCGCGAGCTGGGCATGGTCTCCTCCGCCCTCTACCGCTACTTCCCCAGCCGCGACGAGCTGTTGACGGCCCTGATCATCGACGCGTACGACGCCCTGGGCGCGGCCGCGGAGAAGGCCCGGGACGCCGCGGGCGAGGCCGCGCCCGTGGACTGCTTCATCGCGGTGTGCGAGGCGGTACGAACCTGGGCGCTCACCCATCCGCACGAGTACGCGCTGATCTACGGCTCGCCCGTGCCCGGCTACGCCGCCCCCGAGACCACCATTCCGGCCGCCGCCCGCACCGGCATGGTCCTCATCGGCATCTTCCGCGACGCCCGGCAGGGTCCCGGCCTCGACGAACTGCCGCTGTCCGCCGAACTGCGCCCCGAGGCCGCGCGGTTGGCCGCCGAGATCGCCCCCGACCTGCCCCCGGAGGTGGCCGCCGCCATGGTCGCGGCCTGGGCGCAGCTGTTCGGGCTGGTGAGCTTCGAGCTGTTCGGTCAGTTCAACAACGTGATCGAGGACCGGGAGCGGTTCTTCCGGCACGCGGTGACGGGGCTGGCGCGCGGGGCCGGGCTGCGGTAGCCGCCCGGGGCGGCCGACCGCCGACTTTCTTTACCCGCCCATGGGACTGCTACGGTGCGTCGATGACGTCGACGACGGACGAGCGGGCACTCGTGGCGCAGTGGCGGGGCATCCTGGCCCTGCATGCCCGCACCCAGTGCGAACTGGACCGGACCCTGGGCAGCCACGGCCTGTGCGCCAGCGACTTCGAGGTCCTGGACCTGCTGGCCGAGCGCCGGGGCCCGCACGGCTGCGCCTACCGCATCCAGGAGATCTCCGAGCGCGTCCATCTCACCCAGAGCGCGCTCTCCCGGCTCATCGGCCGCCTGGAGAAGGAGGGCCTGGTCGAGCGGGGCGCCTGTGCGGAGGACCGCCGGGGCGTCCGGGTGGCCCTCACCCCGAAGGGCCGCGCGCTGCACACCGAGGTACGGCCGGAGCAACGCGCGGTACTGGCCCGGATGTTGACGACGGAAACGGACTGACGCCGTTGCGTGGTCGTAGCCTCAGGTGAGGATTGACGAGGTGTCAGATGCCCGAGGTCTCCTGCCACAGCGCGGCGAGGGAACGGTCGCCGGAGACCCCCGGGACGGGCGCGCGGTTCCACAGGGCCAGGTACAACCGGTCCGCCGGACCGAAGAGTTCGGCATCGGCCTCCCCGCCCGCCTGACGCGACGTCACCGGCGGTCCGTCCGGGCCGAGTCGTACGGTCCACACCGCGTCCGGCCCCGCGTCCGTCGCCCGTACCCGCAGCGCCTTCGGCTCCGTCGTACGCGCCCGGCTCCTGGGCCGCGCGTGGAAGCCGCGCAGCAACTCGTCGATGCCGTCGGCCGCGAGGTCCGCGGCGATCGGGGAGGGCGCCCCGCCCCGGGCGGCCTCGGCGTCGTACCGGTGCACGGTCGTCTCGTGCGCCTGCCGCCGCGTCCAGAACTCCAGGGGCGAGAGGCCGGGCAGCGGGAGGAAGGTCCAGCACTCCAGGTCGGCGGGGGCGGCGGACAGGGTGTCGACCAGCAGGCGGTGGCTGTCCCGGTACCAGGCCACCAGCTCGGCGCCGGTGAGGTCCGGCTCCTCGCCGATCGGCCGGGGCCCGGTGTGCCCCTCGGCGACGAAGCCCGCGGCCCACCGGTGGACCGTGCCGATGTGCCGCAGCAGGTCCCGCACCCGCCACTCGGGGCAGGTCGGCACCGTGGCGTCGGTGCCGGCCCGCTCGGCGGCCGCGGCGAGCGACTGACCCTCGCGATCGAGGGCATGGAGGAAATCGACGGTCTGCATGGGATGATCCTGCCGGAACCGCCCGCCGCGCCGCACCGGGATTCAGTAGTCGCTGTTCATCGCGGCACGTACCTCGGCGAGGGTGGCGTCGGCCACCGCGTTCGCCCGCTCGTTGCCCGCGCGCAGAACGCGGCGCAGCTCGCCGCGGTCCCGGGCGTACTCGGCGCGGTGGGCCCTGATCGGGGCCAGGTACTCGTTGACCGCCTCGGTCACGGTCTTCTTCAGCGCCGCCGCGCCCGCGGAGCCGATGTCCGCGGCGATCTCCTCGGGCGTCCGGCCCTGACAGAGCGCGGCCAGCAGGAGCAGCGAGGAGACCTCGGGGCGGCTGGCCGGGTCGTAGGTGATGTGCCGCTCGGAGTCGGTCTTCGCGCCCTTGAGCAGCCGCGCCGTCTCATCGGCGTCGGCGGCCAGGAGCACGGAGTTGCCCCGGCTCTTGCTCATCTTGGTGCCGTCGGTGCCCAGCAGCAGCGGCACCTCCGAGAGCAGGGCCTCGGGCCGGGGGAAGACGGGGGTGCCGTGGCCGTAGCGGTCGTTGAAGCGGCGGGCGATGGTCCGGGTGATCTCCAGGTGCGGCAGCTGGTCCTGGCCGACCGGGACCAGGTTGGCCTTGCAGAAGAGGATGTCGGCCGCCTGGTGCACGGGATAGGTGAACATCAGCCCGCTGACGGCGGACTGGCGGGAGTGCGCGATCTCGTCCTTGACGGTGGGGTTGCGGTTCAGCTCGGCGACGGAGACCAGGCTGAGGAAAGGCAGCATCAGCTGGTTGAGGGCGGGGACGGCGCTGTGCGTGAAGATCGTGCTGTGCTCGGGGTCCACGCCGATGGCGAGGTGGTCGAGGACCAGCTCGTCGACGTAGGACTGGAGGTCGTCCGCGACATCGCGGTCGGTCAGCACCTGGTAGTCCGCGATGATCACGAACAGTTCCACGCCGAGGTTCTGGAGCCGGACCCGGTTGTGGAGGGTGCCGAAGTAGTGGCCGAGGTGCAGTCTTCCGGTGGGCCGGTCGCCGGTCAGGATCCGGAACTTCCCCGGGTCCTCGGCGATCAGCTTCTCCAGCTCCGCGCTGCGGGCCCGCGCGGCGGAGGTGCCGAGCGCGTCGGGAGCACCAGGGGCTGTCGGGGGCGTCGGGGGTGGACGGGGCCTCGGCCGGCGCGGCCTGTGGGTGGGAATTCATCTCGGTCTCCTGGTGGTGGGTCGGGCGGGCCGTCGGGACGCCCCGCCCCCTGGTGCCAGGGACATGGAAAAAGGGCCGTCCATCCGAACGGCCCGCTTCATGTCTGTGTGGCGGCCGCTCCTACGAGGAGCGCCACCAGCACAGACACGACGAAAGATGCATGGGGCAATGATAGCGGAGGCGGGCGGTGGCCCGGCATCGGTCCGGCCACGGCCGGCGCGGCCCCCGCGGGAGGGCGTCAGCCGTTCAGGGCCCGGCGCGTCGCCACCCCGATCAGGGCGGCCACGGCGGCCAGCGCGGCCACGCTGGTGAGCGCGGTGGACAGGGAGAACCAGTCGGCCATGAACCCGATCATGGGCGGTCCGAGGAGCATGCCGCCGTACCCGAGGGTGGAGGCGATCGCGACGCCGGACGCCCCGGCCAGCGCGCCCGCCCGCTCGATGGCGACCGGGAAGATGTTGGCGAGCCCGAGCCCGGTGACCGCGAAGCCGGCCAACGCCACCCAGACCGACGGCGCGAGCGAGCCGAGCAGCATGCCCACCGCCGCGACCGCGCCTCCGGCGATCACCGTGCGGGCCCGGCCGAGGCGTCCCAGCAGCGCCGTGCCCGAGAGCCGCCCGGCGGTCATGGCGAGCGCGAAGCAGGCGTACCCGGCGGCGGCCGTCCCCGCGGACGCGGTCAGGTCCTGCTTGAGGTGCAGCGCCCCCCAGTCGGCCATGGCACCCTCGCCGTACGCGTCGCACAGCGCGACCAGTCCGAACCCCACGACGAGCCAGCGCCCGGCGACGCGGGCCGCCCGGCCGGTGCCGGCCGCCGCGGGCACCCGGTCGTCCACGGGCGGCACCGGCGGCTCGTGCCGCAGCAGGCTGCGCCCGGCGACGGCCGTCACGAGCAGCCCGAGCACGGTGATCCCGAGCAGATGGCGGGTGGGGGAGAGGAACCCGGCGACCAGCCCGCCGACGCCCGCGCCGACCATTCCGCCGAGGCTGAACGCGGCGTGGAAACTGGGCATGATGGGCCGGCGTACGGCGGCGACGAGATCGACGGCGGCTGCGTTGAACGAGACGTTCACGCCCCCATATGCGGCGCCGAAAACGAGGAGTACGGCGCCGAGCGCGAGCGCGGAATGGACGAGCGGGGGGAGGGCGACACTGAGGGCGAGGACGACCATCCAGACCACAGTCACCGGGTGGCTCCCGTAGCGGCGGCACAGGCGTCCGGTCAGCATCATGGTCAGTACGGCCCCGGCGGACACGCCGAGCAGCGCGAGGCCGAGGGCCCCGGCGGAGGCGTGGGTCTGGTGCTTGATGTCCGGGATCCGCACCACCCATCCGGAGAATATGAAGCCGTCCAGGGCGAAGAACGCGGTGATCGCGACCCGCAGCCCGACGAGCTCCCGGCCCGGCACGACGTTGTGCGTTCGGGTTTTGTTTATTAGCGGCACAAACTCAGCGTAGGGGGCGGCCGAGGCGCGGAGCAAGAGGATTGTCCCGCGGCGCCTCTACCCTCGGGCCGTATGAGCGCTGCCATGGGCACGACCGCCGTGCCGAACTTGATCGCCAGGTATGCCGAGTTGGTGGACGACGGTGACTTCGCCGGGGTCGGGGAGCTGTTCGCCGACGGGGTCTTCATCGGCAGCGGTGAACCAGCCGAGGGCGCCGCGGCCGTCGAGCGCATGTTGCGGGACACCGTGATCCTCTACGAGGACGGCACGCCCCGGACGCATCATGTGGTGTCGAATCTCGTTGTCGAGGTGGACGAGGAGTCGGGGGTCGCGACCGCGCGTTCCTGCGTCATGGTGTTCCAGGCTCTGCCCGAGTTGCCGTTGCAGGTCATCGCTGCGGGGCGGTACGAGGACCGAGGCCGAGGGGTC
>NZ_MUNF01000373.1 GCF_002154555.1 Streptomyces murinus
GTGCGGGTGGCCACCCGCACCCTGCGGGACGACGAGCCGGAGCTGGTCGACCTGCGCTGCCAGCTGGTCGTCAAGTACGGGGGGAGCGCCGACCCCGCCAAAGAGGCCTCGATGATCCGCCGGCTGCGGTCCTGCTTCGACGACGACGCGATCACCGTCGTCACGGCCGAACACCAGGGAAAGACGCTGGGCTTCGGCGTCTTCGTCCAGGACGGCGAAACCTGGATGCCCACCCTCGCCGGCGCGGACTACACCGACCCGAACTCCCGGCTCACCTATTTCGCCACGCTGTTCTACAAGCCCATCGAGCTGGCACCCGAGCGGGGCGTCCGGATCATTCCCTACGGCCTCGGCTCCTGGGAGGCGAAGCAACTCCGCGGCTGCGTCGCCGCCCCGCTGTATGGCGCCGCGCTACGCCTTGACGGGCACATTTAGGGATCCTTGACTCGCATATACAGGGAAAGGCCCCATGACAATCGAAGGCGAACGGGCCATTCACGAGGGACAGTCTTTCGATGAATCGGTCTGGCAAACGCATGCGTTCTGCCTGATCAGTCCGGACAGTCTGCGCGAACAGCGAGTCGGCGCCGTACTCGACCATCTCGCGGTCGCGGGTTTCAAGCCTGTCGGATGGCGGGAAGTGCGAGTGACCGCCCAGCAGATCGACGCCATTGCCGAGATTCAGAACGTCGGCGCCGGGAGCACTTTCCGCTATCGGGCCCTCGACGCCCTCTTCTCGCTCGGACCGTCGGTCGCCCTGCGGCTGCGCGACGAAGTGTCCCGCAGCGCGGCGGAACGGTACGCCGTTCTCCACGAAATCAAAGGCGGCACGCCGCCGAGAACACGCCCCGGCTCGATCCGGCACGAGGTCGGCTCGGTGAACGCCATTCTGAGCCTGCTCCATCTGTCGGACAGCCCCGCGAACGCCGCCCGGGAATCGGCCGCGATACTCGGCCCCGAACCGCTCGCCGCATTCCACGACGGCGCGACCCTCGACGGATACCTCTCGGTGCTCGCCCGGACCCAGCCGAAGGAGTCCCGCGACCATGTCGCCGTCCTCGGCGCGCTGCGCGGCCGTATCGTCTCCGCGCTGTGGACCGAACTCGGTGACGAAGGCCGGGCCCTCGCCGAGCGGTTGACCGCCCGCGGCGAACTCGCCCGCCCGGACGCCGGCCGCCGCCTCGCCGACCTGGTCCGCCCCGAGGCCGCAGGGCACCCGCTGCTCGCCGTCCTCGCGCACCCCTTCGACCCGAGCGCGGCCCCCTGGGACCTGTCCGAGGTGGACCTCGTGCTCCGGCGGCACGGCTGCGCGTGCGACTCCTGGGAGACCGCGGTCCTGACCACCTCGCAGTACTTCGAGCCCGTCCTCACCACGAAAGGCGCGCATGGACACGCAGACCGCGATCATGACCTTGGGACGGACTGAGCCGCCGTCCTCGACCGTCGCCGCCGCGCTTGACACGCTGGACGGCGAGATCACCCCCGAGGAGCTGTACGCGATCCTCTCCCGCTCGAAGGTCACCCGCCTCGCACACGCCGCCCTCGACGGTCACACGGGCTCCCCCTGGACGAACCGGCTGTACGAACTCCTCGCCGAGGAGGTCCGCCAGGACGACGCCTGGCAGGCCGACGCCGCCCCGAAGATGCGCGAAGTCGTCGACGCCGTCCAGGAGTTCGGCGGCCGCATCATCAAGGGACTGTGCGCCCAGTCGGTCTACCCCAGGCCCGAACTGCGCCATCTCGGCGACGTGGACGTCCAGTTCCCGCAGTGGGCCGCCGCCCGGCCACTGGTCGACTGGCTGCGCGAGCGCGACTGGGTGTACGACACCGACGAGATGCCCTGGCTCAAGTGGCATGACAACGGTGCCGTGTACGGCCAGGTCTCCCTCGTCTACCCCGACAACAAGAACCCGTACGCCCGCGTCGACCTGCACATCGGCGCCTTCTCGGTGGGCCACGCGGGACTGCTGCCACTGGCCGGCTGGCGCACCGGTACCGCGCTCGGGCGGCCGGCCACCGTGCCCGGCGTCGAGACCTCCATCGCGATCACCGCCGCCCACGCCCTGTGCGACCAGATGCTGTCCGTCAAGGACGTCAACGACCTGCACGCCCTGGTCAGCGACACCACCCCGGACTGGGTGTCGGTGAGCGAGCTGTGCCGCTCGGTCCGCGCCCAGGGCGCCCTCGCCCGCGTCGTCAACGCGGTCCGCCAGGCCTACCCGGAGAGCACCGCCGTACTGCCCCCGGACCTCGGGGAGGAGACCGCACTGGAGCTGACCCCGCCGGGACCCGAGGCGCGCGCCGAGGCGTTCGCCGCCCTGGCCCACGAGGACGAGCGCGCCCGCGGCGCCGACGAGGGAGCCGCCACCGCCCTCGCCGACTCCGCGCGCCACTACTTCTCCGCCGACCTGAGCCCGCGCGTCGCGGACCCGGACGGCGCCGCCGCCCCCGGCGATCCGGGACGGGACCGCTGCTGGCGGCTGGTGCCGCGCGAGGTGTGGGAGACGCTGGCCGAGACGGCGGCCGACGGGACGCCCGCGGAGGTCACGAGCATCGAACTCGCCGCGGGAATGACCCTGTTCGGCGGCGCCAACGCCTGGGCCGTCCGCTACGGCAGGGACGTCTTCGTCCCCACCGTCTGGGGGGAGATCAGCCGGGACAGCCTCGCGCTCGCCCGCCGTCTCACGGCAGGACCGGCGTGATCGACCTCAGCGGATCCCCCGCCCCCTGGCCGGACGAGGCCACCCGGCTGTGGGCCGACCGGGTCGGCCGAGCGGCCCGGCAGAGCGACCTGTGGACCGTACCCGCCCCGCAGGGCGACGAAGTCCTGCGGGAGGTACTGGCCGCCCAACTCGGTCTGCCGGTGGAGCAGTTGACGATCACCGCCAGCCTGCGGGCGGCCGCCCTCACCTACGCCCGGCGCTTCGGGCACGTGGCGCTGGAACGGCCCACCTATCCGGGAGTCGTCCCCGTCCTCGCGGGCGCCGGCGCCCAGGTGACCCGGGCCTCCTGGGGCGAGCTGCTCAAGGGCGCCTTCGGCGGCGAACCCTGGGACACCGTGCTCTGGTTCACCTCGCCCGGACGCAACCCGGACGGCCGCACCCTGACCGGCCAAGAGCGCTCCCGCATCGCAGAGTTGGCCGCCGAGGGCCACCGCGTCGTGGTCAACGAGACGTACGCCTGGTTCTGCGGGCAGGCCGGCACCCCCGCCGGGGCCGACAGCGTCGGCACCCTGCACAAGCTGCGGGGCGTCGGCGCCCGCCTCGGCTGGATGGCCGGACCCGGCTGCTTCGAGGAGGCCTTCCCGGAACTGCTGGGCACCCCGCCCTCACCGGTCTGGCAGCGGGCCTGGGGACTGTTCCTCCGGGACGGCGGACTCGACCTGCTCCGGGACGGACTGCTGGCCCAAGTGGACACCGCCAAGGACGCGTTCAGGGACCGGCTGGCCTCGGCGCACGGCATCGAGTTCCCCGCCTTCGACGGACCCAACGCGCTGATCCCGCTGGACCCGCGCGCCGCCGAGGCACCCGCCCCGACCGCCGAGCAACTGGAGGAGTCCGCGCTCGCCGCGCTCCACGAGGAGGGGTTCAAGGCCGTGGCCGCCCGCCACTTCGACGCCGAACGGCCCGCCCTGCGCGCCACGTTCTTCGGGGTCGGCGCCGCCGAGGCCATACGCTTCGCCGACGCGGTGGCCCGCTCGCCCCGCACCGCACTCCGGCTCCGATGTCAGGGACACACATGACCAACACCACACCGGCACTGCCCGCGGACCTCCTCGACCGGGCGCTGCGCGACCGGGGCGTCGACCGGTTCGCGGGCGTCCCCTGCTCCTACTTCGCCGGTCTGATCCCCCTGCTCCAGCAGGACGGCCGCTATGTGCCCTGCGCCAACGAGGGCGCCGCCTTCGCCACCGCCTGCGGCTTCTCCCTCGCCGGCGCCCCCGGCGCCGTACTGCTCCAGAACTCCGGCCTCGGCAACCTGGTCAACCCCCTCACCTCGCTGTCCGCGCCCTACGACATCGGTGTCCTGATGTTCGTCAGCCACCGCGGCGACCCGGACGGACCGGCCGACGAGCCCCAGCACCGGCTCATGGGCGCCGCCACCGTCCCCCTCCTCGACGCGCTCCGGGTGCCGAACTGGCAACTCTCTCCGCACCCCGACGAGTTGGGTACGACCCTCGACGCCGCCCTCGACGCGGTCCGCTCCGGACGCACCGCCGCCCTCGTCGTCCCGCGCGGCGTGATGGCGAAGCCGGCCCCCGCCGAGGAGATCCCCGAGACCTCCCAGCGGCCGGGCACCGAGGACGTGGTGGCCGCGCTCGGCGCACTGCTCCGCGACGAACTGGTCGTCTCCACCACGGGGTTCACCTCCCGCTGGCTGTTCGCCGGCGCCGACCGGCCCGGCAACTTCTACATGCAGGGCTCCATGGGCCACGCGCTCTCCCTCGGCCTCGGCCTCGCACTGTCCCGCACCGACCGCCGGGTCTTCGTGCTCGACGGCGACGGCGCCTGCCTGATGCACATGGGCGCCCTCGGCACCGTCGGCGCCCAGCACCCCGGCAACCTCGTCCATGTCGTCCTGGACAACCAGCAGTACGAATCGACCGGCGGCCAGCCCACCGCCGGCGCCCGCACCCGCTTCGAGGACGTCGCCCGCGCGAGCGGCTACCGCTGGGGCGGCCGCGTCACCTCCCTCAGCGACCTCAAACCCGTGCTGGAACACGTCGGTTCACAGCCCGGACCCGCCCTGCTCGTCATCGAGACGACCGCCGGCGCGGGCGCCGCGCCCCCACGGGCGACGGCCAGCCTGGAACCCGACGCGATCCGCGCCCGCTTCATGACCGAAGCCGCCGGCTGAGCGCCGTACCCCACCCCACTACGGCACCACCGGACACCCCACCCGAAGGACTTGAGACCATGACCGTGCACAACACCACCCTGAGGCCGACCCCCGCCACCGCCATCGGCGTCGGCGTCCATGACGCGCTCACCGCGCGGATGGTGCAGAGCGCCGGCTTCGACCTGCTGTGGCTCGGCAGCCTGGAGGTCTGTTCGCGCTTCGCGATACCCGACCGGAATCTGCTCACCCCCACCGAGATGACCTCCGTCATCCGCGAGGTCCGCGCGGCCACCACCCTGCCGATCTTCGTCGACGCCGACAACGGCTACGGCAGCGATCTGACCGCCGCCCGCGCGATCCGCGCCTTCGAGGACGCCGGCGCCCACACCGTCGTCATCGAGGACAACGTCTTCCCCAAGCGCAACTCGCTCGCCGCCGACGAGTCCCGCGACCTCATGGACACCGAGGAGTTCGCCCGCCGCCTGGAGCGCGTGACCGCCGAGCGCAAGGACCTGCGCATCGTCGCCCGCTGCGAGGCGCTGGTGGCCGGCCTCGGCGTCGACGAGGCGGTCCGCCGGATGCGCCGCTACGCCGAGACCGGCGTGGACGGGCTGTTCGTCCAGGTCAACAGAAAGTGCAAGGACCAGCTCTTCCCCGTCCTCGAACAGGTCCGCGGACTGCTGCCGATCACCCTCGCGCCCACCTCGCTGCCCGAGGTGCCGCTGGAGACGTTCGCCGAGTACGGCGCGACCACCGTGCTCTTCGCCAACGTCGTCGTGCGCCGCATGCTCGCGACCCTCCCCACCATGCTCGGCACCCTGCGCAGCGAGTGCCTGCTCTCCGCCGTCGAAGGGGACATCGCCCCGGTGGAGCAGGTGCTGCGCATGACCGACGAGCGAGTGGGCTAACCTCCGATGCCGGCCACAGGCATACGGATCTCCTCCCATACCCGGATCCCGGACCCGCACGGCTGGGACGCCGTGGTCGCCGCCGCGGGCGCACCGGTCTTCTACCGTTCCGCACTGCTCACCTCGTACGCCGCCAACCCCCTGCAACCCACCCTGGACCACCGCTACTTGACCGTCGGCTCCGGCGACGACCCGTCCGCTGTCATGCCGCTGTACCTGGTGCCGGCCCGGGACCCGTTCGGGACGCGGAACGTGGCGGGCCCGCCCTGGGCGGTCAGCCACTTCTGGCACTGCTACGACACCCGGCTGCCCCTGCGGCACGCGGAGAAGGAGCTGGTCGAGCCCCTGTGGGAAGCGATGCGGGCACAGGCCCGCGCGTGGGGCGCGGCCGAGTTCGGATTCATCAACATGGCACTGGACTCCCCGCTCACCCCGCTCCTGGAGAGCAGGGCCCGCCGGGTGCCGCGCAACCACCGCTTCCGCATGCCCCTGACGTCCGTCGGCAGCTTCGCCGAACACCTCGAACGCCTGCCCGCCCGGGTACGGCAGGACGCGCGCCGGCAGCTGCGCCTGGCGGCCAGGGCCGGGATCACCGGACATGTCTACCGCGACCCGCTGCCCGAGCGGATCGTCCGGGACGTGTGCCGGCTCCTCAAGCTGACCGCCGACCGCTACAACCCCGGCTACTACGAACAGGGCCCGCTGGCCGATCTGTTGACCAACGTAGGCGCGCCCGCGTGCGTCTTCACCCTGGAGGAGGCCGGGCACGTGGTCGCCGCCTCGGTGTCCTTCCTGGACGGCCGGACCCTGCACAACTGGGCCATCGGCGTGGAGAGCGAGGTACGCGGCACCTTCAGCCCGTACCTCGTGCTGCTGGACCTCTCCGTCGACTACGCGGTGTCCCAGGGCTGCGAGGTCATCGAACTGGGCCGGACCAACCCGGCGTGGAAGCAGCGCCTCGGGGCCGAACCCGTCGAGCTCGTCTCCTGGATGTGCGACTCGGACGATCGAAGGGAATTCTCATGACCAAGCCGGCCACCGCGCTCGCCGAGGTCTTCGACCAGGGCATACCCGTGCTCGCGGTCCTCGGCGCCCAACGCGCCGGTCTCCTCGCGGCCCTGCTCGAACGGGCCGCCACCGCCGAGGAGTTCGCCACCGACCTCAAGCTTGACCCGCTCGCCACCCGCCTCACCCTCAACGTCCTCGTGCACAGCGGCGCCGCCGTCCACACCGACGGCCGCTACCAGGCATCCCCCGAACTGGCCGAACGCGCCCGCAACGCCCCCGGCGGCGTCGAACTGCACCTGAACCTCTTCGACCACCTGCCCGAACTGCTCCTGTCCGGCAAGCCGTTGCTGTCCATGGACGGCACCCTGGAGGAGCGGGGCCGCCACTACGCCCAGGTCGCCCAGGGCCTCGGACACATGTACCCGGGCGCCGCCGCCGAACTGGCCGAGGCGCTGGAAGGGGAGCCGTACGGCATGGGCGGCGGCGCCCGCTCGGTGCTCGACCTCGGCGCCGGCTCCGGTGTGTGGAGCCTCGCCGTCGCCACCCGGATGCCGGAGGCCCGGGTCACCGCCGTGGACCTGCCGCCGGTCCTCGAAGGACTGCGGCACAACGCGGCCGAGGCCGGCGTCGAGACCCGCGTCACCGCGCTGGAGGGCAGCTACTTCGACGTCGAACTGCCCGCCGCCGCCCACGACCTGGTGATCCTCGGCAACATCCTGCACCTGGAGACCGCCGGGGACGCCGAGCGCCTGGTGCACCGCGCGGCCGCCGCCGTCAAGCCCGGCGGAACCCTCGCCGTCATCGACATCCTCGGCTCCGGGCCGTACGAGACGAACCCGGTGCGCGCCCAGTACGCGCTGTTCCTGGCCGCCCGCACCAGCAGCGGCGCCATGTACTCCCGGGCGGAGGTGACGGACTGGCTCACCGAGGCCGGCCTCACCGGCATGCGGTCGGTCGAACTCCCCAGCGCCCCACCGCACTTCACCTGCCTCACCGCCGTACGGCCCCGCTGACACCACCACCGCTCCGACGAACCGACCCCCTGAGAGATCGAGTACATGACGGATCCCAAGCCCAGCATGTTCCTGCCGCTCAAACACCGGGACTTCGCCTTCCTGTGGACCGGGCAGTCCCTGAGTTCCATCGGCAACGCCATGTTCCCGATCATCCTCGCGATGGTCGTCCTGGACAGACACTCCGGCGCCACCGGGCTCGGCGTGGTCCTCGCGGTGCAGGGCATCGCGCTGGCCGCGGGCACCGTGCTCGCGGCCTCCATCGGCGACCGCTGGCGGCGCACCCGGGTGATGATCGGCGCGGACGCCGTGCGAGCCGTCGGCGTCGCCGCCATCGCGATCGCCCCGGTCCACCTGAACACGGCCGTCTTCATGGTCCTCGTGATCGCCATCGGCATCGCCGAGGGCCTGTTCCTGCCCGCCTACAGCGCCGTGCCCCCGCGGCTGCTGCCGGAGGAGGCGCTCCAGGGCGGCAACGCGCTCAGCGCCCTGTCCCAGTACGTCTCCATGGTGGCCGGACCGACCCTGGCCGGCCTCGTGATCGCCGGAGTGGGTCCCGGGCCCGCGCTGTGGATCGACGTCGGCACCTTCGCCGCCAGCCTCGCCACCCTCGTGTTCATCAAGGAGACCGACGCCGCCAACGCGCGTGACGAGTCCCCCGACGAGGAGGAGCCCGGCGGCATCATCCGGCGCGGCCTGCGCGACTTCAACGAGGGCATCCGGGAGATCCGCTCCCGCCCCTGGGTGGGCGCCTCCATCGGCATGGCGACCATCGTCATGACCTTCTGCGTGGCCCCCGCCTTCCTCGCCGCCCCGATCGTCGCCGAGAAGAGCCTCGGCGGATCCGCCGCCTACGGCGGTGCGTTCGCCGCCCTCGGCGTCGGCTCGATCATCGGCTCGATCGTCGGCGGCAAGATCCGCACCAGCCGCCCGGGCACCGTCGCCTGCTGCGGCCTCTTCACCATCTTCGGCTCGGTCGGCTCACTCGCCGTGCTGCCGCTGGTCGGCGTCCTCATCTGCTGGGCGATCGCCGGCGTCGGCGTCACCGTCTTCTCCATCCTGTGGATGACCGCCCTCCAGCAGGACGTCCCCGACCGGGTCCTCGGCCGGGTGATGGCCCTGGACTGGCTGGGCAGCCAGGGCCTGATGCCGCTCGGCTACGCGGCGGCCGGCCTGGTCGCCGCCAGCATCGGAACGCGCGACATGCTCATCGTCAGCGCCTTCATCGTGCTGGTCGCGGCCCCGCTGCCGCTGCTGGTGCGCGGCGGCACGACCTTCTCCTCCCGGCCCGCGGCCGTGGAGAACGAGCCGGCCGGAACCACGGTCTGACACAGCCCGAGCCGGGCCCGGCCAAACCAATCCGGGCCCGGCCAGAGCAAGCCGGGCCTGGCGCGATCCGGCCGACCGTGCCCTGCCCGCCCCGGACCCCGCAGACC
>NZ_MUNF01000374.1 GCF_002154555.1 Streptomyces murinus
CCGGCCACCCCGCGCACCGGCGGGACGCTGGCCCAGGCCGGGCAGATCAGCCTGGACAAGCCGGTGCGCGGGGTGGCCGGGTTGAGCAGCGGCGCGGGGAACACCTGGAGCCGGTCCTGGTCCTCCCACTCGCCGGAGACCAGCCACTGCCCGTCGGGCGAGACCGCGGCGAAGGAGTTGTTCACCTTCTCGCCCGGGTCCAGCGGATGCACATAGTCGTACCGCTTGCCGTCCGGGGTGGTCACCGCGTACATCTTCGACGTGGCCGTGTCCGCGCCCTGGTAGGCGTCGAAGACATAGCCGCGCGCGATGTCCGGGTCACCCACGTGGTTCCAGCCCTTGATCCGCAGATCCAGCGGGATGTCCAGCAGTCCGCGGTGCAGCAGCGAGCCGTCGGCCCGGCTGGCGAGGCCCTGGCCGCCGCCCAGGGTGTCGGTGTACGACGTCCCGGCCGCCGTCCACCGGTCCGGCTCGGCCGCCGACGCGCTCGGGGCGGCACACACGAGGGCGCCCACCAGTGCGGTGAGCGCGGCGAGTTGACGCTTCATCAGGCTCCTGTCACAGCTGTGGAGTCGGGGTTCGCATGCAACCACGGATCGGCGGCCACCGGGTGACGGCGACGCGTCGGGTGTGCCGGTTCCGGCCGACGCCCCGGCGATCTCAGGCGACGGACCCGGTGCCTTCGAGGGACCGGCGAGGAAGCGAGGGGGCCCGGAATGTGCGCCGGGAGGCGGCGCGCGGGGATGATGTGCCGTGGCAGGGGTCTCGGGACTCGGGAAAGGTGCGTGGTGACGTGAGGCTGACGATTCTGGGCGGTGGCGGCTTCCGCGTGCCGCTCGTGTACGGCGCGCTGCTGACCGACCGCGCCCCGGGCCGGGTCACCGAGGTCGTCCTGCACGACCTGGACGCCGGCCGGCTGCACGCGGTCTCCCGGGTCCTCGCCGAGCAGGCCGCCGAGAGCCCCGACGCGCCCCGGGTGAGCACCACCACGGACCTCGACGAGGCCCTGCGCGGCGCCGACTTCGTCTTCTCCGCGATCCGCGTCGGCGGCCTCGACGGCCGGGCGGACGACGAGCGGGTCGCGCTGGCCGAGGGCGTGCTCGGGCAGGAGACGGTCGGCGCGGGCGGCATCGCCTACGGGCTGCGCACCGTGCCCGTCGCCACCGACATCGCCCGCCGGGTGGCCCGCCTCGCCCCCGACGCCTGGGTGATCAACTTCACCAACCCGGCCGGTCTGGTCACCGAGGCGATGTCCCGGCACCTCGGCGACCGGGTCATCGGCATCTGCGACTCCCCGGTCGGCCTCGGCCGACGGATCGCCCGCGTCCTCGGCGCCGACCCGAAGGACGCCTTCGTGGACTACGTCGGGCTCAACCACCTCGGCTGGGTCCGCGGCCTGCGCGTCGCCGGACGCGACGAACTGCCCCGGCTGTTCGCCGATCCCGCGCTGCTCGGCTCCTTCGAGGAGGGCAGGCTGTTCGGCCCCGACTGGCTGAGCACGCTCGGCGCCGTCCCGAACGAGTACCTGCACTACTACTACTTCAACCGCGAGACCGTCCGCGCCTACCAGGAGGCCGAGGCGACCCGCGGCGCCTTCCTGCGCGACCAGCAGGCCCGCTTCTACGCCGAGGCCGGACGCCCGGACGTCTCCGCGCTGGGCGCCTGGGACCGCACCCGCGCCGAGCGCGAGGCGACGTACATGGCGGAGAACCGGGAGACCGCGGGCGCCGGCGAACGCGAGGAGGAGGATCTCTCCGGCGGCTACGAGAAGGTGGCCCTCGCCCTGATGCGCGCCATCGCCCGTGACGCCCGTACGACCCTCATCCTCAACGTCCGCAACCAGGGCACCCTGCCGGACCTGGACGCCGACGCGGTCATCGAGGTCCCCTGCCTGGTGGACGCCAACGGCGCCCACCCCCTGGCCACCGCCCCGCTGCCCGAGCACGCCACCGGCCTGGTCTCGTCGGTCAAGGCGGTGGAACGCGAGGTCCTCGCCGCGGCCGAGTCCGGCTCCCGGGCCACCGCGCTCAAGGCGTTCGCCCTGCACCCCCTGGTCGACTCGGTGAACGTGGCGCGCCGGCTGACGGACGGCTACCTCGCGGTCCATCCGGGCCTCGCCTACCTCAAGTAGACCGGCTCAACAGGCACTTGAACGCCGCACCCAAGTATGTTCTTGTGGAGCAGACAAACCGCTGATGGGAAGGGGAACACGGGGTGGAGCCGACGGCCGGTCCCGGCCAGTTGCTGGCCATCAGCGATCTGCACATCTCCTACCCGGAGAACCGGGCGCTCGTGGAGCAGCTGCACCCGACGGGCGAGGAGGACTGGCTGATCGTCGCGGGCGACATCGCGGAGACGGTGGAGGACATCCGCTGGACCCTCGCCACCCTCACGGCCCGCTTCCGCAAGGTCCTGTGGACCCCGGGCAACCACGACCTGTGGACCCATCCGAAGGACCCCGTACAGCTGCGCGGCGTCGCCCGCTACGAGCACCTGGTCCAGGTCTGCCGCGAACTCGGCGTCCTCACCCCCGAGGACCCCTACCCGGTGTGGCAGGGCCCCGGCGGCCCGGTCGCCGTCGCCCCGCTGTTCCTCGGCTACGACTACAGCTTCCTGCCCGCCGGCTGCGCCACCAAGGCCGAGGGCCTCGCCTACGCCGAGAGCACCGGCATCGTCTGCAACGACGAGTACCTGCTGCACCCCGATCCGTACCCGAGCCGCGAGGCCTGGTGCCGCGAGCGGGTGGCACGGACCGAGGAGCGGCTCGCGGCGCTGCCCGCGGACCTGCCGACCGTGCTGGCCAACCACTACCCGCTGCACCGGCACCCCACCGAGGTGCTGTGGCACCCCGAGTTCGCCATGTGGTGCGGCACCGAGCTGACCGCCGACTGGCACCGCCGGTTCCGCGTCGCCACCATGGTCTACGGCCATCTGCACATCCCCCGCACCACCTGGCACGACGGAGTCCGCTTCACCGAGGTCTCCGTCGGCTACCCCCGTGAGTGGCGCAAGCGTTCGCAGAAGCCGGGCACGGCGCGCCGCATCCTGCCGATGGAGGAGAGGGAGGAGGTGGAAGCCGGTGATCGAGGAGCTGCTCCCGGAGTCGGTCGTGGCCGTGGAGGCACTTCGTGACGACCCGCTGTGGGACACCCCCCTCCACCCGGAGGAAGAGGTGCTGGTCGCGCGTGCCGTGGCCAAGCGGCGCCGCGAGTTCGCCGCCGTGCGCGGCTGCGCCCGGCGCGCCATGGAGAAGCTGGGCATCCCGCCCAGGCCCGTGGTCAGCGGTGAGCGGGGCGCCCCGCAGTGGCCGGCGGGCATCGTCGGGAGCATGACCCATTGCGACGGCTACTGCGCCGCCGCGCTGGTGCGCGCCACCGACCTCGTCTCGCTGGGCATCGACGCCGAACCGCACGGCCCGCTGCCCGACGGCGTCGGTCCCTCCGTCTTCCTGCCCGCCGAGACGGCACGCCTCGCGCGCCTCGCCGAGCAGCGGCCCGCCGTGCACTGGGACCGGATCCTGTTCAGCGCCAAGGAGTCGGTGTACAAGGCGTGGTTCCCGCTCACCCGCAAGTGGCTGGACTTCTCCGAGGCCGACATCACCCTGTGTCCGTCCCCCGACGGCGCCCCGCACGGCACCCTGCACGCCGAACTCCTGGTCCCCGGCCCCCTCGTCGGCGGCCACCGCCTCCAGGTCCTCGACGGCCGCTGGGCCGCCCGGGACACCCTGGTGACCACCACGGTCGTCATCCCACACCCCGCCTGACGGGCCCGGGCGCCGCCTGACGCCCGGGCGCCCGGCTGACGAGCCCGGGCGCCCGACGATCACCGCTACGGCGGTCCCGCGTCCCCCGGACCGGCCCGCCGTCCGTTCAGCCGGCCGGCGGGCACCACTCGCCCAGCATCCGGAAGAACTGCTCCTCATTGCCCGCGAGGCCCGCCCGGGTCAGGGCCGTCTCCGCCTCGGCGAGCACGGACGGCGGCACCAGGGCGGGCGGCGCCCCCTGCGGTGGACCGTCGAAGGCGGCGCGCACCGTGTGCAGCAGCCTCAAGTAGGCCTGGACGGCGGTGCGCTCATGATCGGTCAGTACGGCGGTGGGCATCGGTCGGCTCTCCCCGAGTAGGCGGCACGGTCAGGCGCGCTGCGGCGCACGCACACCAGCTTGCCGCCCACCACTGACAATCGGGCGAAACCGCACCTCGGCCTGTGTCCCGGGCGCTGTCAGGCCTCCGGCCGCTTCACGCTCTCCAGGAGCATGTCCAGCCATTCCGCGACCTTGTCCCGGTGCTGGTCGGTCGGCAACTGCGCGGCCCGCCAGGCGATTCCGCGCACCCCGTGATCCTGGAGCAGCCGTTCCAGCGGGTCCTCGGCGGGCCCGGCCGCGGCCCGCTCCCGGTCGGCCAACTTCTGGAGCAATTCCTGCTCGGTGCGCTGGAGCGCGCCCGCCAGCGCCTCCGGGTCCTCCGCCGTCAGAAACCCGGCGTGCACCCGGAAGAAGCGCTGCAACGCGTCGCAGTGCTCCATGGTGGGCCGCCGGTCGCCGTTGATCAGGGCACCGGCCTGCTGCCGGGACATGCCCGCGCCGTCGGCGATCTCCTGCTGGGTGTACTTGCGGCCGTTCGGCTTCAGCCGGGTGCGCCGCAGCAGCCCGAGGCGCTGCAAAAAGCGCGCCTGGACATCGGGTTCGCCCGCCGGACGCCCGCTGAGCAGCGCCTTGACCACCGGCTCGGGCACCCCGCAGGCGACCGAGAGCCGCGCGATGTCGAAGACCTCGGCCTGGGTCACCCCGAGGCGCTCGGCGAGCGCGGTGACGCGGGCGACGACGGCCGGCAGCTGGGCGGTCGCCGCGGCGCCCGGATCCTCGTAGCCATCCGTCACCGACAGAACTCCTACGTCTCTCAAGCAAGGGCAACAGGTGCGTCCGTGCATCCCGCATGCTCGGTACCAGGACCGGCGGTCGCCGTGAACTTCCCGGAGATTAGCCCGTGCTGTGAACCCACATCCAGGTGTCGCCACAACTGTGGCGAATTTCAGCCGTCAACCGGCGTGGAATGCCACGATAGTTGACATCACTCCTCGTGGGGAAGCAGGATCGCATCGCCGCGTGAAGGCCGCAGAGGCAAGAGGGGTGACCTCCCGATGGCACATCAGGCAGGAGGGCAGTGGCCGGCGCCGCGGCCCGTCCCCGAGACCTCCGAGACCCAGTCGTACCTACAGGACTACGGCGTGCTGCTGGACGCCGTGCCCTTCCCGTCCCTGGTGGTGGACCACCGCTGGGACGTGGTGCTGGCCAATGACGCCTACGCCACGCTCTTCGGCGGGGCGCGCCCGCACCCCACGGCCATGCCCGGGGACAACTTCCTGCGGTTCGTGCTGTTCCACCCGGACGCCGGGCTCGTCCTCGGCGACCATGAGGCGGGCTGGTGCCTGCCGATGCTGGCGCAGTTCAAAGGCGCCATGGACGCCTACGGCCATGATCCCGAACTCCAGGCCATCCGCCGGGAGATCATGCAGGACCCGCTCATGGACGCCGCCTACCGGCAGGGCCTGCCGCACTGGATCCGGGCCGTCGGCGAGCGCGGCACCCGGCTCGACGGGGCCGTACGGCTGCTGCTGCACCCCGATCCGCGCCGGGGCCCCACCGAGTGCCGCATCGTGGACGAGACACCCCAGGCCCTGCGCGAACTGGGCTGCCGGCGCCTGACCCTGGTCCCGCGCGACTCCCGTGCCGCCGCGCCGGTCCGGCGCCCGCGCAGACAGCGCGCCGTGCCGGCGCATCTGACGGTGGTCCCGCCCCCGGAGAGCTGACACCTTTCGCCAGCCGTACTTTCACATCGGCGTCATCTCACCCTTCCCTGACGTTCGCCGGGCTTGGAACACTCGGCGCGGCACAGCACGGACGTCAGGACGAGAGGACCCACCCCCCCATGACCGAAGTCAACCGCCGGCGCTTCCTCCAGATCGCGGGCGCCACGACGGCGTTCACGGCGCTGTCGAGCAGCATCCAGCGCGCCGCCGCCCTGCCCGCGAACCATCGCACCGGATCGGTTCAGGACGTCGAGCACATCGTCGTCCTGATGCAGGAGAACCGTTCTTTCGACCACTACTTCGGTTCGCTCCGGGGCGTCCGGGGCTTCGGCGACCCGCGCGCGGTCAGCCAGCACGGCCGCTCCGTGTGGCAGCAGTCGGACGGCACCCGGGACATCCTGCCCTTCCACCCGGACGCCGACGACCTCGGCCTCGCCTTCCTCCAGGACCTGCCGCACAGCTGGAACGACGGGCACACCGCGTTCAACGGCGGCAAGTACGACAAGTGGGTACCCGCCAAGTCCGCCACCACGATGGCGTACCTGACCCGCCGGGACATCCCCTTCCACTACGCCCTCGCGGACGCCTTCACCATCTGCGACGCCTACCACTGCTCGTTCATCGGCTCCACCGACCCCAACCGCTACTACATGTGGTCGGGTTACGTCGGCAACGACGGCAAAGGCGGCGGCCCGGTCCTCGGCAACGACGAGAAGGGCTACGGCTGGACGACGTACCCCGAGCGCCTGGAGCAGGCGGGCGTCTCCTGGAAGATCTACCAGGACATCGGCGACGGCCTGGACGCGAACGGCGGCTGGGGCTGGATCGACGACGCCTACCGGGGCAACTACGGCGACAACTCGCTGCTCTACTTCAACCAGTACCGCGACGCGCAGCCCGGCGACCCGCTGTACGACAAGGCCCGCACCGGCACGGACGCGAAGGCGGGCGAGGGCTTCTTCGACCGCTTGAGGGCCGACGTCAAGGCCGGGACGCTCCCGCAGGTCTCCTGGATCGCCGCCCCCGAGGCGTTCACCGAGCACCCGAACTGGCCCGCCAACTACGGCGCCTGGTACGTCTCCCAGGTCCTCGACGCGCTCACCTCCAACCCCGAGGTGTGGGCGAAGACGGCCCTCTTCCTGACCTACGACGAGAACGACGGCTTCTTCGACCACGTCGTACCGCCCTTCCCGGCCGCCTCCGGTGCCCAGGGCAAGTCCACGGTCGACGCCTCGGCCGACCTGTACCCGGGCGGCGCCGGATACACGGCGGGACCGTACGGTCTCGGCCAGCGGGTGCCGATGCTGGTCGTCTCGCCCTGGAGCAAGGGCGGCTTCGTCTGCTCCGAGACCTTCGACCACACCTCGATCATCCGCTTCATCGAGCAGCGCTTCGGGGTGCGCGAGCCGAACATCTCGCCCTGGCGCCGGGCCGTGTGCGGCGACCTCACCAGCGCCTTCGACTTCTCCCGCAAGGACACCAAGCCCGTCTCCCTGCCCTCGACGGCCGGCTACGCGCCGCCGGACCACGACCGGCACCCCGACTACGTGCCCAAGCCGCCCGCGCACCCCTCGCTGCCCCGGCAGGAGCGCGGGCGGCTTGGGCACGT